>JALHPN010000162.1 GCA_022842465.1 Polyangiaceae bacterium | reverse complement strand
AGGCCGCTGCCGGGCGTCGCCGCGTCGCGCTCGAGCCGGACGCCCCGCTCGAAGACGCGCCGGCGCTCGGCCGGCGGGACGCCAGGCCCCGTGTCCACGACGAAGATCTCGACCTCGGTGCGCGCAGCCCCGCCGCTCCCGCTCGCGGGCGCTCGGCGAAGCGCGGCGACCTCGACGGAGCCGCCGCGCTCCGTGAACTTGAGCGCGTTGGTGACGAGGTTGACGAGCGCTTGCTTCACGAGGACCGCGTCGCACCAGGCGAGGACCGACTCGGTCTCCACGTGGAGCGCGACGCCCTTCCCCGCCGCGATCCCCTCGAACATCGAGGCCGTCGCGCGGACGAGCTCGCCGACGTCGTGGAGGCGTCGGCGGGGGTCGGCGCGTGACTCGAGGCTGGCGAGGCGCTCGTCGCGCTCGGCCTCGAGCGCGATCGCCGAGAGCGCGGCGGCGTGACGATCGACGAGCGTGCTCGCGTCGTTCGCGGCGGCGACGATGTTGGCGAGGTGCTTCGCCTGCGTCTCGTCGACCGGACCGACGATGCCGTCACGGAGGTTGCAGCCGAAGCCGATGACCACCCCGAAGAGGACGCGGGCGTCGTGGGCGAGGGTCGAGCCGTGCTCGCGGAGCTTCCGCAGCCGCCGCCTCATCGCGACGAGCTGTCCCTCGAGCTCTGCCGCGCGGGCCGTCTCCTGCCGCCTCGCCCGCGCGCGCAGGACGAGCTCCGTCACGCCGCTCTCCACGTCGAGGTCGGAGGCGACGACGACGACGACCCCGAAGGCGCCGAGGTCCGCGGCGAGCGTGCCGTCCGAGGCGAGGACGGCGCGCGGGAGCGACGACGCCTCACGATCCGCGCGGATCGCGGCCGCGAGCGGGTAGAAGGCCCTCGGGTCGCTCTCGACGTCGAGCAGGATCGCGTCCGCGCCGTTGACGACCGCGCCGAGCGCCGCCTCCGGCGTCGCCGGGAGCACGGTCGCCCCGAGCCGCTCGAGCACGGCGAGCGCGCGCGACGTGCGGGGGCTCCCGTCCGGGCGTCCGACCACGGATACGACGAGGGGATCCACCGTCATGCGGGCCTCGTCGCGAAGCCCTTGCGCGCGAACTTGTCCCAGCCCTGCTTCCCCTTCAGGAAGTCCCAGAGGCCCTTGAGCTGCCACGCGACGAGGTACTGCCGGTACCCGAAGTTCGACACGAAGCCGGCGAGGAGGAGGACGAGCACGTCGAAGAGCCGCTCGTAGCGGAAGAGCGCGATGCCCGCTCCGCGCTCCCCCGCCCCCCGCTCGGTGTAGATGCAGAGGAGGAGCGAGAGCGAGCTGAGCGAGAGGTTGATCGCGGCGGCGAGGCCGAGGAACGTGAGCAGGGACGTGAGCGAGAGGACGCCGAGGGCGAGCGTCACGAGCAGGACGACGTAGCCGGCGCACTCGATGATCGGGGCGAGCGCCTCGAAGACGAGCTGATAGGGCAGCGAGAAGAGCCCGATCTGCTTGAAGCGCGGGTTGAACATCATCCCGCGGTGGTAGCTCAGCACCTCGAGGAGCCCGCGGTACCAGCGAGAGCGCTGCTTGCCGATGTCCTTGTAGTTCTCGGGGGCCTCGGTCCACGCGGTGGGGAACGGGAGGATCTCGATCGTGCCCGGCAAGCCCTTGTCGAGGAGGTAGCGATGGAGGCGCACCACGATCTCCATGTCTTCGCAGACCGTGTGCACGCCGGCGCCGCAGTACTCGAGGCCGATCTTGTTCTTCATCCCCTTCGTGAGAAATCCCCCGATCGCGACGACGTGCTCGCGCTTCATGAGGGCGAAGACGCCGGAGAGGACGAGGAGGGACCGGAGCGCCGCGAACGCGACACGCCCCTGCGCGAAGGAGCGCATGTACTCGACGATCTGGAAGCGCGCGATCCACGCGCCCGGGAGGCGCATCTCGACGACGCGACCGTTCTCCACCAGAGAGCCGTTGGAGATCCCGACCTGGACGCCGACCGCGACGACGCCGTCGCCGCGCGCGTCGACGATGGGACGCGCGGCGAGGAGGAGCGCGTCGGGCGTGAGCAGGCTGTCGGCGTCCATGCTCGTCACGAACTCGCCCTGCGAGACGTTGATCGCGGCGTTCAGGGCGTCCGCCTTCCCGCCGTTCTCCTTGTCGATCAGGACGAGGCGGCGGAGGCCGGGCGGGAGCGGCCCCCGGACCTCGTAGAACCCGCGGATCTTCGCGCAGGCGAGCTGGTCGTCGTAGTCGATCTCCGTCCGGACGAAGTGGAACTCGCGGAGAAGGACATCCACCGTCTTGTCCTTCGAGCCGTCGTTGCAGATGACGATCTCGAAGCTCGGGTACTGGAGCCGGAGGAGCGACTTGACGCTCTCGCAGATCGTGACTTCCTCGTTGTACGCGGGCACGAGGAGCGTGATGTGCGGAAGGAAGCGGTCGCGCACGCGGCGGATCGCCGGGCTGACGTCCTCCCCCGCGAGCTCGCGACGGATCCCGCGGAGGCTGAGGAAGACGAACCCCACGTTGATCGCGAAGAACACGAGCACGTAGCCGACGACGACGGCGTCGAGGACGGTGAGGAGGTTCGCGATGGCGTGCACTGAGGACGACTCGACGTGGCTGACCCCGGACAGCCCCCGGATGAAGTATGCCGCGCCCGTCGGGAATCCTGAAGTTTCGCGCCAGAGTGCCGTTCGAGGAGTCGTGATGCTCCACGAGACTCCGTACCCACGTGCGGACCATGGGTCGGACCTCACCCTCCCCCTCCTCGACCGGCTCCTCGAGGCGCTCGAACGCGCGCGCCCGTCGGCGGGAGACGCCGCGCCCAGCGCAGAGCGGGACCGCGCGCTCACCGAGGCCTTCGGCGCGCTCAGCGCCCTCTATGCGGCGCTCGATCCTACCGGAGGGAGGACCTCCGCGGTGGTCAGCGGACATCTGGCGAGCTTGTACGATGCATGCATCGCGGCGATCGGCGGCGCGCCAGGGGCGCCCCGACAGCTCGACCTCGCGGAGGGTCTCTGTCAGGCCCTCCGCCGCGCGCTCGGCGGGCCCGTCACGGGTCGAAGGTGAATCCCATCGCGAAGGCCACGCCGAGGTGCCAGACCCGAAGGTCGTCGGAGCGCTCCTTCACGACGCCCGCCTGGGAGAGCGCCGTCGCGTGGGCGCCCATCAGCGGCGCGTCGAGCACCGGTCCCGCGAGGAGCACGACGTGCTCGAACGGCGTCCACACGAGCTGCCCCTCCACGCCGAGGGAGAAGAGCGTGTCGGTCGTCTCGGTCCGGACGACGGCGGCGCTCGAGCTCTCCTCCGTCGCCGTCTCGAGCGCGTGGAAGGAGAAGCCGGCGCGAGGCCAGAGCGCGAGCGTGCGCGTGAGCGCGAACGCGTAGCCGACGCGCGGCGCGAATCCGAGCAAGGTGCCGCGCGGAGCGTCGTTCTCCCGCCGCACGTCTGGCAGCCCCGCGGAGGAGCGCGTCTCGGCGTGGGGTCCGGCGACGCCCACCGCGAAGGCGAAGCTCGTCCCGATCGTGAGCCCTCCGCCGAGCCCGACGTCGACCGCGAGGCGCGGGATGGTGTGCACGGCGCCTAGGCTCGGCTCGCGCCCGGCGAACGCGAACGTGGTCCCCGAGTCCGAGACGCGATTCGCGACGGAGCCCTCCGACCAGGCGACGTCCTGCCGCGTGTGGCTCACGAGCGGCAGGAGTCGATCCGCGGTGAGGATCACGGCGCCGCCTCGCGCGAAGCGCCGGTCGGGCTCGTCCGCGCGCGAAGCGCCGGCCAGGGTAGCCGACGCGAGCACGAGGCCCAGGACGAGCGCGTTCGCCGGCACGAGCGACGAGAGACCTGGGGCGCGTCGCATGGAGGCCGACCATCCTACCTCCAAATGTGCGAGGCTCGCCTCGAAGGCGAGTCGCTGGAGCGCGGACGACGACGGATGGGGAAGAGGGGTTCGTTCTCGCGCGCGTTCGGGTCCCTCCTCGCCGTCGCGACGGCGCTCTCGGGCGGGGTGGCCGGAGCCGCCGGACGGAGCGGTCTCGCGTGCGCCGCGGCCGACGACGTCGCCCCCGTTCGAGACATCGACGCCGCGCTGACGGAGGCCGGTGCGGTCACGACCGCGCGCGATCGCCCTCGCGCTCGCGCGCTCTATCTCGCCGTCCTCGTGCGCGACCCGCTCGACGAGGAGGCCGCCGTCGGTCTCGCGCGGACGGACGCCGCCGACGGGTGCTTCGTGCTCGCGAAGGACGGCGCACGCGCCGTGCTCTCCCGCTCGCCCAGCAACGTCGACGCACGCGCCGTCCTCGCGGACGTGCTCGTCCAGGAGCGCCGATTCGCCGACGCGCGAGATCAGCTCGAAGAGGGCCTCCGCCACGCGCCGCTCTCGGTGGAGCTGCTCGCGCGCCACGCGCGGCTCGCGGCGTGGGGCGGCGACGCCAGGACGGCGCAGCGCGATCTGGACGAGGCCGCGCGCATCGCACCGCTCGACCCCGAGATCGCGGAGGCTCGCGACCGCGTGCTCGTCGGCCTCGCGCGATTCGGGCAACGCGTTCAGATCTTTCCGTCGGGCTACGACGACCTCGTCACGACGGACGCGGCCGTGATGCAGCGCTTCGGGACGTGGCGCTTCGAGCTCGGGACCACCGTCATGGGCCGCTACGGGGCCGCCCGCGAGACCCGAAGCGGCCCGCAGAAGACGACGATCGTGGATGGGCGCCCGAGCCTCGGGATATGGAAGCACTTCGCGAACGGGAGCTACCTCGGAGGCTCCGTCGGCGTGAGCGCGCCAGGGGTGACGCTTCCCTTGCTCGCGCTCGGCGTCGGCTCCTTCGTCCCGCTCGGGCGGCTCGCCGGGCTCCACCTCTCCACCGCGTACTGGCGGTACGCCGGCGACCGCGACGTCTCGATCCTCTCGCCCGCGCTCGTCGTCACGCCCGCCGACCGCGTCGAGGTCAGCGCGCGCTACTGGATGACCGGTGTGCGGGTCCGGGAACGGAACATCGGCGCCGTCGTCGTGAGCTCGGCGGGCGCGCGCGTGACGTACCGTTTCGACGGTCGGACGAGCGCCGCGGTCGACTACACGTACGGCCTCCAGCTCGAACGGAACCCGCTCGCGACCGAGCTCTCGTCCTTGCGGAGCCACATCGTGACCTTGATCGGCCAGCGCCTCGTGGAGCGCCGCCTCGGCCTGGACCTCGCGCTCTCCCTCGAGCGACGCGAGAACATCCGCACGGGGACCTCCGCGATCGGCCCCGCGATCGAGGTCGGCGTCTCGACCCGGTGGTGACCCCCTCTAGTCGACGATCTCCAGGTAGTGCCCCGTGAAGCTCTTGATCCGCTCGCCGGAGCCACGGAAGGCGGCGGTCGAGACGAGCCACACGCCCCGCCCGATGCCTCGCTCCTTCCGCGTCGCGACGTCGACCACCGCGTCGAACGTGACGCCGCCCGGCGGGACCTCGCGGACGAAGGAGACCTCCTGCGTCGCGGTGCTCCCGGGACGGGTGAAGGCGACGACGCAGGTGACCTTGTCGGCGGTGTCCCCCTTGTTCTCGAAGCGGAAGGTCGCCCGGAGCGGCTCGGCTTCCCTCACGCGCACGGGGAGGTCCGGCCGCGGCAGGCGGAGGTCGACGGTGCCTATCGCGAGCGGGAGGCCGGCGAAGGAGCCCATTCGATCTCCGGCCGCGTCGAACACGGTGATCGTCACGAGCCACGCGCCGGGCCCGATCTTCTCTGCCTCCCGCGTCTCGCGCGACAGCCGGAACGTGTGACCGGCGACCCCCGGCACGACGAGCGTCGGCGGGTCGTAGTGCTCGATCCCCGTCGTCTCGCCCGGCCGCGTGAAGACGATGAGCGGCGTGACTCGGTTCGCCGTGTCGCCGATGTTGTGGATCACGAGCGACACGACGAGGTCCTCGGCCCGTCCGATCCTGGCCGGAAGATCCGGCTTCTTCGGGAGGACGATCTCGTCGTGACCGACGCGGAAGGGGTTGCCCGACGACGGGCGCCCGACGGGCTTCCCCTCCTCGTCCAGCACCGCGAACGTGAGCGCGTAGCGGCCCGGCGTCACGTCCGCGTCCGCGAGCTCGTCTCCCTCGAGCCGGAGATCGACGAACGCGCCGCGCGGTGGGACGTAGACCGTGAAGTCCACCGTCCGCGTCGCGGTCGTCCGCGGCGGCGTGAACCCGAGCGGGATCGTCACGCGACGCGTACACGCGCCCGCGTTCCCGACGAAGAGGCGCGCGACGAACGAAGCGC
The DNA here is from genome assembly GCA_022842465.1 of Polyangiaceae bacterium. GTDB lineage: Bacteria > Myxococcota_A > Polyangia > Polyangiales > Polyangiaceae > Labilithrix. Next base: position 15,407 of record JALHPN010000162.1, on the reverse strand, counting down.
CGCGCTCGATCCTGTCCGGATACACGGGGCGGTCGCCGAAGGTGAGCGCCCCCCTGGCCTCCTTCGCGCACGTGGCCTCTTCCGGGGGCGGCGTGCGCCGCGCGACGACCGCCGGGCCGCGCCCCGTCGTCACGAGCGACGCGTCGACCTCCACGAGGCCCGCATCCAGCGCGGCCTCGCGGCTGACGTACGGGTGAGCCGCGGCGTCTCCCTCCACCGAGGCGCTCCGCTGCGGGAGGAGCGAGGCCGGGGCCCCGCCGCACCCCACCGCGACGACGGCGCCGGCGAGCGACAGCCCCGCCGTGACGCTCGCGAGGTCGACGAGGAGGTGTCGCGAAGAGCGCATCCGGTCGCCGAATCTCGCATACCGGGCAGACCGTCCGCTACCCTTGGGGTCGCGCGTGCTCCGCCTCCTCTCCGCCTCCGCTCTCGTCGTCGCGCTGGCCGTCACCACGAGCGCCTGCAGCGATGGGCTGTCGCCGCGGGACGAGGTCCCCCTCTTCCCGATACCGTTCAAGGCTGCGGAGGGCCGCCTCCAGATCTACGACGGCGCCACCTCGACGTTCACGCCCCTCTTCGTGAAGGGCATGAACATGGGCATCGCCGTCCCCGGGACCCAGCCGGGCGACCTCGCCGCGACGGAGGAGGACTACGACCGTTGGTTTTCGATGCTCGCCGAGATGGGCATCAACACCATCCGGCTCTACACCCTCCACTACCCCCGTTTCTACCGGCGCCTCCACGCGTGGAACATGGCGCATCGCTCCCGGCCGCTCTGGGTGTTCCACGGGATCTGGCTCGACGAGGAGAACCCGACGTCGAACCTGCGGGACATGCAGTCCCACTACGACGACAACATCGTCGAGTCGATCGACTGCGTGCACGGCAACAACTACGTCTTCGAGCGGAAGGGCCGCGGACACGGCGAGTACGACACCGACATCTCGCCGTGGGTGCTCGGGTGGCTCGTCGGACGCGAGGTCTTTCCCGGAGAAGTCTCCACCACGAACGTCCTCCCCGGCGCGCGCGCGAGCTTCGAGGGGCGCTACCTCTCGATCCGCGATGCCAGCGAGGTCGAGGTCTGGTGGACCGAGCGCCTCGATCGGATCGCGACGTACGAGGCCGAGCGCTATGGCGTGCTGCGGCCGCTCAGCATGTCGAGCTGGCCGACACTCGACGCGCTCCGCCATCCGACCGAGGGGTCCAGCGGCGCGGGCGAGGACACGCAGCAGATCGATCTCGCGAAGCTCGACACGACCCGCTACGAGCCCGGCTACTTCGCGAGCTACCACGCGTACCCGTACTACCCGGACTTCATGAGCGAGGACCCGTCCTACGTCACCGAGCGGGACGCGGTCGGACCGAACAGCTACCTCGGCTACCTGAAGGCGCTGCGCGCGCACTACTACCCGAAGCCCCTCGTCATCGCGGAGGTGGGCGTCCCCTCGAGCTGGGGCAACGCGCACTACGCCCATAGCGGGATGAACCACGGAGGCCAGGACGAGGTGCAGCAGGGGGAGGACGACGCGCGCCTCTTCCGCAACACGTACGACGCCGGCACCGGCGGGGCGATCCTGTTCGCGTGGATCGACGAGTGGTGGAAGCGGACGTGGATCGTCGACGAGCTCGCGATGCCTCGCGAGCGCTACCGCCTCTGGCACAACGTGACGAGCCCCGAGCAGAACTTCGGGCTCCTCGGGTTCGAGACCGACCCGCCCGACTTCGGCGCCTTCCCGAAGACGACCGCGAGCGGGCGCGTCCGCGAGGTGAGGCTCGCGGCCGACCCCGAGTTCTTCCACGTCGAGCTCACCCTCGCGACGCCGCTCGCCGACGCGGAGCGGCTCGTCGTCGGGTACGACACGTACGCCGACGACCGCGGCGAGACGGTCCTCCCCGACGGGACGCGGACGACGCAGCGCTCGGAGCTCGCGCTCGACGTGACGCTCCCGGCCACCGCGGATCTGAAGGTGACGGACGCGTACGACCAGCTCTCGGTGTGGTTCGAGGTCCAGCGCGCGAACCGCCGTCCCGGCGAGTACCGCCTCGGCACGGGCCGCGCGTACCGCTCGCTCGCGACCGACGGCGGCCCCTGGAACCTCGTCCGATGGCAGAACAACGAGGAGCACGGGAGCGACGACGGCAGGTGGGAGTTCCCCGCGACCTTCCAGGACATCGGCCGCCTCCGCGTGCGGAGCCCCGGCGACGACGGCAACCAGTGGGCGGTGAGCTCGGAGCCGTCCGCGAAGGTCCACGTCCGGGTGCCCTGGACGCTCCTCAACGTCACCGACCCGTCCGAGCGCAGGGTCCTCGACGACGACCCCGCCACCCCGCCGCGCGAGACGGTGATCTCGGACGGCTTCCGGATCGCGGTCTCGCTCGGCGGCGAGCTCGTCGAGACGGCGCGCTTCGCGTGGCCCACGTGGGAGGTGGTCCCGCGCTGGCGCGAGCGCCGCAAGGCGAGCTACCCGATCGTCGCCGCGGCGTTGAAGACGATCCCGGACCGCTGAGCCGCTCAGGACACCTGAGCGACCGCGATCCCGATCTGCTTCCGCAGCTTCGCGTAGCGCTCGGAGACGACGAAGGTCATGAGGTCGTCCATGCCCTCGGCGACGTGGGCCGGATCCTCCGCCGACAGGACCGCGTGCGCCGCGCGGAGGTCGTTCGCGAGGAGGAGCCCGCTCCGCGAGCACGTGCGCGAGACGGACACCGACCAGCGCTGCAGGTTCGTCCGGCCGCCTTCCTCCACGAAGCGGAGGAAGTGCCCCCGGAGTCGATCGATCGACTGCGGCTCGAGGATCGGCTCGATCGCCTGCGCGATCGGGAGGACGAGCTGCTTCACCTGGGCGCTCATCGGGAGCCCGGGGTTGCCGATCGAGAGCGCCGCGAGGAAGACGTCCTCGAGGCCGCGCGCGCCGGGGACCAGCATCTTCACGAAGTGCTCCTCGCGGTAGTTCGCGAGGTGGCGGCCGGCCAGGAACGCGAGCTCCGCGGCGCTGCGTCCCGAGAGCGCCTTCGCCCCGATGCGTGACGACGGGGGCATGCCCGGCACCATCTCGACGAAGCCCTCGTAGTCCGGATCCGCGAAGAGCGCGGGCGAGTGCATGCCGAGGATCGCCGCTGCCCAGTGGAAGCAGCGGACGGCCTGGACCGTCGTCTTCTCCGGATCTTGCCGTTTTCCGGGATCGAGCTTCACGAGCTGCTTGTCCCGGCGGAGCGCGGAGAGGCGTCCGACGAGGACGGCCGAGACGACGACGGAGAAGATCTCCCCGACGAGCGGCTCCTCCTCGGGATGGAAGAGGAGGCGCCGCCACGCGTCCTGCGTGACCGGCGCGCTCGGCCGGATCAGCGCCGCTTCCCGGTGCTTCGCGAAGAGCTCGTTCTCCTCCGGCTTCGCCACGCCGAGGTACGCGAGCACCTGCGCGACGCACCACTGCCGGTCGACGTCCGCGTGCTTGCCGTAGAGGCGGTAGAGCGCGTGGAGGGCCTCCTCGTCGCGCGGATCGTGACGCACGCGGCGAGCGAGCTCCGCCGGATCGTCGTCGGGGACGACCTTGCCGGACACGTCGGAGAGGTCGACCTCCACGGCGACGTGGGTGCGCGCCTCCTCGAGGTCGTGCTCGAGCTCCTTGATGCGCGCTTCGAGGTGCTTGATCCGCCGCTCGAGCGCCAACGTCCTTTGATCGGTCGCCGGCTCGAGCGGCATGATCGTCGCGGGCGGCGGCGCGTCGTCGAACGAGAGATCCTTGATGACGACCCGGTGGCGGGCCTCGTACGCAGCCTGGAGCGCCGACTCGAGGCGCCGCAGGCGGTCGCGGTCGAGGCCGAGGTTGTCGGCCATCTTGTCGAGCTGGTTCCGCTCCTCCTGCGTGATGACGCCGTCCTCGATGACCTCGGCGAAGAGCTCCTCGTACATGCCCTCGAGCTTGCCGAGGCGCATGTTGCCGGAGGCGTCTCCCCGCTCGAAGCCGACCTGGTACCGGAACACGGACTCGTGGCTCATCCCGCTCTCCCCTTCCTCTCGCCTGCCGGGGAAGTGTCGCCCGCACGGAGGGCGGGACACAACCGGAGTCTTCCGGTAGCCTGGGAGCGTCGATGTCGGACACGGTCGACGACCTCTACGCGCGCTGGCAACGGAACCCGGCCGACGCCGCGGTGACCGTGGCGCTGTGCGACGCGCTGCGGAGCTCGCACCGGCCCGACCTCGTCGACGTCGTCGGCAGCCACGCCTCGCGGCAGCTCGACGTGAGCGCGCTCCTCGCGGCGGCGCGCATGTACAGCGACACCGGGCGCCTCGACGACGCGCAGAGCGTGCTGGTCGCCGCAGGTAGGCTCGCGCCGCGCGACGGGGACGTCTACCGCTGGCTCGGCGAGGTGCTCCTCCGGCGCGGGGACGCCGAGCGCGCGGAGAAGGTGCTCGAGCGCGCGGTCCAGTTCGGCGCCCGGGATGCGCGGGCCCCGGCGCTCCTCGAGCGGGCGCGCGCGCTCCTGCCGACCCAGCGCTCGAGCGGCATGATCGCCGTCGCGAAGCAGTTCGCGGGAGAGGTCGCGAGCGCGCCAGGCACGAACGGCCACGCTCGTCCGCGCGCGCCGGAGGACGAGCTCACGGACGACCTCGAGACGCAGGTTCGCGAAGGTCGTCAGGTGCGCGCGGCGATCGACGAAGCGCTGTCGCGACCGCCTCCCGCGCGAGGGCTCCCTCCGCCCGCGGCCCCGCCTCTGCCCGCGCCCCGACCTGCCGCGGGGCGTCCGCTGACGCCGTCGTCCGAGCAGACGAACGAGCTCCCGCGGCTCCGCGCCGAGAGCATCCCCGACCTCGACGACGACGGCGTGTTCCGCCAGACGAACGCCGTCCCGCATCCGCCCGCCCCGGCGTACGCCGCCGGGGGTCACGGTCCGGCGTCGGCTCCCCAGAGCGGGACGGCGAACCTCCCTGTGCAGCGCGCCGTCACGGCGCCCCACGGCGGCGCCTTCGCGGCCCAGCCCGGCGTGCGCGTCCCCGAGCCGGCGATCCCGCAGAATCCCCTCCTCGCGCCGCGCCGCCCGTCGTCCGCGGACGGACAGCCCGTCCCCGAGCCTCGCGACGTGCTGGAGGCGCTCCAGATCGCCGGCGTCTTCGAGCCTGACGGCGCGGTGAAGCCGGACGCGACCACGTGGGAGAGCGCGCCGAAGGGCAAGCGCCGCGTCGCGAGCTTCGCGGTGCTGGTGACGATGGCGGTCCTCTTCGTCGGCGGCTCGGCAGGCACGTTCTACTGGGTGCGGGACCAGCGCGCGAAGGCGCACGTCGAGGCCGAGAGGCTCCTCGCGAAGGTCGACGCCGATCTCCGCGCGAGCGATCCGGCGCTCCTCGAGGGCGCCGAGAAGGCGCTCGCGCGCTCGTTCGAGCTCGAGTCGCGGTCACCGCACGCGGCGCTCAGCTGGGCGCGCGAGCGCGCGATGCTCGGGCTCCTGAAGGGCGGCGAGAGCCTCGCGTTCGAGGACGCGACGCAGCGCGCGAAGGAGACCGGCGTCCCGGACCGCCAGATCGCCTTCGCGTCGGTCGCGTCGTTCCTCTTCCAGGGCGACACGGCAGGCGCCGCCGCGACGCTCGCGAAGTGGGACGCCGTCGCCCAGGACGACGCGACCTACCAGCTCGTCGCGGGCGCGACGTTCGAGCGCGCCGGCGACGCCCGCGCGATCGAGCGCTACGAGGCGGCCGCCAAGCTCGATCCCGAGCTCTTCCTGGCGAAGGTCCTCCTCGCCCGCGCGACCGCGGTCGACGGCGATCCGAGGCGCGCCGCGGAGATCGCGAAGGAGATCCGCGCGTCGTCGCCGAGCCGCGCCGAGGGGGCCGCCCTCGTCGCGCTCGCGTGGGCGCGCGATCCGCGACGCGGAGAGCCGCCGGCGGACGTCAAGGAGATCGCCGCGAACGCGCCCGTCCTCCCTGCCCCGCTCGCGGCGGTGCCCCACGCGGTGCGGGCGATCATGGCGCTCGAGCAGCACAAGGTCGACGACGCGAAGCCGGAGCTCCAGAAGGGTCTGGCGCTCGCCGACACCCCGGGGATCGCGTCCTGGCTCGGCGGCATCGCGCTCTCCGCCGGGGACGAAGCGCTCGCGCGGAAGGCGGCGCTCGCCGCCGTCTCCTACTCCGCCGTCTACCCGCCGGCGCGCGTGCTCGCGGCCCGCGTCGCGCTCCTCGGCGCTCGCCTCGACGAGGCCGCGAAGGCGGCCGAGGAGCTGCCGCCCGCGTCGCCCGACGTCGCCGTCGTGGCCGCAGCCGTCGCGTACGAGAAGGTCGACACCGAGCGCATGAGCCGCGCGCTCGAGCCCGTCCCGGAGGAGGCGCGGAGGCTACCGTTCGTCGTCCCGCTCCTCCGCGGCGCGGCGCTCCTCGAAGGCAGGGGTAGCGGCATCTCGAACGACAAGCTCACCGACATGGCCGACGACGACGCGCCGTGGGCGGACCTCGTCGCGATGGATCAGGCGCTCGACACCGGGGATCTCGAGACCGCCTCGAAGATCGCAGGTCTCTGGACGGGGAACGTGCGGAGCCTCCGCGCGCTCCGGCTCTCGCGCCTCGCGCGCTACCAGGGCAAGACCGACGACGCCGAGCAGCTCTCCCGGGCCGCGTTCGACGTGGGCACGGTCACGCCGCGCGTGATGGCCGAGCGGATCTTCGCGCTCGTCTCCGCGGGGAAGCCCGCCGAGGCCGTCGCCCTCTTCAAGACCCACCCGAACGCGGGCGGCCCTGCGACCAAGTGGCTGCGGGCCTACGCGCTCGCGTCGAACAACGAGATCGAGAAGGCGAAGAGCGCCATCACGGGCGAGGACCCTCCGAGAGAGGCGCCGTTGCCCGTCCGGATGTGGGCCGTGATGGCGTACGGCGCCGTTCGCGACGCGCGCCACGGAGCCGAGCTCACGCGGGCGGTCGTGTCGGCCGGGGCCACGACGCCGGACGTCGTCGCCGCGGCCGAGAAGCTCGGGCTCGCGAAGATTCCCGCGGCCGGCGCGCGGCGGCGCTGAAGGTCGACGCGGGCCCCGACCCCGGCCGCTATGCCATCATGTGCCGCATTCGGCACGAGGTGGCATGCCCCTGGGGCGATGTCTCGGCCGAAACGACGAGGAATCACGTCCGTCGTGGGTGCGGGCGCGGTGGCAAGGACCTTGCTCGCCGGCGGCCGAACCCTTTGGTCCAGAAAGACGACAGACGCTCCATGCTTCCGGCCCGTTCCTTCCTCGGCTTCCTCACGTTCGGACTCCTCACCGCTTGCGGCGCGACGCCTGAAGCTCGCGTGGGCTCCGAGGAGAAAGCCTCGACGAGTGCCACCTGCGAAGGCTTGGACGCGAGCCAGTGCTTGGCCGATGCGCGTTGCGAGCCCGAGCTCGGCGGGTGTCCGTCTCCGCCTCCGGGCGTCGCGTGCTCACCCACCTTCCTCGGCTGCAAGGCCAAGGTCGCGCAGCCCGATCCGTGCGCCGTCCTCGCGGCGAGCGAGTGCTTGGCCGATGCCCGCTGCGAGCCGAAGCTCGAGGGTTGCGCGACCCCGCCGCCAACGGCGAACGACACCTGCTCGCCGACGTTCGCCGGCTGCCAGTCGAAACGATGAGGGAGCGAGAGCGGTGACCTACCGCCCGACGCGATGCGCGCGCCTCAGCGGTACGGTTGACCGGGCGCGCCCGGCCCTTGCTGGGCGAGCTTCGCTTGCTTCTGCTCGATCATGTTCTTCAGCTCCTCCGGCTCCACGGACTGGCTGAGCGCCTGCTCGAGCGAGATGAAGCGGCGGAGGAACAGGTTCATGAGGCTCTGGTTCAGGGTCATCATCCCGAACTTGTCCTGACCGACCTGCATCTGGCCGTAGATCTGGTGCATCTTGTTCTCGCGGATCAGGTTCCGGATCGCGACGTTCGGGACGAGGATCTCCATCGCGAGGCAGCGCCCGGGCGCGCCCATCCGCGGCATGAGCTGCTGCGTGACGACGCCCTGGAGCACGAAGGAGAGCTTGTTCCGGATCTGGTCCTGCTGGTGCGGCGGGAACACGTCGATGATGCGGTTCATCGTCGACACCGCCGTGTTCGTGTGGAGCGTTCCGAACACGAGGTGACCCGTCTCGGCGATCGTGAGCGCGGCCTCGATCGTCTCGAGGTCGCGCATCTCGCCGACGAGGACGACGTCCGGATCCTGCCGGAGGACGTAGCGGAGGGCGCCCTTGAAGGACTGCGTGTCCGCGCCGACCTCGCGCTGGTTCACCACCGCCATCTTGTGGGGGTGGAGGTACTCGATCGGGTCCTCGATCGTGAGGATGTGGACCCGCTGCTCGCTGTTGATCTTGTCGATGATCGACGCGAGCGTCGTCGACTTTCCGGAGCCCGTCGGGCCGGTGACGAGGACGAGCCCGTTCGGCTTGTTGGCGATGTCGGTGATGACCTGCGGCAGCCCGAGCTCGTCGAAGGAGAGGATCTTGAACGGGATGGTTCGGATCGCACCGGCGACCGCGCCGCGCTGCATGAAGACGTTGGCGCGGAAGCGCGAGAGGTTCTTCACGCCGAAGGAGAGATCGAGCTCGTTCTCCTTCTCGAAGTGGATCTTCTGCTCCTCGGTCATGATCGAGTAGCAGAGCTGCTTCGTGTCCATCGGGGACAGGGGCGGCAGCTTGAGGGGGATGACCTCGCCGTCGATCCGGAGCAGCGGCGGCGCGCCCGCCGTGATGTGCATGTCGCTCGCGCCCTTCTCCACCATCGCCTTGAGGAGCTGGTGGAGGTTGACCTTCAGTTCGCCGGCCTGCTGCGTCATCGGGGTGCCCTGCTCTTCCTTCAGTCCGCCATCGTGACGCGGAGGATCTCTTCGGTCGTCGTCACGCCGTCGAGCACCTTGCCGATGCCGGCCATGCGGAGGGTGACCATGCCCTGCTTGATCGCCGCGGCCTTCAGCTCCGCGGTCGACGAGCCCTGGAGGACCATCTCCTTCAGCGCGTCGTTGAAGCGCATGACCTCGTAGAGCGCGACGCGGCCCTTGTAGCCGGTGCCGTTGCACGTCCGGCAGCCCTGGCCCTTCATGAGCCGGCCCTCCGCGATCGAGATCTGGTGGGGCGTGAACCCGACGTCCTGGAGCGCCTGCGTGTCGATGGTGATCGGCGTCTTGCAGTCGGCGCACGCCTTCCGCGCGAGACGCTGGGCGAGGACGAGGTTGACGGACGCGGTGATGAGGAACGGCTCGACGCCCATGTTGAGGAGGCGCGAGATCGTCGCGGGCGCGTCGTTCGTGTGGAGCGTCGAGAGGACGAGGTGGCCCGTGAGCGCCGCCTTGACCGCGATCTCGGCGGTCTCGAAGTCACGGATCTCGCCGACCATGATGATGTCCGGGTCCTGACGGAGGAACGCGCGGAGCGCCATCGCGAAGTTGAGGCCGATCTCGTCGTGCATCTGCACCTGGTTGATGCCGGCGAGGTTGTACTCGACCGGATCCTCCGCGGTGCTGATGTTGGCGTCGACCTTGTTGAGCTCGCTGAGCGCCGAGTAGAGCGTCGTCGTCTTGCCCGATCCGGTGGGGCCCGTGACGAGCACCATCCCCCACGGCTGGCGGATGGCCCAGAGGAAGTCGTCGAGCGGCTTCTGCTCGAAGCCGAGCTTCGTCATGTCGAGCTGCAGGTTCCCCTTGTCGAGGAGCCGCATGACGATCTTCTCGCCCCAGAGCGTCGGGAGGACGCTCACGCGGAAGTCCATTTCGCGGCCCTTGCCGAGCTTCAGCTTGATGCGTCCGTCCTGCGGGAGCCGGCGCTCCGCGATGTCGAGCTGGCTCATGATCTTGAGGCGGCTCGAGATCGCGTTCTTCAGCTTCATCGGCGGCGTCATCTCCTCGATGAGGACGCCGTCGACGCGGTAGCGCACGCGGAGCTTCTTCTCGTACGGCTCGATGTGGATGTCGCTCGCGCCCTTCTTGATGGCGTTGAGCAGGATCATGTTCACGAGTCTGACGACGGGAGCGTCCTCGCTCGCCTTCTCGAGCTCGAGGACGTTCAGCTCGTCTTCGTCGCCGGTGAACTCGATCTCCGACTCCTCGAAGCCGGCCATCACCTCGTCGTACGAGGGACCCATGCTGTAGTAGCGCTCGACCGCGCCGTGGATCGACGTCTCGCTCGCGATGACGGGCTCGATGTTGTAACCGGTGAGGAACTTGAGATCGTCGATCGCGTGGAGGTTCGTCGGATCCGCCATCGCGACGATGAGCGAGCTTCCCGCGCGCGAGACGGGGATGACGCGGTGCTTCTCGCACTGCTCCTTCGAGACCAGCTTCAGGATGTCCGCGTCGATCTCGTAGTCGTCGAGGTTGATGGTCGGGACGCGGTACTGCTGCGAGAGAAAGTTCGTGATCTCCTGGTCGCTGATGAACCCGAGCTTCGCGAGCGTGTACCCGAGAGCCTGCCCGTTGCGACTCTGCTCGTCCTGCGCCTGACGCAGCTGCGCGAGCGAGATCAGCTTCTCCCGGACGAGGAGCTCTCCGAGCCTGTTCTGGTTGGCCATGCTCGGGAAAGCGTCTCGGAACCGCGAGGTTCCGTCAATGCCTCTGCCGCGTTCGATCGCGGCGCGGGGGCGCGGACCACGTCCACGCACCTTTCGGGCCGAGATGCGGGTATCGTCGGAGGCGCCCGTCGGCGAACAAGGCATGGGTCTCTTCGATCGCTTCTTCGGTAAGGGACGGAAGGAAGAGGCCGCGCGCACGGCCGAGGTCCGCGGGGATCTCGAGAAGGCGGTCGAGCTCTTCCACGAGGCTTCGCGGCCGGAGGAGGCCGCGCGCGTCCTCGTCGTGAGGGGCGAGAGCGAGCCCGACGCGCGGTCGCGGCTCCTCCACTACACGCGGGCCTCGAAGCTCGCGCCCGAGGGGACGCAGGTCAACAAGACCGCGCGCCTCCGCCGGGCAGAGCTCCTCCTCGCGCTCGCCGGGGACGCGGCGGTGAGCGCCGTCGCGCGACACGAGATCGCCGAGGCCGCGCGGGACCTCGAGGCGATCGGCGAGCCGCTCAAGGCGGCCGAGGCCTTCGCGCGCGCAGGCGACACGGAGGGCGAGGCGCGCGCGCTCCAGGCGGCGGGAGACGTGGAGCGACTCGAGTTCCTCCTCTCGACGCAGCAGCACGAGGAGCGCGCCTCGCGAGCGCGCGAGGATCGCGCGAAGGACGTCGACCTCCTCATCGGGTGCGGGCGGCGGCGCGAGGCGCTCGCGAGCCTCGACGAGCTGCTCGGCGCGGGAGACGGGGGCGACAGCCAACGCTCGCTGGCCGAAGGTGCGGCGCTGCGCGATCGCGCGAACGGCCTGCGCGCCCGGATGGTGAAGGGCCCCGTCGTCGCGGTCGAGGTGGCCGGCGAACGGATCACGTTCGTGCTCGGCGCCGAGGTCGTCATCGGGCGCACCGAGGGTGCCATCCGCGTGCCCTCGAACGCCGTGAGCCGCGAGCACCTCCGCATCGCGCGCGTGGACGGAGAGATCGTCGTCCGCGACCTCGAGAGCCGGAACGGGACGCAGCTCCGCGGGATCAAGCTCGCTGGCGCCCTCCCCGTGCACGATGGCATCGAGCTCAAGCTCGGACGCGAGGTGCCCCTGCGCATCACCCCGACGAGCGTCGTGCCCGGCGCCGTCGCGATCGAGGTCGCCGGCGAGCGGTACGTCGCGGCCCTCGGCCCGACGAGCCTCCCCCTCCCTCACCTCGAGCTCGCTGCGGGCGCGGACGGCTGGATCGAGCTCGTCGCCCACGAAGGCCACGTCTACCTCGGGAGCGTCGAGCTCGTGCCCCGCGCGACCCTGCTCGTCGGAGATGCCGTGTCCGTCGCGCGCGGCGCCCCTCCCGCGCTCCGCTTCGTCTCCACCAACGCGTGAGAGGGCACATGGGATTCTGGGACTTCCTCCGTGGCGGCAAGAAGCGGGACGGCGACGCTCCGCGCGCGGAAGCAGAGGCGTCCGGCGACACACCGCCCGTGCTCGCCCCGGTCGTCCCGACGACGCCTGCGGTCGACGTCTCGCACCTCCCGAAGGAGATCGCGCCTCTCGTGCGCGCCGGTCTCCCGGCCGGTCCCACCGAAGAGGAGGCCGTCGCCCTCTTCGCCGCGCTGCGCTCCACGCCGCAGGAGGGGCGGGCGGTCGAGGAGCTCGTGCGCGCGACGCAGATGCGCGGCGTCCTCCCGGAGAAGCTCGCCGTCGCGCTCGCGACGACGCTCGTCGACCGCGGGGAGCCCGAGAGCGCGGCCCGTGTCCTCGCGTTCGCGACGTCGAAGGCGGCGCTCCTCGTGCTCGCGGACCTCGCCGAGCTCCGGTCCGATCTGCCCACCGCGCTCTCGCTCGTGGAGCGCGTCATGCTCCGGGACATCGACCATCCGGGCGCCCGCGAGCGGCACCGACGATGGCGGAGCCAGCTCGGATACGAGGTCCAGCACAAGCCGGTCGCGCCGGGCGCGACGGTCGTGACGCGCGAGCCGGATGCGCCGTTCGATCTCCTCCGCGAGGTCGGGCGTGGCGGCGCCGCCGCCGTCTACGAAGCCGTGGACCGGGAGCTCGGCCGGCACGTCGCGCTGAAGGTCTATCACCAGCCCGAGCGAGACAAGGCGCAGCTCGCGCACGAGGCCAGGCTCGCCGTCGCCCTCGAGTCGAGCGCGATCGTGCGCGTCTTCGACGTCGATCCGGAGCACGGCTGGGTCGCGCTCGAGTGGGCGGGGCAGGGCACGTTGCGCGAGAAGATCCGCGCGCGCGATCCCGCGCGCATGATGCCCCTCGAGCGCTGGGCCGTGCCGCTCGCGACGGCGCTCGCGCGGGTCCACGGAGCCGGGTGGGTCCACCACGACGTGAAGCCCGCCAACGTGCTGCTCGATGCGCAGGGCCGCGCGATCCTGACCGACTTCGGCATCGCGCGACGCGTCGGCGAACCGAGCCCCGCCGGCAGCCTCGGCTACCTCTCGCCCGAGCGGATGAAGGGCCGCGCGAGCGATCCCCGCGACGACGTCTACGGCTTCGGGCGCGTGCTCGAGGACGTCCTCGAGGTCGTGAAGGAGGATCGCGGCACGAGCCATTTCCGCGCGCTCGCGGCGTCGTGCACGGGGCCGGACACGAACCGGCCCGCGGACGGGAGCGCGCTCCTCACACGGCTCCGCGTCGAAGTCGTCGGTCAGAATTGACCGCGTCCGGCTCGGAGAGCTCCGCGTCCGGGTCCACCTCGTGCTCGGTCTCCGTCGTCGCGATGCGGACGAGCTCGCCGCGCGCCGCCTCGACGTCCTCGAGGCCGACGCGGATGCGCTCGACCTCGTGGGTGACGCCGTCGGTGAGCTGCCGCTCGCGGAGGAGGGTTCGCTTCGCGACGCTGTACATGAGCGGGATGACGGCGAGCCCCGTGACGATCGCGAGAACCGTCGGTACGGCCAAGAGCACGATCCCTGGGACGGACGCGACGCCGACCGCGATCCAGAGCGCCTTCGCCCAGTCGCGCACGGTGCCGGACGCCTCACGGAGACGAGCTTCGTCGACGAGCTCCGCGGTCGTGGTGCGTGCGATCTTGCTGCCGTACCTCCCCGCGCAGATGGCGAGCGCCGCGTGGGCATGACCGACCACGATGGCGGAGATCATGATCCACGCCGAGAATCCGTCGAGGAGGTTCGTCTTTCCGCTCGCCGCCGCGATCGGGAAGTAGACGAGCGCGTGCACCAGGAGGGGCATCACGAACGACGCGAAGACGAGCGGGACGACGAGGCTCGGGGCCTCGAGGTTCGCGAGCCGCGAGCCGAGCCGCGGCCACGGGTTCTGGGCCTCGATCGCGGGGAGATCGTGGGCGCGCAGCAGCTCGGAGGCCTCGCGCGGCGCCTCACGCTGCGCGCGGCGACGCCGGATCCGATGGATCACGGAATGAGCGCGCTGGAACACGAACGCCGAGAGGAGCGCCGCGACGACCGTCCCGAAGAACCACACGGACACGAGGGACGACGACCCGACCAGCTCCGGGAGCACGAGGGAGACGGGGACGAGGAGGACGAGGCCGGACAGCCCGACGAGGCCTCCGACCAGCCTCCCGATCCGCGCGCCGATGACGCGCGTGATGTCGGGCTCGGACGAGGCGACGCGCGCGCGCACGAGGGCGACCTCGGCGCGGCGCTGCTCGACCTGTCCGAAGCCCTCGCGATACGCGCTCACCTCTCCGAGGCTAGCAGCGCGGTGACGTGGCGCCCGCGCATCAGTAGATGACGACCTGCTCCTGGGACGAGAGCGTGCACTTGCCGTCCTGCGGGTTGCCGACGCTGCGGAGGATCTCCGCCGCCTGGGGCTCGATGCGCGTGCCCTTCATCTCGCCCTCGACCATGCGGACCATCGCGCTCGAGAACTTCGTCACGTGGTAGCAGGGGATCGACGGCTCCTTGTGCGCGTCGCCGACGCCCGAATCGTCGGTGAGGAAGAGGTAGCGGCCGCCGGTGATCTGCGCCGCGCTTCGCATCGTGGCCTCCGTGAGCTCGTCGGCGCCGCTCGCCGCCACGGGGTAGACGTGCACCGACTGCTGGAGCGCGGAGTCGATCGCGCTCCGCGTGGCGGGCCCCTCGTTCGCGTGGGCCGGCGCGTCCGCGACCCAGAAGGCGAGGCGCGCGACGTTCCCTTGTCGCCACGAGAGGCTCATCGTCTTCGAGAGGCCGGCGGGAACCGCCTCCGGATAGTCCCCGCCGCCGCCCGTCGTCTGCGCGTCGAGGTTGGCTTGCACGGTCTGGAGATCCGTCGCGAAGTCGAACCAGCGCGTGACGTACTGGTCGCCCTGGTCGCGGTAGAAGACGAGACCGAAGCGGGGCGTCGTCCCTGGAAAGCGCGTCGCGATGTTCCCCGCGATCGAGGAGAGCTCCCTCTGGATGTAGGACAGCTCGTCCTGCATGCTGCCGGTCGTATCGACGAGGAAGGCGACGTCGAGCTCCGGCGTCGCGGCGCGGGGCGTGAGCGCGCGGTCCTTCGCCGCCGTCCGCTCGTTCGCGGAGAAGATCGGGAGCCCGGGGCGAGCGCCGAGCGTCGTGATGTACTTCGTGAAGAAGTCGAAGTTCAGGTTGTCGTCCCACACGCCGGCGGTCAGCGTGTCGGTCACCGGGTTCTGACCCTTCGCCGGATCGGTGGAGGCCGCCTCGTCGCCGCTCGGGTCGGCTGCGCCAGATGACGAGGACGACGACGGGCTTCCGCTCTCGGTGGGCGCCGCCCCGGCGTTCGAGCCGGCGTTGCGGCTCGAGTCCGAGGAGCTCGACATCGTCTCCGCGTCGGAGCACGCCGCGAGCACACTCACCGCTACGACCAAGGATCCACGCCAGACGTTTCGCATCGTCGTTCCCTCCGTACGGGAGGGTCGAGTGCAGCGACCGTGCCGGGGCGCTCGGCACACGGCTTCGCGCCGAAAAGCGCACAAAACACGGGCGGCGCGCGCCCCCGCCCCCCGGCCCGC
>JALHPN010000161.1 GCA_022842465.1 Polyangiaceae bacterium | reverse complement strand
GCCGCCGCTCGTGCCGCTCGACGCGCCGCCGCTCGTGCCGCTCGACGCGCCGCCGCTCGTGCCGCTCGACGCGCCGCCGCTCGTGCCGTCCTTCGTCTGGCCCGGAGCGCCGCAGTTCTTCTTCGTGCAGTCCGTCGTCGAGCCGTCGCCGCTCGACGCGCCGTCCGTCGCGCCGCCGCAGTACGGGAGCTCGGGGACGTACACGCACTCGCTCGGGCCGCTAGACGACGAGCCGCCGCCGGGCGCCGCCGAGCCCGAGCCGTCGTTCACGCCGTCCTGCGTGCCGCCTGCGCCGGTGTCCGTCGTACCCGAGCCGTCGGTCGACGACGCGCCGCTGCCCTCGGTCGACGAGCCGCTGCCGGAGCCGACCTCCGCGTCGAGCGCGGGGCAGTCCGGGTTCGTCGAGCTCGACGTGCACGTGTAGAGGGTGGTGCCGTCCTCGAGCGCCGAGCCGGAGCCCGAGCCGATGTCGGTCGGGGTCGGAAAGGAGATCGTCCCGTCCGTCTCGAGGTCACCGAAGCCGTCGGTCGTCCCCGTCCCGCCCGCCGTCTCCGTGCTCGTCGAATCGATCGGGGGGCCGTCCGACGTCGCGGCCTGCTGGGTGCAACGGACCACGGAGCCCTGCGGGACCTCGGCGCTCGTGCAGGACCACGCCGCCTCCCTGGACTCTTCCTTCGAGCAGGCGGCGGTCGAGGAAGCCGCGCCCAAGGCGACGAGAGCGAGGAGCGCCGAGTCGACGCTGCGGAGCGAGGCGAGCTTCTTCATGGCGAGGAGAACGAGCACGCGGTGTGCCGTCGATCCACGGTGCAGATGGCAAGCTCCCGGACCAGGAAGCCCTCCACCCGGCACCCGACACGCGTCCGCGCACTTGGGCTCGACTTCCGCCGTGAGGGCCGCCAACGGCTGGTCAGGCCGTTTGTCTGGAGGGTCGATCCAGGGGCGAGGCCGACGGGGAGCACGCGGCCGTGACCATGCGATGGAAAGTTCGCGCGATGGTGGACGAATCCGCCCGCGAGGACGGCGCGGTCCCGCGGTGCTCGGGACCGCCCGATTGCATCGGAGCCGGTGATCGGGCACACCGCGTCCGTCCCTTCCAGGAGCCTCCCGTCATGCGCCTCTCCCTCCTCGTCTCTTCCGTGTCCTGTGTGAGCCTCCTCGCGCTCGCTGCCGCCTGCGGCTCCGGGGACGACCCCCAGGTGACCGAGGATGCCGGCACCGGATCGCCCGACGGCGGACGGCGGCCCGGGACGTCGACATCCGGGGACCCCGGCACGTCGAGCACGTCGTCGAGCTCGGGCGACGGCGGCGGCTCGACCTCGAGCAGCGGGGGCACCATCCTGAGGGCGGGCGAGGCGTTCGTCCTCGACGTGACCGCCGACGGTCAGGTCATCTACTTCGCGGCGAACGGGGCCGCGGCGTCGGTCGAGGCGGTGCCTGCCGCGGGCGGTCAGCAGGTCGTGATCGACGCGAACGTCGATCCGGAGAACGACACGGTGGGCGTGTCGGGCGCAGCGGTCGGGATCTGGAAGGCGGTCTCTGCGGACACCGGGCTCGGCACGTTCTCCTTCTGGACGAGGACGACCAGCACGAAGGCGAACGTGGCGACGGGCTCCGTCGCCACGCTCTTCGCCGCGAGCGACGACGGGACGCGCATCGCCTTCTCGGTGAACGGCTCGGACGCGAGCACCGACCTCGCCGTCACCTCGACGGCGACGCCCGTCGCGACCGCGGTCCTCACCGGCACGAGCGCCATCAACATCGCCTCCCAGAGCTGCTTCCCCGACACGAGCTTCGTCGGCAAGCGCCTCTTCAGCGCGCACTGCCCCGGCGTCAGCCCGAACGCCGAGGCGGCGCGCCTCTACACCGTCGCCGACGGCGCGACGACGCCCGTCAGGCTCGACGCGAACGGCGCCGCGAACGGCACGATCTACCCTCTCTGGATGTCCGACACGGCCGGCATGAAGCTCTTCGCGACGTCGAGCTCGCAGGCGTCGAACGGCCTCCTCTTCGACGTGGCGACCCCCGGCGCGCCCGTCGCGGTCCTGGATCCGAGCACGGTGGACGGCTTCATGCTGAACGACGGGTCCGCGGCGATCTACCGGACGACCGAGGCAGGCGTCGCCGGGATCCGCCGCGGCACTGCCGTCGCGTCGCCGGTGAAGACGACGCTCGTCGCCGAGCCCGCGCAGCCGAGCCAGCTCACGCTCGCGGGCAAGAGCGCGGATGCGACGAAGCTCCTCCTGACGACGCTCACCCCCGTGGACGACCTCACCGACGTGAAGGTCGCCGACGTGTCGACGGCGAACCAGACGCCGGTGGCGATCGTCGCGACCGCGTCGGCGCGTCCGATCGGCTTCACCCGCGGCGGCACGCACGTCGTCTACCTGACCGACCTCACGGCGAACGGGAACACGCTGAAGGCGAGACCCGTCGCTGGGGGCGCGGAGATCACGATCGCGCAGAACATCGCCGCCCTCGGCTTCGGCCCCGGCGGCTGGGTCGTCATCGTCGACAACGAGAAGGTCGTCGACGCGGACCTCTCGACGTTCGACTTGAAGACGATGGACCTGACGAAGGGCGGGCAGCCTGCGCTCGTCTCGAGCAACGCGCTCAGCGACTTCTACGTGACGGGGCAGAAGGTCGTCTACACGAAGGTCGCCCAGCAGGGCGCCGGGATCTACGCCGCCGACCTGCCCTGATACCCGGAAAGCGAGGGGAGACGAACATGCCGCGCAACGTGACCGTGGGGCTCATCCAGGCCGCGACGCCGTACGAGGCGGGCTGGAGCATCGAGAAGACGAAGAAGGCGGCGATGGACGTCCATCTCCCGCTCATCGAGGAGGCCGGGAGACGGGGAGTGCAGATCCTCGGGCTCCAGGAGATCTTCAACGGCCCCTACTTCTGCCCGAGTCAGGATCCGTTCTGGTACGACGCGACCGAGTCCGTCCCCGGCCCGACCGTCGAGGAGATGCGAGCGCTCGCGAAGAAGCACCAGATGGCGATGGTCGTGCCCGTCTACGAGCGCGATCAGCCGGGCGTCTACTACAACACCGCCGCCGTCATCGACGCGGACGGCAGCTACCTCGGGAAGTACCGGAAGCACCACATCCCGCACACGAACCAGTTCTGGGAGAAGTTCTTCTTCCGGCCCGGGAACCTCGGCTTCCCGGTGTTCGAGACACGCTACGCCAAGGTCGGCGTCTACATCTGCTACGACCGGCACTTCCCGGAGGGCGCGCGCGCGCTCGGCCTGAACGGGGCGGAGATCGTCTTCAACCCGTCGGCGACCGTCGCCGGCCTCTCGCAGTACCTCTGGAAGCTCGAGCAGCCCGCCCACGCCGTCGCCAACGGCTATTTTCTCGCCGCCTCGAACCGCGTCGGGACGGAGGCGCCCTGGAACATCGGGAAGTTCTACGGCACGAGCTACGTCGTCGATCCGCGCGGCGCGTTCCTCGCCACCGGATCGGAGGACGCGACCGAGCTCGTCGTCGCCCGGTGTGACCTCGACGTCATCGAAGAGGTGAGGAAGACCTGGCAGTTCTACCGCGACCGCAGACCGGACGCGTACGGCGACCTCGTCAAGCCGTGACGTCTGTGCGTATGCTCGCCCCACTCAGGGAAGGAGCCGTCATGTCGAAGTCTCGTGCGCTGGTCCTCGTCGCGCTGGTCGCGCTCGTGGGTTGTGACAAGGTCGCCAAGAAGGAAGCCGCCGAGGGCGAGCCCGCGACCCCGGGCACGGCGGCCGCCGCCGCGCCCGGCGCGAAGGACGGGACCAAGGCGGTCGTCGTCGGGACGAACGGGAACAGCGTCGTCGTGAACAAGGACGGAACGACCACGATCAGCGGCCAGAACGGCGTCGCCGTCGTCGGCGCGAACGGCCAGGTCGTCGCCGCGCAGGGCCAGAACGGCGTCTACGCCAAGACCGACGCCGGCACGGTCGTCCAGGGCGCGAACGGCAACAAGGTCGTCGTCGGGCCGAACGGCGGCACGACCACGACGACGGGCAACGGCGTCACCGTGACGACCGATCCGAACGGAAAGGCCACGGTCGTCGTGCCCGGCGTCGGGACGGTGGTCGCGCCCTCCCACTGAGCGCGATCACCGGAGGACGACGAGGAGGACCGTCCCGGCGAGCGTCGTGAGGAGCGCGACGGGGAGACCGACGCGAAGGTACTCTCCGAAGCGAAGCCCTCCGACGCTCCGGGCCTTCTCCGCGACGATGACGTTCGCGACCGATCCGAGCAGCGTGAGGTTGCCGGCGAACGTCGACGCCATCGCGAGAAGCTCCCACGCGAGCGTCTCGTCGCCGAGCCGCCCCATCTCCGGCTTCACGACGAGGATGAAGGGCACGTTCGTGACGACGTTGCTGCCGACGAGGAAGACCGTGGCGGCGCGGAGGGCGCCGCCGAGCGAGGTCGCGCCCTCGAGCGGGACGCGCGCGAACGCCCACGACGCGATCCCGCTCCGCGCGAGCGCGTCGACCGCGATGAAGAGCCCGGCGAAGAAGAGGAGCACCGACCAGTCGATCCGCTCCCAGATGCGCGCGGGGTCGACCCTGTGCAGGAGGAGGAGCGCCACGAACCCTCCGAGCGCCGTGAACGCGAGCGGAGCACCGGCGGTGTAGACCACGACGGTCGCGAAGACGACGCCCAGGGAGAGCGCGGAGCGCTTCGTGACGACGGGCGGCCGGTCCGCGTTCGGGGCGACCGGGAGCGGCGTCGCGAGCTCCTTCCGGAACATCAGGAGGAGCACGCCGTGGTTCAAGGCGAGGCCGACAATCGCGACGGGCGCCATGTGGACGAGGAACGTCGCGAACCGCAGGCCGCCGAGGCTCCCGCAGAGCATGTTCTGCGGATTGCCGACGAGGGTGGCGACGCTCCCGGTGTTCGCGCCCGTCGCGAGCGCGAGGAGGAGCGGCAGCCGCGGGAGACCGTTCTTCTCGATCCAGCGGACGACGAGCGGCGCGGCCAGGATGCAGACGGCATCGTTCGTGACGACCGCGGAGAGGAGGCCCGCGCCCCAGACGACCATCCCGACGAGCCGCGCCGTCGTCTTCGCCCGCGCGAGCAGGGCCGCCTCCGCGCGGTCGAAGAACCCGTCGAGGGAGAGGAACGCGCCCATCCCCATGACGGCGAAGAGGAGGACGATCGTCGTACGGTCGACCGCGTGGAGCGCCTCCTCCGGCGTGGACGCGCCGATGGCGACGGCGAGGATCGCGCCGACGAGCGCGCTCGAAGGGCGGTCCAGCTCCACGATGCGGAGGCGCCTCGTCGCGACGAGCACGTACGTCACGCCGAAGACGAGCAGACCTCGCCAGGAGCCGGGCGGCACGGCGTCCACGATAGCGCGCCGCGTCGGCGCCGCGTGCACGCGTTGCGCGCCGAGAACCCGTGGCGGATCCGGGCCGAAAGCCGCTTGACAGGATCGCCCGCACCTAGAACTGTCATGCCTTCCTTCGCGACCCCGGACGTCGCGAGGATCATGCACCAAGGGGCCCGCCGATGAGCGACACGAAGTGGACGAGCAGCGCGCTCCGCGCGAAGCACAAGGAGGTCCTGTTCCCGAGCGTCGGGACCTACTACGAGGAGCCGGTGTGCCTCGACGAGGGCCACGGCGCGCGCCTCACCGACCTCGACGGGCGCACGTACCTCGACTTCTTCGGCGGCATCCTCACGGTCTCGGTGGGCCAGACGCACCCGAAGGTGAACGCGGCGCTCGAGGCGCAGATCAAGCGGCTCGGGCACGTGTCGACCCTGTACCCGACCGTGGGGATCGTCGAGCTCGCCGAGAAGTTGCTCCACCTCGCGCCCGGCAAGATCGGCAAGGCGGGCAAGGCCTTCTTCACCGCGAGCGGCACCGAGGCCGACGAGACCGCGGTGGCGCTCGCGCAGATGGTGACCGGTCGGCAGGAGCTCATCGCCCTCCGTCACGGCTACTCCGGGCGCTCGCTCCTCGCGCAGTCGCTCACGGCGCACGCGAAGTACCGCGGGGTCCAGACGCAGGTCGCCGGCATCAAGCACGCCCACGCGCCCTACTGCTACCGCTGCCCCTACGGCGCGACGATCGAGCACTGCGGGATCCGCTGCGCGACGGACCTCGAGGAGCTCATCCAGACCACGACGACGGGCCAGATCGCGGGGTTCCTCGCCGAGCCGATCCAGGGGGTCGGCGGCTTCGTCGTCGCGCCCGACGGCTACTTCAAGGTGGCGGTCGACATCGTGCGGAAGTACGGCGGCCTCTTCATCTGCGACGAGGTCCAGACGGGCTTCGGCCGCACCGGCGGCAAGATGTGGGGGATCGAGCACCACGAAGGCGTCGAGCCCGACATCATGACGATGGCGAAGGGGATCGCGAACGGCCTCCCGATCGGCGCCGTGCTCGCCACCGTCCCCGTCGCGGACGCGTGGAAGGCCGGCAACATCTCCACGTTCGGCGGCAACCCCCTCTCGTGCGCGGCGGCGAACGCGACGATCGACGTCATCGTCGACGAGAAGCTGACCGACAACGCGACGGTGATGGGCAAGCTCCTCCGCGAAGGCCTCGAGGCCATGAAGGCCAAGTACGGCCACGTCATCGGCGACGTTCGCGGCAAGGGCCTCATGCAGGCCATCGAGCTCGTGAAGGACGAGAAGGCGAAGGACCGTACGCCCGACGCGCCGGCCACGGCGCGGCTCTTCGAGGAGACGAAGAAGCGCGGCCTGCTCATCGGACGCGGCGGCCTCTGGGGCAACGTGATCCGCATCGCACCGCCGCTCAACGCCACGCGCGCCGAGATCGAAGAAGGGCTCCGCGCCCTCGACGAGGCCTTCGGCGCCTTCGCCCAGACGACCTGACCATGAGCACCACCTCGCAGACTCCGGCGCACGATCGGCTCGAGAACGAGCTCGTCGACAAGAAGCCCCTCTACACCGACGCCGAGGCGCGGGCCGAGGCCGATCGCTGCCTCTACTGCGCCGACGCGCCGTGCATCAAGGCGTGCCCCACGTCGATCGACATCCCGACCTTCATCAAGAAGATCGCGTCCGGCAACGTGCGGGGCAGCGCGAAGACCATCTTCGAGCAGAACCTCCTCGGGTACTCGTGCGCCCGCGTCTGCCCGGTCGAGGTGCTCTGCGTCGGCGACTGCGTCTACAACGGCTGGGGGCGCGATCCGATCCAGATCGGGCGCCTCCAGCGGTTCGCGACGGAGACGGCGACCCGCCCCGGCGCGCGCCCCGTCCTCGTGAAGAAGACGGCGGCGACGCCGAGGAAGGTCGCCTGCATCGGAGCCGGCCCGGCGTCGCTCGCCTTCGCCGGCACCCTCGCCCTCGAAGGGCACGAGGCGGTGGTCTTCGAGAAGCGCCCGGTCGCGGGCGGGCTCAACACGACCGGCATCGCGCCTTACAAGCTCCACGCCGCGGACGCGCTCCACGAGGTCGCCTTCGTCGAGGAGCTCGGGGTGGAGGTCCGCACCGGGATCGAGGTCGGCGAGACGGACGGCGCAAGGACGATGTCCGCGAAGAAGCTCCTCGAGACGTTCGACGCGGTCTATCTCGGCGTCGGGCTCGGCGCCGACACGAAGCTCGGCATCCCCGGCGAGGACGGCCCGGGCATCGCCCTGGCGACGGCGTGGATCGAGCAGATGAAGCTCGAGCTGGGGCGCGCGGGGCGCGAGACGATCGCCGGAAAGCGCGTCCTCGTCGTCGGCGGCGGCAACACCGCCATCGACGTGGCCCGCGAGACGGCGCAGCTCGGCGCAGGCGACGTCACGATGGTCTACCGCCGCTCGGCGGCCGACATGAGCGGCTACGCGCACGAGATGGAGGCGGCCCGCACGGAGGGCGTCCGGCTCGTGCAGCACGCCCAGCCCGTCGAGGTGGTGCGCGACGGAGCGGGCAAGCTCACCGCCCTTCGCGTCGCGCGCACGGACGACCCGGCGCGGTCGACCTACGACATCCCGTGCGACCTCGCCATCCTCGCGATCGGGCAGTCGAAGCTCCGCGACGTCGCGAAGCTCTTGCCCGGCGTCGAGCTCGACGGCCGCGGGTGCATCGTCGCGGACGCCGCCACCGGTCAGACCGGCAACCCGAAGGTCTTCGCCGGCGGCGACTGCATCAACGGCGGCAAGGAAGTCGTCAACGCCGTCGCCGACGGCCGAAACTCCGCGCGCGCGCTCCTCGCGCGCTGGGCCACCTGAAAGGCACGCGTCATGGCGGATCTCAGCATCGACTTCGCCGGCATCAAGAGCCCGAATCCGTTCTGGCTCGCGTCCGCGCCTCCGACCAACACCGGCGAGCAGATCATGCGCGCCTTCGACGCCGGCTGGGGCGGCGCGGTGTGGAAGACCCTCGGTGATCCGATCGTCAACGTCACGAGCCGGTTCGGCGGGGTCGACTACGAGGGCCGGAAGCTGATGGGGCTCAACAACATCGAGCTCATCACGGACCGACCCCTCGAGGTGAACCTCCGCGAGATTCGCGAGGTGAAGCGGCGCTACCCGAAGCACGTCGTCATCGCGTCGCTCATGACGGAGACGAAGGACGACTGGAGGGTCCTCATCAAGAAGTGCGAGGACGCGGGGGCCGACGGCCTCGAGCTGAACTTCGGCTGCCCGCACGGCATGTGCGAGCGCGGGATGGGCTCGTCCGTCGGGCAGGAGCCGAAGCTCCTCGCCGAGATCACGAGCTGGACGAAGGAGTTCGCCAAGACGCCCGTCCTCGTGAAGCTCACGCCCAACACCGGCGACATCCTCGAGCCCGGCCTCGCGGCGGTGCAGGGCGGCGGCGACGGCATCTCGCTCATCAACACGATCAAGAGCATCGTCTCGATCGACCTCGAGCGCCTCGTGCCGAACCCGCGCGTCGGGAGCGCGTCGACGAACGGCGGCTACTGCGGCCCCGCCGTGAAGCCGATCGCGCTCCACATGGTGGCGGCCCTCGCGCGCGAGAAGGGCATCACGATCCCCATCTCCGGAATCGGCGGCATCTCCACCTGGCGCGACGCGGCCGAGTTCATCGCCCTCGGCTGCACGAGCGTGCAGGTCTGCACCGCCGTCATGCACCACGGCTACCGCATCGTCGAGGACCTGATCGAGGGGCTCTCCGAGTACCTCGACACGATGGGGATGAAGAGCGTGAACGACCTCCGCGGCCGCGCGACGAGCGCGTACGAGGAGTGGGGCGACCTCGACCTCAACTACAAGCTCGTCGCGAAGATCGACCCGCAGACGTGCATCGGCTGCCAGGTCTGCGTCACCGCCTGCCACGACGGGGCGCACCAGTGCATCTTCACGGGTCCGGAGGACAAGGCGCGCCCGCCCCACGCGCACGCCGAGGGGCCCGCGCGCGCGCCGAACCCGCTCCCGATCGGCCGGATCGCGGGGGCCCGCGTCCCTT
The DNA here is from genome assembly GCA_022842465.1 of Polyangiaceae bacterium. GTDB lineage: Bacteria > Myxococcota_A > Polyangia > Polyangiales > Polyangiaceae > Labilithrix. The sequence continues at coordinate 12,510 of JALHPN010000161.1, read as the reverse complement.
GGATCGACGAGCCCGAGTGCGTGGGCTGTAACCTCTGCCAGCTCGTGTGCCCCGTCCCGGGGTGCATCTCCATGGTGGAGGTGCCGAACGGCCCGAAGGACACCTGGAACGACCGCGTCCGCACCGGCCGGGACAAGGTCCCAGGCGGCATCCACGAGGGCTGAGGATGCCCGAGCGCGCGCGCGTCGCCCTCCTCGAGCGTCTGCTCGCCGCGGTCCCAGGCGGCGTGGTCTACGTCTCGGGGAGCGGAACGATCGAGCTCGTCAACGACGAAGCGCTGAGGCTCAGCGGGTTCAGCCGGGCGGAGGTGCTCGGGAGATCCTTCCTTTCGCTCGAGCTCCAGCTCCTCGACGAGCGCGGGCGTCCCCTCTCGGTCGAGGAGCGCCCGCTCGTGCGCGCCCTCGCGGGGGAGGTCGTGCCGCCGATGACGCTGGCCTACCGCGCCCGGGACCGCGAGGGCTGGGCCGTCTTCCGCGTGACCCGGCTCCCCCTCGACGACTCGCTCGGCGAGGCGTCGGCCGCGGGCGTCGTCGTGTCGTTCGTCGACATCACCGACCGCATCCGCGCCGAGCAGAAGGAGCGCGCGGCCGAGGACCTCTGGAGGACGCTCGCGACGAACTTCCCCGATCAGGTCGTCATCACGGACGTCGACGGAAGGATCCAGTACACGAACCGCTACTACCCCGGTCAGTCGGCCGAGACCGTCCTCGGCACGACGGTGTGGGAGTGGGTCGAGCCCGACCGCCGCGACTACTGGCGCGAGCAGTTCCTCGCGTCCATCCGTACGCAGACGATCGTGCGCTTCGACACGATGGGCGGCGCCTACGACGGCGGCAAGGCCTGGTACGAGTGTCTGCTCGTGCCCTCCGTCGAGCACGGCGCGGTCTCGCGCGTCATCGTCCTCGGCCGGGACGTCACCGAGCGCCGCATGATCATCGCGCGCATCGCGGAGCACGACCGACTCGTCAGCCTCGGCATGGTCGCCGCGAGCGTCGCGCACGAGATCATGAACCCGCTCACCTACGTCCTCGTGAACCTCGAGTACGCCATCACGGACAAGCGCGGGGACGACGAGCGACGGGCGCGGGCGCTCGTCGACGCGCGCGAAGGCGCCCTCCGCATGCAGCAGATCGTGCGGGATCTCCGCTCGCTCGGGCGCTCCGGCGCCGAGGAGCTCTTCTACGTCGACATGCGCTCCGTCGTGGAGACGGCGATGCGCCTCGCCGGCCCCGAGCTCGCGCACGCGGGCGAGGTGTCCGTGGAGCTCGACGACCTCCCGGCCGTCCTCGCGAACGAGTCGCGGCTCTGCCAGGTGTTCATCAACCTGCTCGTGAACGCGGCGCAGGCGGTGCGGGATCAGCCGGTCCGCGCGATCCGTGTCCGCTCGGTGCGTGACGAGGCGACCGAGTTCGTCGGCGTCGCCGTCCGGGACAGCGGGCCAGGGATCCCCCCGTCGCACCACGCCTTCATCTTCGAGCCCTTCTACACGACGAAGACGCAGGGCACGGGCCTCGGGCTCTCGATCACGCGGGACATCGTCACGCGGATGGGCGGTCGCGTCGACATCGAGAGCGCGCTCGGCGAGGGCGCGACGTTCACGGTCTGGCTCCCGACCCGGCGCACGCCCACGGGCCGCCCGCTGGCCGCCCCCACGCAGACCTGATGCCGAGGCGACGTCAGAAGGAGGGCGGGCCGGAGACCGGGCTGATGAGCGAGTCCGGAACCTGCTGGCGCCGATGCGCGGCGACCGATGCGTACGCCCACGCCGGCGCGAGCGCGCCCCCGAGCGCGCTCGCGATGCCGAGGACGTGCGGGGCCCAGGCGTAGGACTCGATCGCGTGGCCCAGCGTCCACGCGAAGAGGCCCGATACCGCCGCGACCGACAGCGTCCCGGCGAGCGCCGCGAGGCCGAGCGTCAGCCGATGCGCGAGCGCGAGACGGAGGAGCACGAACGCGAGGACGGTCGCGCCGAGGGCGAGGAGCAACGTGAGCTCCAGCCCGCGGTAGACGGCCGCGCCGACGACGAGGGCCGCGAGGGCGTTCGACCAGCCGACGATCTCGGCCGCGCGCCCGTGGCGCGACTCGAAGACGAAGGCGTGGTGGATGGCGCGCAGGACGCCCCGACGACGGGCCATGAAGGGTCCGACGGACGGAGGGGCCGCGGTATTCACGCAGCGGCGGATGTCGGCAAGCCCCGCGGCTCAGTGCCAGTGGTCGAGGGCGAGCGGCGCGTCGAGATCGTCGGCCGAGCGCGCCGCCGCGGGCACCGAGCGCTCGCTCGTCCCCGCGTTCGGCTTGTACGTGTGCGCCGCCGCGGGGAACGCGCCGGAGCGGACCTCGTCGACGTACGTCGCCATCGCCGCGATCGCCTGCTCGCCGAGGTTCGCGAAGCGCTTCGCGAACTTCGGCTGGTGACCGCGGGAGAGGCCGAGGAGGTCGGTCGACACGAGCACCTGACCGTCGCACCCGGCGCCCGCGCCGATCCCGATCGTCGGGACCGAGAGGAGGGCGGTGATGCGCGAGGCGACGTCCGGCGGGATCGCTTCGAGGACGATCGCGAAGGCGCCCGCCTGCTCGAGGGCGAGCGCGCCCTCGACGACGCGATCGGCCTCCGACCCACGTCCCTGGACCTTGAACCCGCCGAGGGCGTGCACGCTCTGCGGCGTCAGCCCGACGTGACCGACGACGGCGATGCCGGCGCGCACGATCCGGTGGACGTGCTCGGCGACCTCTTCCCCGCCCTCGAGCTTCACGCTCTCGCAGGCGCCGTCCTTCATGAGCTTCCCGGCGCTCTCGACGGCCTGCGCCGGCGACACCTGGTAGCTCATGAACGGGAGGTCGCCGACGAGGTGGGCGCGGCCGAGCCCGCGGGCGACGGCGCGGCAGTGGTAGGCCATCTCGTCGAGCGTGACGGGGATGGTGGTGGTGAGCCCCTGCACGACCATCCCGAGCGAGTCACCGACGAGGATCATGTCCACGCCGGCCTCGTCCGCGAGGCGCGCCATCGTGTAGTCGTACGCCGTGACCATCGCGATCTTCTCGCCGCCCTTGCGTGCGCGCAGATCGGGGACGGTCACCTTCTTGGAGGTGCTGCTCGTGCTGCCGTACATGGTCTTGGGTCGCGGCCCCACCGAGGAGGTCCGCGCCTTTCTCCCGCGGAACCTAGCGCCGCCGCCGGGAGCGGGCAACCCCGTCTCGCGCGAGCGACGACGGCAGGTTTCATGCTAGACGTCGCGTCGTGCGACCCCGCGCCCGCCTCGGTGCCCTCCTCGTCGCCGCCTTCCTCGGGCCGGTGACGCTCCTCGCGTGCGACCGTGCGCCTTCCGGAGCGAGCCTCAAGGAGTGGAGCGCGGCCGATCACGACGGGGAGAAGAAGACCGGAGGGCCGACCGGCAAGCAGGGCGCTCGCGGCGCGTCCGATGCAGGCGGCGCCGCGATGCTCGTCGAGGCGACCTGGCAGAGCCAGTGCGCGACCTGCCACGGGCCTGGCGGCCACGGCGACGGCCCGCAGGGTCCGATGGTCCGCGCCGAGGACCTGAGCAAGGACGCGTGGCAGGCGGGCATCGACGACGCGCAAATCGAGGCGTCGATCCGCAACGGCAAGGGCAAGATGCCGAAGTTCGACAAGCTGCCGGACGAGGTCGTGAAGGGGCTCGTCGCCCGCGTCCGCTCGTTCCGCGGGCGATGACCGCGCCCGAGGACGCGGGCGCCCCACCCCGCCGGCCGCGGCGCCTCCTCCGCCTCGCCATCGTCGGGGTCGGGGCCGCGATCGCCCTCGTCTACGCCCAGAAGAGCCCGAAGGATCAGCACCTCCGCTTCTCCCTGGGCGACGCGGCGCCCGCCGTGACGGCCCTCGAGGTCGCGTACCTCGCCGCGGAGGGAGGCGGCGGCGAGCCCGTGCGCGAGACGCGGCTCGCCTGGGAAGCCGGGCGGGCCCCCCGGGTGGTCTCGCACGATCCGAGCCTCGCGGACGGCGCGTACCTCCTCCGGATCGGGGCAGACACACGGGAAGGTCGCCGGACCGTGGAAAGGCAGGTTACCCTCGGAGGCGGGACGACGCAGGTGGACCTCAGCGCGGCCCTGGGCGTTCCCCGGGACGCGACAGCCCCGGATGCCGGGGGGCTCGCCCCCAACCCCCCTCGAACGCCATGACCGATCCGAAGACGCCCGACGATCCGACCGAGACCGCCCACGCGGCGAGCGCGACGCGCCCCCCTCGCGCGAAGCTCGACTCCGTGAGCGACGTCTCCACCCGCCACTCGGGCGTGTCCGTCCTCGGCTCCCCGAGCGGCGTCCAAGCGCTCGTGCTCTCGGGCGCGCACCGCGGCGCGTCGAAGATCGTGGGCGGGCGCCTGACGATCGGCAAGGCCGCCGACAACGACCTCGTCCTCACGGACGACACCGTCTCGCGTCACCACTGCGAGATCGTCCGCGCGCCCGACGGGCTCCACGTGCGGGACCTCGACTCGACGAACGGCACGCGCATCGACGGGACGCGCGTCCGCGAGGCGATGATCCAGCCGGGCAGCGTGCTCAAGGTCGGCGAGATCGAGATCCAGTTCAAGCCCACCGCGGCGCGGATCGAGGTGCTCCCGAGCGACAAGACGAGCTTCGGCCCCGCGATCGGCGGCAGCCTCGCCATGCGGACGATCTTCGGTGTGCTCGAGCGCATCGCTCCGACGGACGCGACGGTGCTCCTCGAGGGCGAGACGGGCACCGGCAAGGACGTGCTCGCGCGCGCCATCTACTCGGGCTCGAACCGCGGGAACAAGCCCTTCCTCGTCGTCGACTGCGGAGCGGTCACGTACTCGCTCATCGAGAGCGAGCTCTTCGGCCACGAGCGCGGCGCCTTCACCGGCGCGGTCGCGACCCGCCAGGGCGCGTTCGAGCTCGCGGACGGCGGCACGGTGTTCCTCGACGAAATCGGGGAGCTGCCGATCGACGTGCAGCCGAAGCTCCTCCGCGTGCTCGAGACGCGCGAGTTCCGGCGCGTCGGCGGCAACAAGACGCTCCAGACGAACGTGCGCGTCATCGCCGCGACGAAGCGCGACCTCCAGCGCGAGGTCGCGGCCGGGAAGTTCCGCGAGGACCTCTACTTCCGCCTCGCCGTCGTGCCGGTCACCGTGCCGCCGCTCCGCGCGCGCCGGGACGACATCCCGACGATCGTGCTGCACATGCTGAAGACCGCGGGCGGAGGCGATCTCACGATCCCGCCCGAGACGATGCAGGCGCTCGTCTCGCACGACTGGCCCGGCAACGTGCGCGAGCTCCGGAACGTGCTCGAGCGCTCGATCTACATGGCGCAGGCGACGGGCAGCCGCGAGATCGGCGTCGTGACCCTGCCGACGGGGAACTCGTCCGGGGACGCGGCCTTCCAGTTCGAGCCGGACAAGAGCTACCGCGAGACCCGCGCGAAGTACGACGCCGAGTTCGAGAAGCGGTACGTGAAGTGGCTCCTCGGGCGGCACTCCGGGAACATCAGCGCGGCCGCCCGCGAGGCCAAGATGGACCGGAAGCACCTCCACGACATGGCGAAGAAGCACGGCCTCCGAGGCAACGACGGCGACGACGGCTGACGCGTGACATCGCGCCGCTTGCACGCCGCGCCGACGTCAACGATCGTCTTCATCCCGTGAAGCTTCCCCGCCTCCACGAGCGCGCGAGCGGCGTCCTCCTCCACCCGACGAGCCTCCCCGGTCCCCACGGCTCCGGCGACCTCGGCGACGAAGCCGTCCGTTTCGCCGACGCGCTCGCACGCGCGCGGCAGCGCTGGTGGCAGATGCTGCCCGTCGGCCCGGCGGGGTACGGAGACTCTCCGTACAGCGCGCACTCCGCGTTCGCGGGCGACCCGATCCTGATCGATCTCGACTCGCTAGGGGTCCCCGTCGCCGACGCGCCCTTCCCCGCCGACTATGTCGACTACGAGGCGACGCGGCGGTTCAGGGGCCTCCACCTCGCCCGCGCCCACGCCGCGTTCCCGCGCGCCTACGCGAAGGACAAGCGGGACTTCGAAGAGTTCACGGTCAGGGAGTCGAGCTGGCTCGAGGACTACGCGCTCTACGCCGCCATCAAGCACCGTCAGGGCGGCGCACCGTGGGTGGCCTGGCCGGCGCCGCTCCGCGACCGCCACCCCTCGGCGCTCGACGCGGCGCGCCGCGACCTCGCGGAGGACGTCGACCGCGAGCGCTTCGTGCAGTTCCGGTTCGCCGAGCAGTGGGCGCGCTTCCGCGCGGCATGCAACGAGCGTGGCGTCGCCCTCCTCGGCGACGTGCCCATCTTCGTCGCCCACGACAGCGCGGACGTGTGGCAACACCGTGACCTCTTCTTCCTCGACGACGAGGGACAGCCGTCCGTGGTCGCCGGCGTCCCTCCCGACTACTTCAGCAAGACGGGACAGCGCTGGGGAAACCCGCTCTATCGCTGGTCGCGGATCCGCCGGAGCGGGTACCGGTGGTGGGTGGACCGCTTCCGGAAGGCGCTCGAGCGCTTCGACGCCGTCCGGCTCGATCACTTCATCGGCTTCGTCCGGTACTGGGAGGTGAAGGCGAGCGAGCCGACCGCCATGAACGGGCGATGGATGAAGGGCCCCGGCAAAGAGCTCTTCGACGCCGTGAAGCGCGCGGTGGGGGACCTCCCGCTCGTCGCGGAGGATCTCGGGGCCGTCACCCGGAAGGTCACGAAGCTGCGGCGCGATCTGCGCCTCCCCGGCATCCGCCTCGCCCAGTTCGCGTTCGGCACCGATCCGCAGGCGCCCACCTTCCTCCCGCATAACCACGTTCGGAACGCCGTCGTCTACACCGGCACCCACGACAACGACACGACGCTGGGCTGGTTCACCGATCCCGGCGGTGAGGACAGCGCGCGCACCCGCGACGAGGCGGACGCCGAGCGCCGCGCCGCGCTCGCGTACCTCGGCTGCGGCGATCGGCTCGATCCCCGCGAGGTGACCTGGGCGATGATCCGACTCGTCTGGGCGAGCGTCGCGAACACGGCGATCGTGCCCGTCCAGGACGTGCTCGGGCTGGGCAGCGAGGCACGCATGAACCGCCCCGGGACGAGCGGGGGCCTGAACTGGCGTTGGCGCCTTTCGGGGGGCCTCCCCGAGGAAGCGCTCGGCCGTCTCGCCGCGCTCACGCGCACGTACGGCCGCGCGGGAGAAGGCTGAGGCAACCCGGCGCAGCGACCTCCGACGCCGGCTCCGCTTGAAGAAGGGCCGCGGGTCGCGCAGAGTCGTGGGCCCCATGCTGCGTCCAGAAGCGAAGAGGTGCCGGTGAGCGTCGCGTCCCGTGGTGAGCACCGTCCGAGGAGCACGAGGGCGCCGCGACCCGTCCAGGGCGATCCGCTCTGGTACAAGGACGCCGTCATCTACGAGGTCCGGACCCGCTCGTTCTTCGACTCGAACGACGACGGGATCGGCGACCTCCGGGGGCTGACGAAGAAGCTCGACTACCTCGCGGACCTGGGCGTCACCGCCATCTGGCTCCTCCCCCACTACCCTTCTCCGGGGCGCGACGACGGCTACGACATCGCGGACTACACGGACGTCCACCCCGACGTCGGGACGCTCGAGGACTTCGACGAGCTCGTCGTGGAGGCGCACCGGCGCGGTCTCCGCATCATCACGGAGCTCGTCCTGAACCACACCTCCGATCAGCACGCGTGGTTCCAGCGGGCGCGGCGCGCGCCGAAGGGCTCGCCGGAGCGGGACTTCTACGTCTGGAGCGACAGCGCGGAGCGCTACCAGGAGGCGCGGATCATCTTCCGCGACTTCGAGCCCTCGAACTGGACGTGGGACCCCGTCGCCGGCGCGAACTTCTGGCACCGCTTCTTCGCGCACCAGCCCGATCTGAACTTCGAAAACCCCGCCGTCCACGACGCGATGTTCGAGGTCGTCGACTTCTGGCTCGCGCGCGGCGTCGACGGGCTCCGCCTCGACGCGGTGCCGTACCTCTACGAGTCGGAGGGGACGAACTGCGAGAACCTCCCCCAGACGCATGCCTTCCTGAAGAAGCTCCGCGCGCACGTCGACGCGAAGTTCCCGAACCGGATGCTCCTCGCGGAGGCGAACCAGTGGCCCGAAGACGCCGCCCGCTATTTCGGCGACGGCGACGAGTGCCACATGAACTTCCACTTTCCGATCATGCCGCGCCTCTTCATGTCGATTCACATGGAGGACCGCTTCCCCATCATCGACATCCTGCGCCAGACGCCGGAGCTCCACCCCTCGTGTCAGTGGGCGATGTTCCTCCGGAACCACGACGAGCTCACGCTCGAGATGGTGACCGACGAGGAGCGCGACTACATGTACCAGGCGTACGCGCACGAGGCGCCGATGCGCATCAACCTCGGGATCCGGCGTCGCCTCGCGCCGCTCGTCGCCAACGATCGACGGAAGATGGAGCTCCTGAACGGGCTCCTCTTCTCGATGCCCGGCACGCCCGTCCTCTACTATGGCGACGAGATCGGGATGGGCGACAACGTCTACCTCGGCGACCGCAACGGCGTCCGCACGCCGATGCAGTGGAGCCCGGACAGGAACGCGGGGTTCTCGCGCGCGAACCCGCAACGGATGATCCTGCCGATCGTGATCGACCCCGAGTACCACTACGAGTCGATCAACGTCGAGGCACAGCAGTCGAACGCGAACTCGCTCCTCTGGTGGACGAAGCGCCTCGTCGCGCTGCGGAAGCGTTTCCAGGCGTTCGGGCGCGGCTCGATGGAGTTCCTCCATCCGTCGAACCCGCGCGTCCTCGCCTTCGTGCGGCGCTTCGAGAACGAGACGATCCTCGTCGTCGCGAACCTCTCGCGTCACGTGCAGTACGTCGAGCTCGATCTGGCGGCGATGAAGGGGATGGTCCCCGTCGAGCTGATGGGACGCTCGCGGTTCCCGGCCGTCTCCGAGGTCCCGTACCTCCTCACCCTCGGCGGCTACGACTTCTACTGGTTCAGCCTCGAGCCGTCGAAGGCGCAGCTCCGCGAGGAGCGGATGAGCATGCACGGCCCGATGGTGCTGGCCTGCAGCTCGGTCGAGTCCCTCCTCGACGGCGAGGAGAAGACCTCGCTGGAGGAGGCGCTCCCCGCCTACCTCGATGCGCGCGGCGCCCTCGTGAGCACGGCGACGCATGCGCTCGTCACCGAGCGTGTCCGGATCGAGGACGGCACGACGATCGAGCTCACCTTCACGAAGATCGCCTACGACGAGGGCGATCCGGAGACCTTCGCGATCCCGCTCGCGGTGGTCGACGGGCGGACGAGCCTCCTCCCGGGGCATCCGCCGCCGCCTCACGGCAACGTCGTCGCGCACCTCGCCGTCGGCGACGGAGAGGACCCGGCGCAGCTCCTCGAGGTGGCGCCGGAGGTCACCGCGCGGGTGCTCCTCGATGCCGCCCTTCGCGGGGTCCGCGCGCGGGGCTCGCGCGGCATGGTCGTGGGCGAAGCCATCGAGGCCGCGGCGCTCGGCGCGGCGCTGCCCACCGACGGGGCGCCCCCGCGCGTGCTGGTCACCGACCGTCACGCGTCGTCGGTCGCGTGCGGGAAGACGCTCGTGCGCGTCCTCTCGCGCGTGGACGACGGTCCCTCCCCGGAGATCGAGGTGAGCCGCTTCCTCGCCGTGCGCGGCAGGACCGATCTCGTCCCGCGCGTGCTCGGGCACGTCGAGTACCGCGTCGCGCGCGCGGAGCCCGTGACGCTCGCCGTCGTCGAGGAGCTCGTCGAGAACGAGGGGACGGCCTGGCAGCAGGCGCGGAGCGAGCTCGGTCGCGCGTACGACCGCGTCCTCGCGAACGCCAACGCGCAGCCGCCGCACGTCCCCGTCGGGCCGCTCGTGGAGCTCGCGGGCCGGGAGATCGAGCCCGACCACCGCGAGCTCGTCGGCTCGTACCAGGACTGGGCCGCGCGGCTCGGTCGGAAGACAGCCGAGCTCCACCTCGCCCTCGCATCGGGCACGGAGCCCGCGTTCGCGCCGCATCCCTACGGGACGATGGATCAGCGCTCGAAGTACCAGACGGCGCGCAACCTCGTCGGTCGCGTCCTCGCCCATCTGAAGCGGACGGTGGGCGAGATGGACCCCGTCATCGCGAAGAAGGCCGAGGCCATCGTCGCGTCGGAGGAGACCATCCTCGCGCGCTTCGAGCCGATCCTCACGCAGCGGCTCGAGGCGTCCCAGATCCGGACCCACGGCGACCTCCACCTCGGCCGCGCCCTGTTCACGGGACGCGACTACGTGTTCGTCGGGATGGGCGGCGGTCGCGACCGGCGTCTCGCCGAGCGACGTCGCAAGGGCGCCGCGATGCGCGACGTGGCGGGCATGATCCGCTCGTTCCATTGGGCCGCCGCGACGCAGCTCGTCTCCCTCCGCCCGGAGGACCAGTCCCGCGCCGAGCCCTGGGGCTGGACGTGGCAGCGGTGGGCCTCCGCCGCCTACCTCCGCGCGTACCTCGAGGTCGCCGACGGCGCGGTCTTCCTCCCGAAGTCGCGCGAGACCGTCTCGATGCTCCTCGAGGCGACGACGATGGAGCGCGCGTTCGACGAGCTCCGGAACGAGCTCCGCCGGCGCTCGCCGCACGTGTGGATCCCGATGCAGGGGATCCTGCGGATGCTCCGGCTCGACGTCTCGAAGTGAGGGCCTTCGCGCGTTCGCGGCTCCGTCGTCCGTCGCGCCGCGGCACGCGGCGAGCGCGGTTGCGATCGCTTCCCGGTCACCTTCGTCGAGCGTTGCGGACCTCGTGCCCGACGGCCATCGCGAGCAGGTCGCGCAGCGCGTCGACCGTCGCCGCCTCGCGCTCCGAGGTGCGATCGGGGAAGTAGCGGAGCACGTCGGCCACCAGCGCCTGGACGCGCGGATCCGCGTCGTCGTCTCACTCCGGACCATAGCGCGGGCGTCCGACTCGCTCGCTGATCCTCGTCCGGCCCGTCGCCCCCACGGGTTCACCCCGCCCTGTCGGGGTGCGAGCCGCCACTCCCTCGCCGATCGGCACAGGCGGCGCAGGACCGGAGGGCCCCTCGCCAAGGGAAAAGGAGCGGAGAATCGAAGCCCGATGCGCGGAAGACGTGACGAGAGTCCGACCTACTCGGGACCGGCGCGCCTCCTTCGGCGTCGGCGTCGCCGGCGGTCGCGTCGCGCGCGGCGGACTGCGCGTCACCGAGCGGCGCACCTGAGCACTTCGCGCGCATCGTCATGACCGACCCGATGCTCGGGTTTGCGCGACGTCGAGCTAGCGTTCCGCGAGCTTACGCGCTGCCGACGTTGCCCCACGGCGAGCACCCGGAGCATCCGCAGCCGTGCCCGGCCTCGGGAACCCGAACGCACGACTCCTCGGTCCAGCGACGCCACACGAGGTGAACGCTGCCCCGGAGGACGAGCGGCCGCGACCCCGGAGCGTCGGGGTCGATCGTCACGATCATCTCGAGCGTGTCGCCCACGGAGACGACCTCGACGTCGCCCCCCGGCACGGTGTGCCCCGCGGAAGGCGCGTACCAGGACCAGCTCTGACCCCGCAGGTCCGCGAGCCGGTAGCGGCCCGGCGCTCGGGGCTCGTCGAAGCGCATCCACGACGTGTCACTGTGCACGTACACCTGGCCGTCGCGCATCGTGAGCTCGGTGAGGCTCACGTCGCTCGGCGCGAACGCCGGGTACCCGGCGTCGAGCGCCGCGAGCCGGTCCTCCTCGGGCACGGTCATGACGATCACGCCGCTCGCCTGCCCATCCGACTTCGGCTCCGCCTTGCACACGACCGCGTCGTCATCGTCGTCGACGAACGGCACGAGGTCGTCGACGTCGAAGTGAAAGGCGAAGAGCGCGAGGAACGAGAGGGCGCGGGCGTTCATGGTGTTCACGGTACGGGGCGCACGCGACGACGTCCGCTCGCAGCCGAAGCTCTCGGAATCCTGCGAATTTCGAGCGCGATGGCGCGTGTCGACTCGCGTCGGCGCCCTGTCGAACCGAGGGAGATGGATCCGCCGAGCCAACGCTCGCGACGACGTTCGCCTTCTCGCGCTGATCGCCCGCGGGCCTCGCCGCCGGAGATGTCGCCAGCCGCCTGCTCGGCCGGTGATCCGAGCGCGTGTTTCGCCCGCGCCACGAGCGCCCTAGGGTGTGTCCCTGAATCCAGGGCTCCGCTCCTTCTCGCCCGTGCCCGTGCCCGTGCCCGTGCCCGTGCCCGAGGGGCGCGATGCTGCCCGGCAGCGATCGCGCGGATCGAGCGCGAGCCACGTCCCCGACGGCACCTGACGTCACCAGGGACCTAGGCAGGAACGTCACCTATCTGCGTTGTTGCACCGCGCCGGCGACTTCGAGGCCTCCATTGCACGGGCACGGGCACGGGCACGGGCACGGGCACGTGGGAGACCGAGAGATTCAGGGACAGGCCCTAGCACTACCTGGTCATTTTTGTCTTTTAATCCAACGCTGTTTGCGCTCCATTGGAGAGCGTGAGTCACGCGAGCGGATGGGAGAAGCGCTTCGACCGATTCGTGCAGCCGTTCCTCGAAGCGTGGCGGCACAAGAAGCGG
>JALHPN010000160.1 GCA_022842465.1 Polyangiaceae bacterium | reverse complement strand
GAGGCCTCGAGCGCCGCCGCCGGCATGCTCGCGGCGCAGGTCGAAGCCGGCGACGCCGGGACGCGCGCCGTCTACGTCGCCGCGCGCGACGCCTATCCCGCCTTCGCCGACGAGCTCCGCGTCGCGACCGGCCTCGACATCGGCTGGCGTCGCTCCGGGGCCCTCGCGCTCGCGCGTACCGAGGAGGAGCTCGCGCGTCTCGAGGCGCTCGTCCATGACCAGCGCGCCCAGGGCCTGCCGGCCGAGCTGCTCGACACACCCGCGCGCGTCGCGTCGCTCGAGCCCGAGATCTCACCGCTCTACCTCGGCGCGGCGCACTACCCCGACGAGGCCCAGGTCGATCCGCCGCGGCTGCTCCGTGCCCTGGTCGCCGCCGTCGCCCGCGCCGGGGTCCGCATCCGGAGCGGCACGAGCGTCGCGTCGCTCGTGGTCGAGCGGGACACCTGCCGCGGCGTCCTCACCGAGCGGGGCGAGACGATCCACGCCGACGTCGTCGTCCTCGCGGCGGGCTCGTGGTCGTCGCTCGTGCCCGGCGTCCCGGCCTCGCTCCCGAAGGTCCGGCCCGTGCGCGGCCAGCTCGCGCAGCTCGACGAGCGACCCCCGGCCCTGCGTTCGATCGCGTTCGACGGCCACGCGTACGTCGTTCCGCGCGGCGACGGCCGGGTCGTCTGCGGCGCGACGACCGAGCACGTCGGCCATCGTCGCGAGGTGACCGCCGGCGGCGTCCAGCAGATCCTCGCGAGCGCCATCGCGATCGCTCCCTCGCTCGCGAACGCCGAGCTCACGTCCACATGGTCGAGCTTTCGACCTCGGGTCGAGCGTGCCTCCGGCGAGACCGACGCGCTCGTCGGTCGCTCACCCGTGCCGGGCCTCTTCCTCGCGACGGGGCACTACCGCAACGGCATCCTCCTCGCGAAGGCGACGGGCGACGCGGTGGCGGCCGAGATCCTGTCGAGCTCGTAGCACCGGCCTTACGGTCGACGTGCGTGGGGGGCCGCATGCGTTCGACCCTGCATCGTGCGCGCCGCGAACGATTTCGCGCGATTGCGCGACTCGCGCGGCGCGACTCGCGCAGGGGAGGCGCGTCATGCGATCTCCGCGTGCGCAAGACCCGCGGATCGGGAAGGGTCCGCATGTACCATCGGCGCGTGCGCCGCCATCGCGTCCCCTCGTTCGCGCTCGTCGTGGGCACCTCCGTCGCGGCGCTCGTGGCGTGCTCGCCGCCGAAGCAGGACGCGAGCGGCGCTCCCTCCGCGGCCGATCCCGTCGCCGTCGCCGCGCGCACGTCTCTCGTCGCGTCCACGCTCGCGACGCTGCCCGAGCCGGGCGAAGGGATGATCGGGCCGTCGCTCGGGCGCGTGACGCGCGCCGCGTCGACGAAGGCGGGACACACGCTCGCGGACGTCGACTCCTGCGAGACGTGCCACGCGGACGTCGCCGCCGATTGGCGCAAGAGCGCCCACGCGTTCGCGTCGTTCAACAACCCCGTCTATCGCGTGGTCGTCGAGCGCTTCCGGAAGGACGTGGGCGAGAAGAGCAGCCACTTCTGCGGCGGCTGCCACGACGTCGCCCTCCTCGTCGACGGCGCGATGCTCGGCACGATCGCTCCCGAAGACCTCCGCGCCCACGCGGGAATCTCGTGCCGCGTATGCCACGGGATCGAGAGCGCGCGGGCAGACGGGAACGCGAGCTGGGATCTCGACACGAGCGAGATCCCCGTCCCCGAGGAAGGGAGGCCCGAGACGAACCTCCGTCACCGGAGCCGCGTCGGGCGCGCCGCCCTCCGCACCGCTGCCATGTGCAGCACGTGCCACAAGTCGTTCCTCGACACGACGAGCGGCAACACGAGCCACCTCATCGGCCAGGACGACGCGACGCCGTGGGCGCGGTCCGCGTTCGCCGGAAGCCACGTCGCACGCATCGACGCCGACGTCGCCGAGCTCGACTGCCGCGGCTGCCACATGCCGAGGGTCCCCGCGACGCGGGGAGACGCCGGCGCGAAGAAGGGCACCGTCGCCTCGCACGCGTTCCTCGGCGGTCACACCTGGCTCGCCGCGATGCAAGACGATCCCGAGCTCCTCGCGCGCGCCCGCGCCTTCCTCCAGGGTCGCGTGAGCCTCGACGTGGGCGGGCTCCGGCAGGGCGACGGCACCCATGAGCTCGTCACCTCCGCGCCCGCGCGCGTCTCGCCCGCTTCGCTCACGGTCGTCGACGTCGTCGTGAAGAACCTGTCCGTGGGCCATCGCTTCCCTGGCGGCGTCATGGACGCGCAGGACACATGGGTCGAGGTCACCGTCGAGGACGTACGCGGTGCGCGCGTCGCGGAGGCGGGGACCGACCACGAGAGGGGCGAGCCCGGCTACGATCCGTCGGTCCACGTCCTCACGTCGGCGATGGCGGGTGACGGCGGCGTCCCGCTCCACGAGCGCGAGACGAACCTGTTCCGCGCCAACGTCTACAACCACACGATCCCGCCGCGTGATGCGGCCGTCGTCGGATATGCGTTCACCGCGCCCGCGGACCTCACGCGCTACCCGCTCGTGCTCACGGCACGTCTCCGCCATCGCTCGCGCGGGCTCGAGCTCCAGCGCGCGGCGTGCGCGGACACGCGGAGCGAGCGCGGGAAGACGTTCGGCAAGGTCGGTCTGAAGAAGGTCGCGCGCGCGATTGATGCATGTAAGGTGCAACCCGTCACCGACCTCGCCCGCGTCGAGGTCGCGCTCTCGCCGCGGGGCGATGCCGTGCCGGGCGCTCGGGTCGTCCCGGCGAGGGCGGACGAGCCGCACGAGGTCGCCTTCGAGCGGCGGCACGCGTATGCGACGGGGCTCTCGCACGCCCTCCAGGAGCACCTCGACGCCGCGCGCGTCCCGCTCGTCGCCGCGCTCGAGCTCGCGAGGTCGCCGCGCGAGCGCGCGATGGCCGAGGGCGCCTTCGCGCAGGTGGCGGCGCGGCAGGGCAGGGTCGACGAGACCTTCGCGTGGGCGAGCCGCGCCGACGGCGACGCGGCTCGGTCGGGCCTCGCCTCACCGCCTTCCATGGCGCGCGCGCGCGCGGACGTCCTCGCGACGCAGTGGCGTCTCGCGGAGGCGGCTCCGTTCCTCGAGGCGTCGGCCGGTCAGGCGTCGCGCGATGACAACGCCTGGGCCACGCTCGCCGTCACGCTCGGGAGCGCGGGTGATCCGCGGGCGGCGCTCGCCGCAGCGCGCCGAGGGCTCGCCCTCCAGCCACGCGACGGCGACATGCTCCGGGTGCAGTCCCTCGCGCTCGTCTCGCTCGACGCGGATCCCGACGTGCGTGCGCGCGCCGAGGCCGCCTTCCTCGAGCGTCGCACGCCCGACGACGCGCCTGGCGTCCGCGGACGGTGCTCGGCGAAGGTGCCGGGGTGCGCGAACGAGCGCATCCCCGTCCACGTGCACCCGATGCGCATGCGCTGACGATCAGCGGACCTTCTTCAAGAGTCGCGTCGTCGCGAACACGTTCCAGGCCGCGAAGCCCGCGAAGAGGAGCACGAGCAGGACGGCCGAGCGCGCATCCCCCGGGCCCTCGTCCTGGACGAGGAGCCACGCGCCCTTCGGCACGTCCTGCCCCGTCGCGTCTTTCACCGCGGAGGCCAGGCCTCGGTGCTTCGGGCCGCTCGCCTCGAACCGCACGAGGCGGCCGACGACCTCGTTCGGCGGAACCCAGCGCGCGTTCTCCTCCCCGGCGGGGACGCGGACCTCGGCCCACACGTTGGGCCGACCGGCGACGGGCATCAGCCGGAACGAGGAGCTGACGAGCGGCCGCTCGTAGCGAATGGCGTGGGCGGCGCCGAGCATGGCCCGTCCCTGCACGAAGGCGTTGTCGCGGAAGGCTTCGGCCGGCGCGGCGCCGAGGTCCCCGAGGTTCTCCGGTACGGCCGCGCCGAAGGCATACGCGGCGTCTCGACGCAGCGCGGCAACCATCGCGAGGGAGGCGAGGGCGGTGACGAGGAGGAGGCCGACCGTCAGCGTCCGCTCGCGCTTGGGCGGGGCGGGGAGGTCGAGGAGCTCCGGATCGACCTCGTCGACGCTGTCCCGTCCGACGAGGAGGTCTGTGGTGGGCGCTTGCATGGGGGGCTTGGAAGAGCGCTACCCCGTGAATCTACGGGGTTTGGTCGCTCCTGGCCAATCCGACACCGCCAGAGGGCTCGGGTTCCCGGAATTTTTCATCTCTGGAGGCCGGTGGCCTGATCTTGCTACGCTCCTCCCCCGATGGCCTCTGGAAAGCTCGTCGCTTGCCCGTCGTGTGGTTTCAGCAAGAACCCGCCCGGCTCCGTCCGCTGCGGCTCCTGCGGGGCGAAGATCGAATCGCTCACGAAGTCGCGCACCCGCGAGGAGGAGCTCGAGCGTCGCTATCAGCAGGAGGGCGTCAGCGTGCAGTGGCTCTTCATCGCGATCGCGGTGCAGGGCGTCCTCACCGCCGCGCTCGTCTTCGGCCTGCCCCGGATCCTGACGCTCCTCGACTTCGAGGGCGGCAACGGGATGATCGTGTGCGTGCCCGTCTGGTTCGTGGGTGGGCTGCTCGTCGGCATGATCTCGCCGGGCCGCACGTTCATCGAGCCCATGATCGCGAGCTTCGTGGTCGCGATCCCGACGACCTTCCTGCTCCTCCAGAGCCAGACGGTCCGGACGATGCCGCCCTTCCTCTACGTCATCATGGGCGCCATCGGCATCATGTTCACGCTCATCGGCGCGTACATCGGCGAGCGCGTCCAGCTCGGTCCTCCGCCGAAGCCCGCCGAGTGACCTCGGCGGTCGACACCGTCGTCATCGGCGGCGGCCCGGCCGGCTCGGTCTGCGCCGCACGGCTGGCCCAGCGCGGGCGCTCGGTCGTTCTCCTCGAGAAGACGACGTTTCCGCGCTTCCACCTCGGCGAGTCGCTGCTCCCGCAGTCGATGCCCGTCCTCGAGGCGCTCGGCGTGCTCGACGCCGTGCGCGCGCGCTTCATGGCCAAGTACGGCGCGCGCTTTCACGACGACGTGACGGGGCGGACGGATCGCTTCCCCTTCGCGAACGCGTGGCGTCCCGACGTCGACCACGCGTTCCAGGTGCCCCGGGATGCGTTCGATCATCTTCTCCTCGAGCGCGCGCGCACGTGCGGCGCCGACGTCCGCGAGCGCTGGAAGGTGAGCTCGATCCTGCGCGAGGGCACGCGGGCGGTCGGCGTCGTCGCCGAAGATCCCGACGGCAACGCCCACGCGATCGCCGCCCGCTACGTCGTCGACGCGACCGGCCGCGACGCCCTCACCGCCCACGCGGCAGCGGCCACGGACAAGATCGAAGGGCTCGATCAGACCGCGCTCTTCGCGCACTTCGAGGGCGTCCCGCGCGCCGCCGGCACCGCGCGAGGCGACATCGACATCGTCCTCTTCCGTGACGACGCCGCTGCGCGTCCGAACTGGTTCTGGTTCATCCCCTTCGAGGACGGCCGCACCAGCGTCGGCGCCGTCGTCTCACGCGCCTGGATTCGCGCGGGCGCCTCGGATCCGCAGGCCCTCTTCGACCGCGCCGTCGCGAGCTCGAAGACCGCCACCGCGATGCTCGCCTCCGCCCGCATGCTGTGGCCACGCGCGCAGGCGACCGCCGACTTCAGCTACCGCGTCCGCGATCTGGTCGGCGACGGCTGCGTCGCGGTCGGCGACGCAGGCGGCTTCATCGACCCCCTCTTCTCGACCGGCGCCCACCTCGCCATGTGCGGCGGCTTCCGCGCCGCCGACGCCCTCGACGACGTCCTCGCCGGCGCCGACGAGCTCCCCCGCCTCCGCGCCTGGGAGGCCGACGTCCGCTCCGCCGCCGAGACCTTCGTCCTCGCCGTCCAGGCCTTCTACGCGGGCCCCCTCGTCGACTACCTCTTCGCGGAGCAGAAGCACGACGTCCTCCGCCGCTCCATCACCTCGCTCCTCGCCGGCGACGTCTTCCACGACGCCGTCTGGCTCCGCGACGCCCGCCGCCGCCTCACCGAAATGTCCACGCCCCCCTGACCCCCCAAAACCCGAAAAGCCCCCGGAGGGGCTTTCTGCGTGCTGCGGGGAGAACGGTGTCAGCCGGGGTGGAGACCGAGCGAGGCCAAGGAGCCGAGTGAGACGTACTCCTGTACGTCGCAACGAGGCGACGACGGCCTCGCGACGGGATCCGCCGCGGATGACGCCGTTCTCAGGCGTCTTTGGCGTCGCGGACGCGGGCGGCCTTGCCCTGGAGGTCACGGAGGTAGAAGAGGCGGGCGCGGCGGACGACGCCACGCGACACGATCTCGACCTTCTCGATGCGGGGCGAGTGCGTGAGGAACACGCGCTCGACGCCGATGCTGAAGCTCACCTTGCGCACGGTGAACGTGCTGCGCGCGCCGGCGCGGTGGCGCTTGAGGACGACGCCCTGGAAGACCTGGATGCGGTCCTTGTCGCCTTCGACGATCTTGTAGTGGACGCGGACCGTGTCCCCCACCCGGAAATCCGGGAAATCCGACTTGAGCTGCTCGGCCTCGATGGCGGCGATCTTCGCGTTCTGCATGACGGTCTCCGGTCCTCTTCCTGCCCGCCCTCACGGGAAAACCTGTGGAAAGACGCAGGTTCTTTGGCGTCACCGAATGGGTGCGGGGGCGGCGGTTTAAAGCATCGAGTGTCCCACCTGTCAACGGAGCTTCGCTGGACGTGCTAGCTCTTCGGACCCGATGGCGCTCCGCATAGGTCAGAAAGCCCCCGATTTTCAGGTCCGGACGAGCGACGGTCGCTCTCTCTCGCTCGCCGAGTTCCGCGGCACGAAGAACGTCGTCCTCTACTTCTATCCGGCCGACTTCACGCTGGTCTGCACCAAGGAGACGTGCGGGTTCCGGGATGCCTACGAGGAGCTCCAGGGCAAGGAGACCGAGGTCATCGGCGTCTCGGTCGACTCGGACGACTCGCACAAGAAGTTCGCGGCCGAGCACAACGTCCCCTTTCCGCTCGTGGCGGACGAGAACATGGCGCTCGCGAAGAGCTACGAGGCGACGAGCTTCCTCCGGAACCTCCTCAAGAAGACGTCCCGGATCACCTACGTGATCGACAAGAAGGGCGACATCGCCGGCGTCTTCCAGTCCGAGCTCTCCGCCGGGCACCACGTCGACGGCGTCCGCGAGCTCGTGAAGAGGCTCGCCTAGGAGCCTCTCGCCGGCCTTGACGAAAGCGGCCCGCGCGACCATTCTCCGCCGCCCTCGCGACTGCACGCGTCGGAAGCCCTGGCTTCCCTGGTCCTGCGCTCGGGACCGGTCCTTCCCTGGAAAGAACGCGCCCGCGGTCTCGTACCGACAGTGAAACCAAGCAGCTCGAGCGCAGAAGAGAAGACGACCATGAACACGAAGCCCGGCATCATCGGCACCAAGCTCGGCATGACCCAGCTCTACAAGGACGACGGCACGGTCCAGCGCGTGACCGTCCTCGACATGAGCGACGTGGTCGTGGCGGGCAAGCGCACGAAGGAGAAGGATGGCTACGTCGCCATCGTCTTCGGCCTCCGTGACGCGAAGGAGAAGCACCTCGCGAAGGCGCAGTCCGGCGCCTTCAAGAAGAACAACGTCGCGCCGAAGCGCGTCCTCCGCGAGATCCGCTGCACGGAGGAGTTCGCGGCGAAGTTCGAGGTCGGCGCGAAGCCGGCGCTCACCGACATCTTCGAGGTCGGCCAGGTCGTCGACACCCAGGGCATCACGCGCGGTCGTGGCTTCTCCGGCGTCGTTCGCCGCTGGAGCTTCGCGGGCTTCGTGCAGACGCACGGAACCCACGAGTACCGCCGTCACGGCGGCTCGATCGGTACGAACATGACGCCGGGCCGCACGCTCCCGAACATCAAGATGCCGGGCCAGTACGGCAACGAGCAGGTGAGCGTCCTCAACCTGAAGGTCGCGCGCATCGACGCCGAGAAGGGCCTCCTCCTCGTGGAGGGCGGCATCCCCGGCCCGAAGAACCACGTCGTGACGATCCGTCAGGCCGTCAAGTCGAAGATCCGCAAGCAGCGCTGAGGAGCGGCTCTCACGAACCGTCCGGACGGGGCGCTCCTTCGGGAAGCGCCCCGTTCTGCGTTTCGGCCGCAGCGACACGCGCCGGCGCGCCGAGGCATCCTACGAGCCATGATCCAGCTCTGGTCCTGGCCGACGCCGAACGGGCAGAAGGTCCACATCGCGCTCGAGGAGCTCGAGCTGCCGTACGAGATCGTGCCCGTGAACATCGGGAAGGGCGAGCAGTTCGCGCCCGAGTTCCTCGCGATCACGCCGAATCATCGCATCCCGGCGATCGTCGACGCCGACGGCCCGAACGGGCGCCTCGCGCTCTTCGAGTCGGGCGCGATCCTGCTCTACCTCGCGGAGAAGACGGGCAAGCTCGTGCCCCGCGATCCCGCGGCCCGTGCGCTCTGCCACCAGTGGCTCATGTTCCAGATGGGGAGCGTCGGTCCGATGTTCGGCCAGCACGGTCACTTCGCCGTCTACGCGCCCGAGAAGATCCCCTACGCGATCGAGCGCTACACGAACGAGGTGAGCCGCATCCTCCGCGTGCTCGACAAGCGGCTCGGGGAGGTCCCCTGGCTCGCCGGCGACGCGTACTCGATCGCGGACATCGCCACGTTCCCGTGGACGCGCACGGCGGCCTCACGTGGCGTCGACATGGCCTCGCTCCCGAACGTGTCGCGCTGGCATGCGGTGATGGAAGAGCGCCCGGGCGTGCGGCGCGGCCTCGACGTCATGAAGGCGCAGCAGCAGCGCAAGCCGATGACGGACGAGGAGCGCGAAGTCCTCTTCGGCAAGAAGCAGTTCGAGAAGCGCTGAGCCTGCCGTCAGAGGCTCGTCTGGCAGCGCCCGCTGGCGCACGTCGTTCCGCCTTCGGCCGCGCAGTCGGTGTCCGCCGTGCAGACGACGTCGGCGCAGTCGGCCGCCGCCGACGCGGAGGTGTTCCCGCTACAGCACGCCGCGCAGACCTTGAAGACGCGTCGGCCGCTCCGCTGCTTGCCGTCCGGCCCGATGTCGGCGCCGAGGCTCGCCGTGTAGCAGGCGGTCGCGCTTCCCGAGCAGGCCGTCACCGGCGTCGGCGGTGTGTCGCACGTCGCGGTGACGCCGGAGCGCGTCCGGGTGCAGGACCGCCCCGCGGCGTCCTTGAACGTGTAGGTCGGTTCGTCGTCCCCGTCGGACGAGCAGGCGAGGAGCACGAGCGAGGTCGCGACGATCGGGACGGAGAGCGCGCGGCGGTTTCGACGCATGAGGTCGAACCGTACCGCAGGCGGCCACTGCGGGTGAACAACGTGCCCGCGAGCCGTCGACGTCAGTCCTCCGTCGCCCAGCCGCGGGCGCGGTTCCACGTCTCGATCGACGCGCCGCGGGGCTTCGGCTCCTCGTCCCAGGTGATGTCGAGATCGAGGAGGCTCGGCATCCGGGGACGGACTTCCTTGCGATCCGCAGTCTGGATGCTGACGGGCGAGACGTGGAAGACGCAACGAAGGTTCATGAGGTGCTCCTCGGCGGACGGAAGAGCGAGGGTGCAACCGACGCGCCAGCCGATCGAGCCTCGCCCTCCCGTCCGGTCCCCCCGCGTCTGCGCCTGGTCTCGGGCCTCGTTCCGTGCTCGTGTTCGTACGGCGGGATGCGGATGGATGAAGCGCGATCCCGCGGTCCGGTGTGGCGGCGGCCCATCACCGGTGTGGGCGCGAGCCCGCAGCGATTTCCGAGAGTTGCGTGACGTTGTAGAGATCCGTTCGAGGCGGATGATGGCGAAGAACACCTACAAGCGAGGCGATCACTTCACGCGCGAGGCGAAGAGGGCGGGGTATCCCGCACGGAGCGTCTTCAAGCTGGAGGAGATCGACCGGAGGCTGTCGCTCCTCCGTCCGGGGATGCGCGTCCTCGATCTGGGCGCCGCTCCGGGCAGCTGGACGCTCTACGTCGCCCAGAAGGTCGGGCCGTCGGGCAAGGTCCTCGCGGTCGACCTCCAGGAGATCGCGGTACCGCTCCCGCCCCACGTCACGGCGGTCGTGGGCGACGCGCTCTCGCTCGAGAACGAGGCCCTCGCGACGTACGCGCCCTACGACGCGGTCGTGTCGGACATGGCGCCGAACACGACCGGCAACCGTCTCGGGGATCAGACGCGGAGCTTCGAGCTCTTCATGCGCGCCCTCGCCGTCGCGAAGGAGCTCGGGGCGCCCGGGAGCGCGTTCGTCGGGAAGATCTTCATGGGTGAGGACTTCCAGAACGCGAAGAAGGCCGTCAAGGAGGTCTACGCCGAGGACCGCGCGATCAAGCCCGAGGGGACGCGCACGACGAGCTACGAGCTGTTTCTCATCGGTCTCAAGAAGCGGCCCTGAGCGACCCGACGAGGGATGCGGAGGGGGGGGCGTTCCGGTACGCTCCGAGACGTGTCCGCCACCGCGTTCCAGGGGCTCCTCGCGGGCCGCTTCGTGATCGAGCGCGAGGTGGGGCGCGGCGGCGTCGGCATCGTGTACCGCGCGACCGACGAGGTGAGCGGCCACCCCGTCGCCCTCAAGGTCATCGCGATCCCGGGCGTCGACGCGAGCGAAGAAGCGCGCTTCGGCCGTGAGGGCCGCGTGCTCGCCGGCTTGAACCACGCCGGCATCGTGCGCGTCGTCGACTTCGGGCAGCTCGAGGAAGGCCACCCGTACGTCGCGATGGAGTGGCTCGAGGGCGAGGACATCGCGCAGCGTCAGAAGCGCGCGCCGCTCACGCTCGGGCAAGCGATCGAGGTCGGGTCGACGGTGGCGGACGCGCTCGCCTACGCGCACGGCGTCGGGATCGTCCACCGCGACATCAAGCCGTCGAACGTGATCCTCGTCGGCTCGAAGCGCGGCGCGGACTGGCCCGTCGAGGCGAAGCTCGTCGACTTCGGGGTCGCGTCGGCGGAGGACGCGCGCCTGACGCGCACGGGGGCGATCATCGGGACGCCGGCCTACATGGCGCCCGAGCAGGCGCGCGGGGATGCCGAGGTGGACGCGCGCGCGGACATCTACGGGCTCGGGGCGACGCTCTTCGAGATGATCGCCGGGCGTCCGCCGCACGTCGGTCCGACGCCGATCGCGATCCTCGCGCGTCTCGTGACGACCCCGGCGCCGAGGCTCACGGAGATCTTCCACGAGGCCCCGCACGCGCTCGACGATCTCCTCGCCCAGATGCTCGCGACGCACCCCGAGGAGAGGCCGGAGCGGATGAGCGACGTCGCGCTCCGCCTCCGCGCGCTCGCGAAGGAGATCGACCTCGCCCCCGCCGAGACGCGGCTCCGCGCGCCCGAGAC
Organism: Polyangiaceae bacterium; assembly: GCA_022842465.1. Classification (GTDB taxonomy): domain Bacteria; phylum Myxococcota_A; class Polyangia; order Polyangiales; family Polyangiaceae; genus Labilithrix. Next base: position 10,859 of record JALHPN010000160.1, on the reverse strand, counting down.
CTCGCCGCCGATGAGCATGGGCTCGATCGTGCTCTCGACCGCGAAGCCGGGCGGCACGCGGCTCGTCACGTCGATCCTCGCGACGCACGTTCCGAAGGGACCGGCGCGGAGCCGCCTCCTCGCCCATCTCCGCGCGCGCGGAGCGGAGGCGACGGAGCTCGGCGGCGACGCGATCGTCGCGCACCTCGGCGTCAGGCAGGCGCTCGGCGACGAGGCCGCCCGCGCGCTCGACCTCGGGCTCCGCCTCGCGAAGACCGGCTCGAAGGTCGGGATCGCGACGGGCCGCACGCGGATCGACCGCACGCGTCCGACGGGGGAGGTCGTCGACCGCGCGGCGGCCCTCTCGCGCGACGCGGTGAAAGGGCAGGTCCTCGCCGACACGACGACGAGCGAGCTCGCGCGCGGCCGGTACGAGATGCGGGTCCTCCCCGACGGCACGTCCGTGGTCGGGCCGAAGGTGATCGGCAGGCGTGACGTCTCGGGCGGCTCTCCCTTCGTCGGTCGCGAGGCGGACCTCTCTCAGATCGTCAGCGCGTACGAGCGTTGCCAGGAGGACGAGACCCCGATCGTCGTCACCCTCACCGGCGCCCCGGGCATCGGCAAGACACGTCTACGTCGCGAAGCGGTCTCGCGGATCGCCTCGCACAGCTCCGCGCCGCGCATCGCGCTCGTCCGATCGGAGTCGTTCGCGAAGAGCCACGCGCTCGGGATGATGGCCGACGTCGCGCGTCAGCTCGCCGGGGTGCCGAAGGGCGCGACGCTGGAGGACGCCCGATTCGCGGCGGGTGCGCTCCTCGCGCGCGCGCTCGTGACGAACGCGAGCACGCACGAGCTCGTCGCGCGCCTCGTGGCGAACGAGCCGCTACCGGAGTCGGTCGACGCGCGGGCCGCGCGAGACGCGCTGTGGATCGCGCTCACCGACGTCACGCTGAAGCTCTCCCGCGAGACGCCCCTCGTCATCGCGGTGGAGGACGCGCAGTGGGCGGACCTCGAGAGCCTCGCGTGGCTCGACCACCTCCTCGCGCGCGCGGCGGGCCACTCGGTGTTCGTGCTCGCGACCGCGCGTCCGACCTTCTGGCGCGACGACCCTTCGCGCTTCGCGGGGCGCGACCACGTCCGGATCGAGCTCCGTCCGCTCGCGCGCCGGACGGTGCGCGCGATCGCGAAGGCGATCCTCGGCCAGAAGGCCGAAGGGCAGCAGGGCGAGCAGCTCATCGACGGCATCTCGCTCCAGGCAGGCGGCTCGCCGCTCTTCGCCGAGGAGCTCTCGCGGCTCGCGGCGCTGGGGCGCGACGCGGCCTCCGCGCCCACGATCGAGGCCGCGATCCAGGTCTCGCTCGACGCGCTCGACGAGGACGTACGGGACGCGGCGCAGAAGCTCGCCGTCTACGGCATGCAGGTCTGGGAGGCAGGGCTCGCCGAGCTCGGGGTCTCGGGCACGGCGGACATCCTCCGCGCGCTGACGTCGGCCGAGGTCCTCGTCGAGCAGGCGAGCTCGCGCTTCAAGGAGACGCGCGAGTGGGCCTTCAAGCACGCGCTCACGCGCGAGGTCGCTTATGCGTCCTTGGGGGACGATCAGCTCAAGGATCTCCACGCGAGCGCGGGCCAGTGGCTCGCGAAGATGGGCGATGACGACGCGATCGTCGCGCGTCACCTGGAGCTCGGCGGTCAGCCCGTCCTCGCCGCGAACTACCTGGAGAAGGCGGGGCGACGTGCGCTCGCCGCGAACGCGCTCGGCGAGGCCGTGCGTCTCGCCGAGAAATCGCTCGCCTTCGCGGAGGACAAGCCCTCGCAGTTCGCGCGGGCGCAGCTGCTCGACGAGGCGTGGGCTCGCCTCGACGCGCGCGCCGGCGAGCGCGACACGGCCGTCCGCGCGATGCAGGATGCGGTCTACGACGAGCCCAGCGAGATCCGCGCGATGGGCGCGAGGCTCCGCTACGAGGACGCGGCGGGCGGCGGGCCGGACACGAGCGAAGGGCTCGAAGAGGTCATCCGGCGCGCGAAGGCGGCGGGGCTCCACGACGAGGACGCGCGCTGCTCCGCGGTGCTCGCCGCCCGCTACGCATTCGCCGGGGAGCTCGCGCGCGCCGCGGCGGTCGCCGATGCGCTCCTCGAGCTCTCGCAGACGCACGGCATCCCCGGCGCAGCGGTCGACGCATGGCAGACGCTCGCGGTCGTCCGGCAGACGCGCGGCGACGTCGGCGCCGCGCTCGAAGCGCGTCGGAGCGCCGCGCGCGCCGCGGCGGACGCGGGCCTCAAGACGCGCGAGGCCACGCTCACGATCAACGTCGGCTTCGCGCTCACGACGATGGGGGCGAAGGCGGCCGCGCGCGAGGCGATCGAAGGCGGCATCGCGCTCGCGCAAGCCGTCGGCTCGCCCGGCACCGTGCGCCACGGCCAGATGATCCTCCTCTGCTGGGTCGCGACGTTCGGGTCCGATCCGGCGCTCGATTCGCTCCTCGCGGACCCGCGCGGCGTCGCCGACAACGCCGTCTCGGGCGCGTGGGTCCCGCACGATCGCGCGACGCTCGGCGTCCTCTACTACCGCGGTGCGGAGCTCCTCCGCTCGGAGAAGACCGCGCCCTCGCGCGCCGGCGCCGCGCCGACCCACGCCGAGCAAGCGCGCACGCTCCTCCGCACGGCGGCGGGCGGCTATCGCGCCACGAAGATGCTCGACGTCCTCCCCGTCGCGCTCGGTCTCTGGGCCGAGGCCGAGCGCCGGTGCGCCCAGCCGGAGCGCGCCGTCGAGATCGCGACGGATGCCGCCGCGCTCCTCGAGCACGGCTCGCCGAGCCTCCTCAACGAGGCGCCCGTCTACCTCGCGCTCCACGACGCGCTCGTCGATCTCGGGCGGCTCCCCGAAGCGAAGGACGCCATCGCGCGCGGCATCCCGCGGCTCGTCACGCGCATCCACGGCCTGGAGTCGACCCCGTTCGCGCGCGGCTTCCTCCGCGACCTCTCCGCGAACGCGGGGCTCATCGCCGCGGCGGAGGCGTACTCGCTCGTGCCGAAGGAGATCGCGGAGCTGCTCGGATGAGACGAAGCGCCCTCCTCACCTTCCTCCTCCCCGTCGCCGCCGCCTGTTCGTCCGACGGCGACGCGTCCCCGTCGAGCGCGCCCGGGCCCGACGCCGCGGGGCCGCCTCCGGTCGAGGGGACGGTCGAGACGAGGACGCTCGGCATCGCGGTGGCCGAGGCCGCACCCACGCGCCTCGTCCAGGGCAAGTCGCGCGCGGTGCCGTTCACCCTGACGCGCTCGGCCGGGGTGCCGGGGCCGGTCACGGTCCGTGCGATAGGCCTTCCCGCGGGCATCACGATGCTCCCTGCCGCCGTCGCGTCGGGCGTGAGCGAGGGCAGCATCACGATCGAGACGAGCGCCGCCGTTCCCCAGGGAGCCACGGCCTTCGAGCTCGAGGCGCAGGCCACCGACGGCACGGTCGCGAAGCTGAAGGTCGACGCCTTCGTGCGCGGTCGCCCCGGCGTCCTCGACAGCACGTTCAACGCCGAGGGCATCGTCCCCGACGTCTTCGGCGAGGTCGAGGGGATCGCGTCGGGGCTCGCCGTGCAGGACGACGGCGGGATCCTGGTCGGAGGCCAGTCGGCGACGAATCAGATGATCCTCCATCGCGTCACGAGCAACGGTGCGCTCGACCCGATGTTCGGCGCGACGGGGCGGACGACGTTCGAAGGCGGTCAGGGCGGGATGACGATCGGCGCCTTCGGTGCCGGACCGAGTCGCTTCGTGCTCGCGTTCCGACGCGGGTCCGTCTCGCGCCTCTACCGGACCGATGGCGAAGGGAAGCTCACGACGAGCTACGGAGAGCAGGGCCTCGCGACGGTCGTTGTCGCGGGGCAGGGCCAGGCGCTCGCGGTCGACATGGCGGCGCTCCCCGACGGTCGTGCGCTCGTCGCGGCGAGCTTCCCGGGGGCGTCCGGCGGCGCTGCGGCGGGGGTCATGCGCTGGGCGGCAGACGGAACGCTCGACACCACCTACGGCATCAACGGCGTTTGTTGGCTCCCGAAGTCGGTCATCACGCAGGCGGGGCCGATCGTCGCGGACGCGGCGGGCGGCGCCCTCGTCCTCGCCCCGACGATCGGCGGTCGCGCCGCGGTCGTCGGATGCACGAGCGCGGGGGTTCGTGCGACGAACATCGGCACGGCGCCCGACCACCTCTCGGATCTCGGAGCGGGCACGGGCGGCGCGGTCCGCTCGGCGACCGGCGGGCTGGTCGTCCTCCTGTCGCCCCCGGGCGGAGGGTCGCCGTCGTTGCTCGAAACGGACGCAGCCGGCAAGGTCGTCGGCGGCCCCCACGCCGTCCCGATGAGCGGCGCGAACGGCACCGCGCTCGCGGTCGCGCCGGACGGGCGCGTGGTCGTCGCGTGGGCGAACGACACGAACGAGGTGAGGCTCGCGCGGATCACGGCCGCGGGCGCACCCGACGCGGACTTCGGCGTCCAGGGGACGGCCACGTTCGTCCTCGGGGGAGACAGCACGTTCGCCCTCGGCGCGCTCCTGCGTCAACCGGACGGACGCCTCCTCGTGCTCGGCAAGAGTTACTCCACCCTCCGCAACGTGCTCGCCCGCGTCTGGGACTGAGGCCTAGCGCCTGCCGCCGATAGCCGAACGAGGCGATCGCGCCGTTCCAGACGTGCTCGTCGAGCAGGATGGCGACGGCGGCTCGATCGAGCCCGGTCGCGGTCGCGACGCCGGCGGCGTCGAACGCGTGCCCGGCCGCCGCGAGGGAGAGCATCGCGGCTCGGACCGCCGAGAGGGCTCGGTGGACATCGATGCCACGATACGGCGAGGTCGCGGAGCGGGTCTCGACTTCCGAGGCACGGTCGACCCCACGCCGACGTCTCGTGCCGTCACCACGAACGTCGTGAAACGACCTTCTCGTCGCGGAGCTCCTTCAGCGCCAGGTCTGCCATCGCGAAGCAGTGATGGCCGCCGTGCTCCGTGAACACGCCGACGATCCGCTCCTCGTCGTCGAAGACGGCGAACGCGTACCGAAAGCTCATCGTCGAGCCATCGCAGAGCGCGAGCTCGATGCGCTCGTTCCCCTCGAAGTCGCCAGCCCCGAGGCCCTCGTCGCGAATCTCGGCTGCCGTTCGGCCGAGCCTCGCCGCCAGGCGGTCGGCAAACAGCCCCGTGATGTCCTTCCGATGCTGCTCGAGGATGGCTCGCGTGCTCGGTGTCGCCACGGGAGCAAGGCTACCAGCTCCCGAGCTGCGCGAGGCGAACCCTGGCCGCTACAGGCGCCGCGCGGGGGCGAATAGCTGCTACCGTGCACGCGCGATGAACGCGAAGGACGAGCGACCGCGGGTCACCGTCGCGATCGTGACCTCCGACGACGAGGCTCGGATCGAGTCGTGCCTCCGCTGCGCGCTCGCGCAGGACTACCCCCGTGACCGCCTCGAGGTGCTCGTCGCGGACGGGATGAGCATGGACGCGACGCGGGAGATCGTCCTCGGAGTCGCGAAGGCCGATCCACGCGTGAAGCTCTTCGACAACCCGCATCGGACCCGGGCGGCGGGGCTCAACGCCGTGCTCGCCCACGCGGCGGGGGAGATCCTCGTCCCCCTGGACCCCCGCGGCGAATACGGCCTGCACCACGTGAGCAAATGCGTCGAGGCGCTCGCGTCGCCCTCCGCCGAGCACCTCGCCGTCGTCCCGCGAACGGCCGGGCGGACGATCGTGGAGCGCGCGCTCTCTGCCGTGCAGAAGACAGCCTTCTCGTTCACCGCGAGCCGGGACCTCGCGTCGGGCAGCGAGCCCGCGCCGGCCGTCCTCGGCGCGGTCAAGCGAGGCGTGTTCGAGCGCGTCGGGCCCTTCGACGACGCCATGCGAGCGGAGGAGGACGTCGACCTCGCGCGGCGCATCGCGGAGGCGGGCGGGGTCATGGCGATCGGGAACGACATCGTCGTCTTCCGTCCGGAGGCCTCGTCCTTCAAGGACCTCTGGCGGCGGCACTACCGCATCGGCGAGGCGCGCGCGAAGCAGACGCTCGACGACGGGCGCGTGCGCGATCCGCGTACCCTCGCGCCGCTCGGCATGGTCGCCGCGGCGGGAGCGCTGCTCGCCACCTCGAGCATCCAGCCGATCACGCCAATCGCAGCGCTGGCGTACGCGATCCGGACGGGGCGCGCCGCCGTCAGGCTCGGTCGCGAGGAAGGGCTCGTGACGATCCCCATCGCCTGGGCGGCATTCCCGGTGATGCACGTGGCGCACGGGCTCGGCCTCGGCGCTGCGCTCGCGAAGGGCGCCCGCGCGGCGATCCGGGAGCGCTTCGCGAAGAAGCGCTGAGCACCGGGAACTTTCGGCCTCGAGCGCGGTCATGAGGCGCATGGCCGGGAGACCGCTCGTCGCCGTCGCGACCGACACGCACGTTCCGTCGGCGAAGGACACGGTCGAGGTCACCCTCGTCTGGGGAGGAGACGTGGTGGGGATCGCCCACGCTCCCTCGCGCCCGCGCCCAGGGGCGCGCCTCCGCGCCTCCGACCTCGGAGCGACGATCGCCGCGACGTTCGACGATCTCGTGGTCGCCCGCGCGAGAGAGGGTGGTGGATGGGACCTCCTCCTCCCGGACGGCGAGGCTGCCCCGGCGGGGACGCGCCTCACGATGCGTTCGGGGAAGGCCGCGCTACGCGTGCGCCTCGTCGCTGACGAGGGAGACGCCGGCGCGTCCTCCGCGCGGGGGACTCGCGATGCTCGCGTCCGGCGGGCCTTCCTCGGCGCGGGGATCCTCCACGTCGCGATCGTGCTCGTCGCCATCCTCTCGGCGCCGCCGCCGAGCGGGGACGCGGGCGCTTCGCTGGTGAACCTCGTCGCCACGCAGCGGCTCGTCGTGCCGGCGCTGGCCGACGCGGCCGAGGAGACGGCGCCTTCCGCGCCGGAGTCCGCGAGTCCGCGCGTCGCCGCGGAGACGCCCGTCGTCACCGCGCGGGACGTCGCCTTGACCGCAGCTGCTCCCGAGGCTCCTCCCGAGCGCTTCGGCATGGTCGCGATCGCACGTGGTCACGGCCCGGGCGGGGCCGCGGAGCGTCGTGCGGCCCTCACGTTCGAGAGGTTCGATCCCTCGCCCGAGCTGCTCGCGATGTTCGTCCCGACGATCGACGAGGGCGTGAGCGCGGCAGGCCTCACGCTCCGCTGACGCGGCGCGTCCTCACGCGAGGCGCGGTCGCAGCATGCGCGAGGTCGGCGCCTCGTCGGCCTGGAAGACGTCGGTGCAGAGCGGGCACCACGTGTGGCTCCCGCCTCGGACGCGCCAGCGCTCACGGAGCAGCTTCAGCACGACGGACTCGCGCAGCTCCGTCTCGTGATCACGCGCGGCCGCGCAGCCCTCGCACGTCGCTCTCCAATGGCCGTCAGCCACGCGATCGATCACGATGGCTTCATCGTTCCACGCACGGCGGCGTCGAGCACTGGGGTGCTCCGTCGCGCACGGGTGAGGCGGTCGTCCGCAGCGGCTCAGCGCGACGCGTAGAGGGCCTTGAAGGCCTCGTAGGTCTGGCGGAGGCCAGCCTTTACGTCCACCTTCGGCTCGTAGCCGATGAGCTTTCGCGCCGCATCGATCGAGGCGAGCGAATCGCGCACGTCGCCGGCGCGGGTGGGGAGGTACTCGGCCTCGAGCTTCGACCCGGAGATCTCCCCGATGATCGCGAGGAGCTGGTTCAGGGAGATGCGCTCGCCGCAGGCGATGTTCACGACCTCGCCCGAGAGCTTGTTCGAGCTCGAAGCCGCGAGGAGGTTCGCGTCGACCGTGTTCGCGATGAAGCAGAAGTCGCGCGTCTGCTCGCCGTCGCCGAAGACCTTCGGGCGTGTCTTGTGCATCGCCGCGGTGATGAAGTTCGGGATGACGGCGGCGTACTGGCTCGTCGGATCCTGTCGCGGGCCGAAGACGTTGAAGTAGCGGAGGCTCAAGGTCTCGATCCCGTAGATCGAGGAGAAGACCGTGAGGAGGTGCTCGCACGTCAGCTTCGAGATCGCGTAAGGCGACCGCGGCGAGGGCGTCATCGTCTCGATCTTCGGGAGCGTCGGCGTGTCGCCGTACGCCGACGAGCTCGCCGCGAAGACGAGGCGACGGACGCCTTTGGCGCGCGCGACGTCGAGCACGACCGTCGTGCCCTGGACGTTCGTGAGCATCGACGGCTGCGGGCGCTCGACGGAGCGCACGACGCTCGGGATCGCCGCCTCGTGGAAGACGACCTCGACGCCGTCCATCGCCTTGGCGACGAGCTCGGCGTCCAGGATCGAGCCCTCGAAGAGCTCGGCGCCCTTCAAGCCTTCGAGGTTCGAACGGCGTCCGCTCGAGAAGTCGTCCAGGATGCGGACCCGCTCGCCCTTCGCGAGGAGCGCCTCCGCGATCGAGGAGCCGATGAAGCCTGCGCCGCCGGTGACGAGATGGACCGCCATGGCCGCGCATGGAAGCACAGAAAGTTGCCCGGGTCAGGCACCCTCGGCGATCGTCCTCGCATGGCGCGGAAGCAGCGTGGATCCAGGGCAGAAGAGGACCTCCAGACGAAGATGCCGTGCGCGGTCTGCGGGCTGCGCGACGCGAGGGCGCTCGTGGACGTCGAGCTCGCGGGCGGCGTCCGAACGGTCCTCTGCGGGACCCACGATCTCATGCTCCGCCGCTCGGGATCGAGCGTTCGCTCCGTCGCCGAGCTGAAGGTGCTCCTGGCCGATCGCAGGAAGGACGACCGGAGGGGCTACGGCTTCGAGGAGGTCGACGAGCTCGCCGCCTCCCTCGCGTCGGCGTTCACGCGCGAGCGGCGCGCCACCGAGCGCCGCGCGATCTGAGGGCTTGACCCTTTCTCCCGGCGTGACCCGCGACTAGGGTTTCCGGGAGCGCATGAAGTTCGTCCACGCCGCCGACCTCCACGTCGACAGCCCGCTCCGCGGGCTCGATCGGTACGAGGGGGCGCCCGTCGCGCGGATGCGCTCGGCCACGCGCGGCGCGCTCGAGAACCTCGTGTCCATGTGCATCGAGGAGGGGGCATCGTTCCTCCTCCTCGCGGGCGACGTCTTCGACGGGGGCTGGAAGGACTACTCGACCGGCCTCTTCTTCGTCGCCCAGATGGCGCGCCTCCGGGAGGCGAAGATCCCGGTCGTCCTCGTCCGCGGCAACCACGACGCGATGAGCTCGGTCGTCAAGGCGCTGCGGCTGCCCGACAACGTCCGCGAGCTCTCCCACAAGAAGCCGGAGTCCTTCGAGCTCGCCGACGCGAGCGTCGTCGTCCACGGTCAGAGCTTCGGCGCGCGCATCCAGACGGAGGACCTCGCGGCGCGTTATCCCGACGCGCGGCGGGGCGTCCTCAACATCGGGCTCCTCCACACGAGCGTCGACGGGCGGGAGGGGCACGAGCCCTACGCCCCGACGTCGATCGAGACGATGCGGGCGAAGGGCTACGACTACTGGGCGCTCGGCCACGTTCACGCGCGCGAGGTCCTCTCGACGGACCCGTGGATCGTGTTCCCCGGGAACCTCCAGGGGCGCCACGCCCGCGAGACCGGGCCGAAGGGCGCGACGCTCGTGACGGCGACGGACGGCGAGATCACGTCGGTCGAGCATCGCGATCTCGACGTCGCCCGATGGCAGGTCGTGACGGTCGACGCGAGCCAGTGCACCGACGCGATGGAGGTGGTCGACCGCGCTCGGGACGCGCTCGCGAGCGCCGCGACCGCCGCCGGGGATCGCATCCTCGCGGCGCGCCTCGTCGTGCGCGGACAGACGCGCGCGAACGCAAGCGTCCGCAGGGATGTCGACAAGTTCACGAGCGAGCTCCGCGCGGCCGTGTCGTCCTCCGAAGCGGCGCTCGGCGACCGCGTCTGGATCGAGAAGATCGGCATCGAGACGCGGAGCCACGTCGACCTCGCGCTGCTCCGCGAGGAGCCGGGCGCGGTCGGCCACCTCGCGCGTCGCCTCGGCGCGATCAAGGCCGACGACGCGGAGCTCGCCGCCCTCGGCGCCGTCCTGGCGGACCTCGACAAGCGGCTACCCGCGGAGCTTCGCGAAGGGGAGGGCGCGCTCACCCTCACGGCCCCTCCCTTCCTGCGCGCCCTCCTCGAGGACGTCGAGCAGACGCTGCTACCCTCGCTGCTCGACGGAGAGAGCTGAGGCGCCGTGCGGATCGCGACCCTCGATCTCCTCGCCTACGGCCCCTTCCGAGGGCTCTCGCTCGACCTCGAGGCGCCGGGGCTCCACGTCGTGTACGGGCGCAACGAGGCGGGGAAGAGCACGACGCTCCGCGCGATCACGGGCCTCCTCTACGGCATCGAGCGGACCACGCGCGACGCGCACGTGCACAAGCCCGCGGAGCTTCGCATCGGTGGCGTCCTCGTCGGAGCGGACGGCGCGCGGATCGCGGTCGTCCGGCGGAAGGGCAACGCGAACACGCTCCTCGACGAGCGCGGGCAGCCCGTCGCGGAGGACGTGATGACGCGGCTCCTCCGGGGCATCTCGGAGGAGACCTTCCGCCACGCGTTCGGCCTCGATCACGACGCGCTCCGGAGGGGCGCCGAGGCGCTCCTCGCGGGGCGGGGCGACCTCGGGGAGAGCCTCTTCGATGCGAGCGTAGGTGGGGGAGGGGACGTGCAGCGGCTCCTCGAGCGGCTCGAGAAAGAGGCGGACGACATCTATCGGCCCCGCGCGCAGTCGCTCCCTCTGAACGAGGCGATCAAGGCGTTCACCGAGGCGCAGAAGGCGATCAAGGAGAAGCAGAGCCTCCCCGAGGCGTTCGTCACGCAGGAGACGCGCCTCGCGGAGCTCCGGGCGGAGCTCGCGTCACGCGCGACGCGGAAGAAGGAGCTCGCGGCGCAGCGCTCGCGGCTCGAGGCGGCGCGCCAGCGCGTCCCGCTCG
>JALHPN010000159.1 GCA_022842465.1 Polyangiaceae bacterium | reverse complement strand
GTCCCGTCGCCCGGTTTTCGCGACTGACGGAAGGGGCGGCTCAGCGGCCGCGGCTCTCGGCCTGCGGCTGCGAGCCGTCGAGCGCGCGGGCGAGCACCTCGAGCGCGTCGATGACGCGGGCGCGCTCGGCGCGCGGGACCTTGTCGAGGACCGAGCCGAACGCGGACGACGCGCCGGTCGTCACGCCCTGCGCTGCGCGGCGGCCGCGCGGGGTGAGGCGGACGTCGGTTTGGCGCCCGTCCTCCGAGCCCTTCTGCCGCACGATGAAGCCCGAGCGCTCGAGCCCGGAGAGGTTCCGGCTGGCCGTCGACGGGTCGATGCCGAGCATGTCGGCGAGCGTCGAGGTCGAGAGAGAACCGCGCTCGGCGATGAGCTGCAGTGTCTCGGCCTGCTGCGGGGTGACGTCGCCTGCTCGTGCACGCTCCCGAGCGATGCGTCCGAGCCCACGAGCCACCGCAACGAGCGCACGAGCGAACCTGTCCTGGTCGGCCATGAGAGGGACCCTGTACTCTACAAGTCTCGGCGCCGCGTCAAGGGGCGAGTGCGACGAACGTTCGGATCTCGCCCTCACGGTCGCACGCCACGTCGTGATTCCGGCCGGTTGAAGACAGCGATGGCGAAGAGCCTCGGAGACGGGCTCGACGTTCGCGCGAGCGCGATCGATCTCCGCTCCGCGCGAGCGCGACGGAGAAACCACGAGACCGCGTCGTGACTCGCGACATCCAAGCCGGGAAAAGCGCGGGACGGGGTTGCGCGTACCGCGTTTGCCATCTAGCGTGAGCGCGACTCGCAGGGCCGGAGTAGGACCGTGAACCAGACCATGGATCGGAGCAAACGTCCCGAGACGTGTCGGATGTTCGAGAACGAGCTCCTCGAGCGGTTCTCGCGCATCCACCCGGCGACGCCGTTCGTCGTCTGGATCCCGGTCGTCCTCTTCGTCCTCTGGCGCAGCGGATCGCGACACGACCTCGCGATGGCCGGCATCGCCCTGACGTACGCGGCGGGTCTCCTGCTCTGGACGTTCGCCGAGTACACGCTCCACCGCTGGGTCTTCCACTGGACGAACGAGGCGGCCTGGGGGAAGCGCATCCACTTCCTCCTTCACGGCGTGCACCACGAGTTCCCCAACGACAAGGATCGGTTGGTGATGCCGCTCCTCACGAGCGTGCCGCTCGCCGTCATCTTCTACACGCTCTTCACCGTCGTCGTCGGCACCCGCCTGGCCGACCCGCTCTTCGCGGGCTTCGCCACCGGGTACCTCTTCTACGACGGGACGCACTACGCCGTGCACCACTTCAAGCAGACGAGCGTCGTCGGGCGCTTCCTGAAGCGGCACCACATGCTCCACCACCACGCCGATCACGACGGCGGGTTCGGTGTGTCCTCGCCGCTCTGGGACGTCGTCTTCCGCACGATGCCCGAAGTGAAGAAGCTCCGCGCGACAGCCGCCGCGGCGTCCAAGCGCGCGGCCTGACGCGGCCGCCGCGCGAGTCGGCTTCCGGCCGACCTCTCGGATGAGGCCCGCAAGCGCGATCGCTGCTGCTGACTCCCCGCAGAGGGCCGCGCGCGGACTTGCGGCGCTTCGTCTCGCCTGTCGTCGAGCGTCCCGCTCGCCACGCCTCAGCGGACGTGCGTGTGGACGGGGGACGTGACGGGGTTACCGACGAGCGGCATCGGGACGCGCCCCACGGAGACCGCCATGACGCGGCCGTTCAGCGCGCTTCCGGCGCGTGCGCCGAGCAGGAATGCCAGGGCGGCGCCGGTGAGCGCGATCGCAAACAGGCTCGAACGTGATGCCACTTTGCTTCGCATGTCGACCTCCAGGAACTGGGACAAAGCGAAGCGCGTTCCATCAAGCTCGTCGGTGGCGGTAGCCTCTCGAGACCTCGACCGTGGGGCTGATGGTCGCCCGGAGGTCGAACTGGAGGATAAGGGGATCGCCGGCGAGGCGGCACGGGAGAGTTGCCGCACCCGGCCGTTTCGTAGGGGATCTCGTGATACCGCACTCCTCCTGGAATGCTACGCGCGCCGTCGCGTTCTCTGCCTCGGAGACCTCACGGAGGCGCATCGGGAGGCGAAATCGCGGGACATCTTCGTGCTGGAATGTCCCACATGACCGTGCAACTCCTACCCGCTGTGCTAGCGTCGCTCGTCGCTGCCGTGCGGTGAGGATGCTGGCGGAGTGCCGCGCGTCTGCTGTTAGTCTCCAGGAACACTCGCGATGTCGCAGGGCAAGACGCCCAAGGGCGCAGAGGACGGCAAGAAGTCCGAAGTCGGGACCATTCTCGCCAACCGGTATGAGGTCCTCCGCGAGCTCGGGCGCGGCGGCATGGGCGTCGTGTACCTGTGCAAGGACCTCGTCAGCCACGAGCGCGTGGCGCTGAAGCGCCTGCGTCCTCCGGAGGAGAGCAAGGCGACGCGTTCGGAGGAGAGCTGGTGGTTCCAGCAGGAGGCACGCGCGGTCGCCGCCCTCGAGCATCCCGCGATCGTCCGCGCGCGTGACTTCGGCACGCTCGCCGACGGCAGCCCGTACCTCGTCATGGACGCCTTGCCCGGCCGCAGCGTCCACGAGTGGATGCACACGACCACGATGCCGTGGTCCGTCATCTGGGCGCTCGTCGATCAGGTCCTCGCGGGTCTCGCGCATGCTCACGCGCGCCACATCATCCACGGCGACCTCAAGCCGTCGAACGTGATGCTCGATCTCGCGGGCGCAGGGCGCGGCCCGCGTGCCTACATCCTCGATCTCGGCCTCGCGTGGCTCCGCGAGTCACGCCACGACTCTCGCCTCGACGGCGCGCCCGAGCCCGAGCTCGCGGTGCACGCCGGGGCAGGGACCGTCGGCTGGGTCGCGCCGGAGCAGATCCGCAAGCAGGCGACGCTCGTGGGGCCGGCGACGGACCTCTACGCCCTCGGCTGCGTCGTCTACCGCGTGCTCACGGGCAAGGAGGTCTTCGAGGGCAACGCGCAGGAGGTGCTCCGCGCGCACAAGCGCCAGCCCGTGCCGGCGCCCGCGCTCCCCGAAGGCGTGCCGCTCCAGGTCGGGGCCTTCATCCAGCGCCTCCTCGCGAAGAAGCCGTGGCATCGGTTCGAGCTCGCGGCCGACGCTCGCCGGGTCTGGGCGCAGTACCGCCCGCGTCACGCGCCGACCCTCGAGGAGACCGTGGCGAGCGCGCCGGCGCCCCCGCCAGAGCCGTCGAGCACGCCGGAGATGGGACGCGCGGTCGCCGCGGCGCGCTCCCTCGCGCCGGGGCTCCTCTCGCTCCGCCCGTCGCCGATGGTCGCGCGCGAGCCCGAGCGCCAAGAGCTCATCGACCTCGTGCTGTCCGTCTGCGCGGGGCATCCGCCGCAGCATCGGATGGTCGCGATGATCGGCGAAGCGGGCGTGGGCAAGAGCCGCCTCGCCGAGTGGGTCTGCGAGCAGGTCCACGAGCGCGGCCTCATGTGGCCGATGCGGGCGCGTTACGGACGCACACCGTCGCCGCTCGACGGCCTCACCGGCGCGGTGAACTCCTTCTACGGCCTCCAGGGCGCCGACCGCGACACGGTCGAGCAGACGCTGCTCGATCGCTGGGAGGTCGACAAGGCCGACGGCGACGAGCTCGCGTGGGTCGCGGCCACCGCCGAGTGGCTCCGTCCGACGCCTCCCGGCGGGACGGCCGCCGTCGGCCCGACCGGCAAGCGCTTCGTCCTCGACACGCCCGAGCTCCGCTTCGCGGTCACGCGTCGCGTCCTCGAGCGCGTGGGGAGCGACCGCCCTCTCCTCATCTGGTTCGACGACCTCCACCTGACGAGCGCGAACACCTTCGAGATGCTCTCGCGCCTCCGTCGCGACTGCCCGAAGCTCCGCCTCCTCATCATCGCCACCGCGCGCAGCGAGGCCCTCGAGACCGATCTCGACGCCGCGGTGCGCATGGAAGCCCTCCGCGCGGACTGGGGCGGCAAGGTGATCGATCTCAAGCCGCTCGCCGGCGAGGAGACGGAGGTCCTCCTCCGCGCGACCCTGCCGCTCACGGAGAACGCCGTGACGGCGGCGGTCGCGCAGTCGCGCGGCAACCCGCTCTTCGCCCTCCAGCTCCTCCACGCGTGGGCAGGTGGCGGCTACCTCACGCTCGAGGGCGGCAGGTACAAGGTCCCCGAGGATGCGCTCCACGGCCGCGCGATCACGACGGCCGACCTCTGGGACGAGCGGCTCCGCGCCGTCCCGACGGATCTCCGCCTCGCCGCCTACGCGGCGGCTGCGCTGGGCGACGACGTCCGCGGCGCGGTCATCAAGGCGCTCGTCTCCTCGCTCGGGATGGACGCTCGCGATGCGCTCGTCGCGCTCACGCGCGCGCAGATCCTCCTCGCGTCCGGCAACGACCAGTTCCGCTGGCCGCACGCCCTCCTCCAGGAGCACCTCCTCGGGCGCCTCCACGAGCGGAACGACGCGCCGGCCATCTTCCGGCTCGCGGCGAATGCGCTCGCCAAGCACCCCGAGGTCGGCTCGCGGCGCATCATGAAGCACCGCGTCCGGAACCTCCTTCGCGCGGGCGACGACGACGTCGCGGCTCGCCTCATGTTCGCGTTCATCGAGGGCGCCTGGTCGCGAGGTCGCGACACGGCGGCGACGCTGAAGGACCTGGCGATGCTCGAGGGCCGCGTCATCGGCGGCGCGGCGGCGGAGTACGCCTTCTGGCGCGCCGAGGCCCTCCGTCACATCGGGAAGCTCGAGGAGGCGCGCGAGCAGGCCGAGCGCGCGCGCCGCGCCTTCGAGCAGGCGGGAGACCGCACGAAGGAGGCGCACGCGCTCCGTCTCCTCGGCCACCTCGCGAGCGACGTCGGCGCGCCGGCGCAGGCACGCCTGCAGGTGGCCCTCGCGATCTCACGGTTCGAGGAGCTGAAGGACGAGCGTGGGCTCGCGGCGGCGCTCGTCGTCCTCGGCGAGATCGACTACCTCCTCGGCGAGCACGCGCGCGCGCGCGAGGTCCTCCTCGAGGCGAGCAAGCACTGCCAGGCCGCGAAGGACATGCTCGGCGGCGCGCAGTGCTTCATCCTGCTGGCGATGATCGAGACGGCCGTCGGTGGCTACCGCCGCGCGCGCGATCTGCTCGTGCATGCGCGGAGCGCGTTCGACTCGATCGGCTACCGGCTCGGCATCGCGCAGTGCGACGTCGTCCTCGGCCACGCCGATCACCGTGCAGGAGAGATGGACGCCGCCCGGGCGCGTGCGCTCTCGGCGCGCGCGGCCTTCCGCGAACTGATGAACCCGCGCGGCGAAGCCGCCTGCGAGCGCCTCCTCGCCCTCATCGCGATCGACACCGACGACTTCGCGGCCGGCGGCGCCCACGCGTCCGTCGCCGCGAAGATCTTCGAGCGCCTACAGGATCCGTGGGGCGACCTCGAGGCCCGGCTCCTCCTCACCCAGGTCGCGCTGGCGAAGAGCGATCCGCAGGCGAAGCAGCTCGCTGCCGACTGCGAGAAGATCGTGCTCGACGAGGCCGAGCCGCGCCAGCACCGTCACCTCACGCTCGCGTGGCTCGCCCAGCTCGAGGCACGCTGGCAGGACGCAGCGAACGAGATCGACCGCGCCCGCGCGGCGTTCGGCGACAAGGCACGCTGCGGAGACCACACGCCCCAGCTCCTCCGCCGCTTCGCGCGGATGGCGTGGGACGGGCCGTCGGCCGGCAAGGTCGACGCCTGGCTCGAGATCATCGACGGCGCGAATCCGGACGAGTCGGTGTCGAGCCGGTGGCCGGTCGCGCCTCACAAGCCCTGATTCGGGAGGCGCCGCTCTACCGACCCCCGCCGGGCGCTTGAGCGACGAGGTCGCTCTGGGGTAGGGTGCGCCGCATGTCGACCCCCCAGGACTCCCCGAAGCGCAGGAAGCAGAAGGCCCGTCGTACCAAGCAGCTCGCCGAGTGGCGCGAGAAGAAGGCGACGGGCGGCGAGGCGAGCGCGAAGCCCGCGCCGAAGAAGGCGACCGCCGCCAAGAAGACGGCTGCGAAGAAGACCGCCGCGAAGAAGTGAAGTCCGGCCGGTGCGGCCGCGCTCTCGGCCTGTTCGGCCGCGCTGCGGCACCGCGCGGGTTCTCTCGACTCAGCGGCGCTTTGCGCGCGTCTTCGCGTGGGCCGTGGTCTTCGCCGCGTCCGTTCCACGCGTCACCTTCGCCATCGTGGTCCCCGAGAGCGCCTCGACCGAGGGCGCCCGGGTGATGGGGGTCGCCACCGCGACGGAGGAGGCGCGCGGAGCCGCCGACGCCTCACCGGAGGTGGCGGTCGCGACGAGGGCCGCGACGCAGAGCGCGACGCATCCGCCGAGGGTGGCCTTCACGTAGCGCGTGAACCGCATGCGCCGCTCGGCGATGTGGGGCTCGAGCTTCGCGCCGAGGATCGGGTCCGTCGGGAGAAGGATGCTCTCCAGCGTCGGGCGCGCGGGGCCGAGCCGTTGGGCCCGCGCGAGGAGATCCTGCGTGGACGGCGGCGGCGTCTCGACGGGCATGGTCGGGGCCGTGGCCAGCGGGTTCGTGATCGGCTTCATGGAGTCCACGGCTCGTCTCGGAGCAAGCCGCAGACCACCCGGGGGCGTCCGACGCGTCGATGCGCGACGGAGACGTTCCTCGTGATTTCGCGGAGAAGCTCCGGTGTCGTGCCTCGTCGCCGGTGGATCTCAGGTCCCCCACGCGCGGGCCGGAGACGTCATCGATCCTGGTCGTGCCCCCGATCAGCGCTGCTCCGCCTGGATCCACGCGTCGATGCCGGCGAGGACCGGGTCCGACTCCGCGAGCGACTTCATCGGGTGGTTGGGGTTCCCCTTGCCCTGCGGGTTCAGGAGGAGCGCGCTCTTCGTCTTGTCGGCGAAGTCGATCCGGTTGCGCGCCTGGGCGCACGCATCGGCAGGGGCGGTCGACCACGCGCGGAGATCCATCGCCTGGACGGCGGGCTCCGGCGGATCGCCCGCCGCCGGCTCCTTGCCGTGGCACCCGATGCACGAGCCCTTCCCGATGACGGGGCCGGGGACGCCTCCGTCGGTGTCGTCGGCGAGGATGTCCACCTGGGTCTGCATCGCGGGGAGGGCCTTGTCGCGGAAGACGTCGAGCGCGGTGCACTTCTGCGACGCGCCCTGGCCCGGCGTCGAGGTGATGTCGTTGAAGACGAGCTTCAGCTGACCTGCCCGGTCCCAGCGGAGGAGGATCATCTTCCCGCCGAAGAGCTCCTGGGTCGTCCCGGCCTCCACCGTGAGATCCCCTTCGAAGCCGTTCGAGCTCGGATCGGCGACGACCTTGCCGCTTCGCGGGAGCATGACGAAGAAGGGGGACTTGATGGTGAGGTTCGCCGTGATCGGCGCCTCGACGCGGAGCGCGGAGAGCGTGAGGACACTGTTCGCTTGCGCCGCGAGGAAGGTCAGCCGGGCGCCGCTCAGGTTGGGCGCCAGCGTGTCGAGCGGGACGACGTTGAAGCCGTCCTGGACCGAGAACTTCGGTGTCGCGGGGAGGATCGGCTTCGGGAGCTCGGACTGGATCCAGGCCGCCACCTTGTCGTAGAGCACGGGGTAGCGCGACAGGGCGGGCCCCGCGTGCTGGACCTGGGTGAGCAGGATGCTGTCGGACGAGTCGCGGGTGACGGGGAGGATCCCGCGGTACGCCCGCGCGGACGCGTAGGGGTCGGGGTCCGCGAGCCAGCGCGGCGCCTGCGCCCCGCGCACGTGGCAGCTGCCGTTTGCGCCGCCGCACGTCGCGACGAGCTCCTCCTGGACGTTGCGGAAGAGCGCTTGCGGGTCGGGCTGGGCGCCGTCGCCCGGATCGTCCGTCCCGTCGTCCGAGCACGCGACGACCAACACGCCAGCGAGGAGCACGGCGGAGCCGAAGGCGCGCGCCGGAAAGCGAATGTCCGTCATACGGCCTCGATCGTGCCGTGCCGGACGTCGTCGCGCAAGCTCGCTGTCTCTGCCCCGTTCCGCCCCGTTCAGCGTGTGGACGCCTTCCGGCGGACGCCCCGCGCGGACGTCGCGTGCTCCGACTCGACGATGTGGGGCTCGCGGAGCTCCGTCACGCCGCTCGCGGCCTCGGCGGTACTGCGCGTGAGGCCGCCCGAGGACAGCGCGAACACGCCGGCGAAGGCGGCGAGAGCGAAGACGACGGCGCCTATGGCGCAGGCCCGGAGGACGTCGCCGAAGCCCCAATCCCAGGCCGAGAGGACGGCCCGCAGCCGGGCGAACGCGTAGGCCACGCGGGCGAGCCGTACGCGGACCAGCTCGGGCGTCTCGAGGCCGAAGATCGTCACGGGCGCGGTGAAGCGCCGGACGCGACCGGCGTCGTTCCAGACCTCGACGATCTCGGCCGCGACGGCGCCGACGTTCCGCCGCAGCGACGCGAAGAGCCCCTCCGCGTTGCGCGGCGCGTCGATCGGGAACGAGAGGGGAGTCTCCAGCGTCGAGGCCGGATCCTTCACGACGAACGGGGCGCTGACGGGGGCGACCTCGTCGAGGTCGTTCGCGACGACGGTGTCCGCGAAGGCCATGTCGGCCTCGGGCGCCCGGACTGGACCCACGCGGGTCGGCACGTCGTCGTCGCCTTCGATCGGCTCGAGCACGTCGGCGAGGCTCGCGAGCGGGCGCGAGCGCGACGTGGGCGGGAGCGGCGACGAACGCATGAGGGGCAACGCGGGTACAGCAAGCGTCGGACCACCCGAACGGCGCGATGCAGCACCACGAAACCCCGGGAATCATGCTGCGGGGAGGAGGCCGCTGGCGAAGGCTCTCGACCTCGGTGGATCGCCCGTCCCCCGAAGGAGACACCGATCGTGGGCGCGCACGGCGCGAAGCGGGGGCCGCGCGACGTCCTCCGTCGTCGAAACCCGCGGGGACGAGCGGAGGCACGGCGGATGCAGCGGCCGTCGGTCGTGGATCGTCCTGTCCGCTTCCGAGCAGCCGCAGGGGTGGCCCTGACGGCGCTCTCGCTGCTCGCCGCCGGGTGCAGCGCGGAGCCACCGGAGGCTCGCGTGGCGTTCGCGCTCGAAGCGCCGAGCGCCGCGGCGAGGACCACGTCCGCGCCGCTCGGGGCCGGCAGCGTCGTCGTCCGCGAGCCGTCGCGCGAGCGCTTCGAGAGCACGACCGAAGGCGCCTGCCCGCCGGACATGGTGACCATCGAGGGCCGCTACTGCATCGACCGCTACGAGGCAGGTGTCGTCGAGGTGATGGACGACGGGAGCGAGCAGGCCTTCTCCCCCTTCGGCTCCGTCACGGGCCGTCGCGTCCGCGCGGTGAGTCGTCGCGGCGTCTTTCCGCAGGGCTACATCAGCGCGCACGAGGCGCAGCGCGCGTGCGCGGGCTCCGGAAAGCGCCTCTGCAAGCCGCAGGAGTGGACGAAGGCGTGCCGCGGCCCCGAGAAGAAGCAGTGGGGGTACGGCGATCGCCGCGCGCCCGGGAAGTGCAACGACCGCGGGCGCAACCCGGTCGTCGCCAAGTTCGGGTTCCGGTTCAACTGGAACACCATGCACGATCCGGCCTTGAACCAGATGGGCCAGACGCTCGCGAAGACGGGGCAGAACGCGGAGTGCACGAACGGCTACGGGGTCTTCGACATGGTCGGCAACCTCCACGAGTGGGTGGCCGATCCGGAGGGGACCTTCCAGGGCGGGTACTACGCCGACGTGTCGAGCTGGGGACACGGCGAGGGCTGCGGCTACGTGACGACCGCGCACGAGGCGCGTTACCACGACTACTCGACCGGCTTCCGCTGCTGCGCGGACCCGAACCTCGGCGGAGAGTACTGACGCGTTCTTGGCCCTCGGTGGCGGGCCCCCCTTACGATCCGCTCCATGCGGTTCATCAGGAAGAACGAGCGACGCGAAGTCCGACGTGCCGTCGTGCTCGAGTGCCAGGTGGTCCGGGAGCGCGACTTCCGCCTCGTCTCGAGGGAGGCGCTCGACGTTTCCCCCGGAGGGATGCTCGTGCGGATCGAGGACGACCTCGACCCGGGCGAGCGGCTCATCGTCTCGTTCCGGACGCCGATCGTCGCGTTCCGGAGCGCGGAGCTCCCGCGCGCCGAGCACCCGGGTCTCTGGTTCGACACGGAGGCCGAGGTCGCGCGGGTCGTGCGGGGGCGGCGGGCAGGGGATCAGGGGAAGGCTGCGGGCCTCGTGTTCTCGTCCTTGCCGAACGTCCAGCGCTTCATCCTGCGTAACCAGCTGCGGCGGGTTCCGCCGCCCGTTCCGCGCCGCGTCCAGCGCGTCGACTGGACCGCGAGCGTCGTGAGGAGCGAGGCATGAGCGCGCTCCCCGTGCTCACGTCGGTGACGTCCGCGTCGCCGCGTCCGTCCCGCCGGACGTCGACGAGGCGCGCGATCGAGATTCCCTGTCAGGTCGTGCGCGAGCGCGGCTTTCGCCTCCTCGCCGAGCAGACGCTCGATCTCTCCGTCGAGGGGATGCTCGTGCCGCTCGGATGTCCGGTCGACGGCGGGGAGCCCGTCATCGCGTCCTTCGCCATCCCCGGCACGTGGATCGACGTGGAGGCCGTCGTCACGCGCGTCGTCCACAGCCGGCGTCCGTACGACGACGCCCCGGCCGTGGGGCTCCGCTTCGTGCGACTCTCGTCCTCGTCGCGCGCGGCGCTCGCGGGCTTCCTCCACGGTAGGCCTCCGCCGCTCCCGCGTCGCGGGCCGTTCGCGCGGCTCCGTCGGGGTGAGGCGATGCCGCGTCTCGCCGACGAGGCCGTCATGACGACCTCGCTCTTCCCGAGCGCGGAGCCGCGCGCGAGCGTTCGCCCGGTGCTCGGCCTCGCGCTCGACGATCTCTTCGAGGACGTCGAGGACCTCGTGACGCTCGACGACGCCGACGTCTTCGTCAGCGACGAGCCGGTGGACGCCTTCGGTCTCGGCGTGCTCGTCGAGCTCGCCGCCGCATGGCGCAGGCTCGGCGAGAACGAGGGCTGAGCCCTGAACGACGAACGCGAGAACGCCCCGTCCGCGGTCTGCGGACGAGGCGCCTCGGGTGCCATCCCCTGTGGGATCAGCGGAGGATGACGGGGCCCGTCGCCGACGGCGACGACGACGTCGTGCACGCGCACTTGCCGTAGTCGATCAGGTCGTCGGGAGCGCCGCCACCGCAGTTCGGGCCGGAGCAGGCGCTGTCCTCGGGCGGGCAGAGCTCGGGGAAGTCGTCCTCGCCCGTGCACGCGTCGGGGATGCCGTCGTCCGCGCCGCCCGCGCCCGTGCCGCTGCTGCTCGCGCCGCTGCTCGAGGAGGAGGACGAGGAGGTCGTGCCGTCCGTATCGGCGCCGCCGGTCGGACCGTCGGAGCCCGACGAGCCGGTGCTCGGGTCGCCGCCGCTCGACGTGCCGCCGCTCGACGAGGACGTCGTGCCGTCCGGGTTCGAGTCGGCGCCCGACGAGCCCGTGCCGCCGCTCGTGCTGCCGCCGCTCGACGACGACGACGTCGCGCCGGTGCCGTCCGGCGTCGTGCCGGTGCCGTCGGGGTTCGAGGTGCCCGTCCCGCCGCTCGACGACGACGAGCCCGAGGTGTCCACGGAGCCGTCGCCGGGGCCGCCGCCGACACCGACGCAGTCGCCGCTGCAGAGGCCGCCGCCGTCGTCGCACGTGCCGTTCCCGTCCGGACCGTCCGTGCCGGATCCGCTGGAGCCGCTGGAGCCGCTCGAGCCGCTCGAGCCGTCACCCGAGGAGCCCGACGACCCCGAGGAGCCCGACGACCCCGAGGAGCCCGACGACCCCGACGACCCCGACGACCCCGACGACCCCGACGACCCCGGCGTGCCGCCGTCCTCGCAGCCCGGCTTCGGCGGCGGGGTGCCGTACGTGCGGGTCGAGAGGCTGGCGGCCGAGAGCTTCGAGGCGCCGCCACAGGCGACCTTCGGCGAGAGCCACTTCACGACGCGATCGACGCGCGACACGTAGAGCTTGCCGGTCGAGAGGCCGCGGCCGGTGACGAGACCGACGATCTCGAAGTCGGCGTTGACGACCGCCGAACCCGTCACGAGCGTCTCGCTCGTGGGGATGGACGTGAGGTACGCGTTGGGGAACGACTTGACGCGTTCGAGCTTCGCGGCGGTGTTCGCGAACCCGCTGTCCAGCTTGCGGACGCGCGTGGCCTCCGTCCCGCTCTTCAGGCGCTGCGGGGCGAGCTTCGGGAAGTGTGCGAGCTCGATCGGCTTGTCGAGGTAGATGACGGCGACGTCGTTCTTGCGCGGGTGCGCCTTCATGCTGTCGTAGACACGCCAGTCTTTCGTCAGACCGCGCACGCCGGTCGCGACCTTCCCGTCCGCCGTCCGGATGGTCCACTTGGACTTCCCAGCGACGAGGTGAGCCGACGTGAGGACCACACGAGGCCCGATGAGGACGCCCGCGCCCTCACCCACCGCGGTGCCGCTCGCGTCGTGGAGCGTGATGGCCACGTTCGCCGAGCGGAGAGTCTCCGCGGCGTCGGCTTTCTCATCCGAGCTGCACGCAGCCAGGACGCCGAGAAAGCTCACGAGCACGCCCGCTCCCGCTACACCCAGAAGTCGCTTTCCGATCATGACCACCGCACCTCCGCGTTTGCCGTTGTTCCGCCGCTACGACCGGTCCCCGTGGCCCGCAGCGTCGTTTTGCCGACGACCTCGACCAGTGCACGCCCCCTGCCAAGGGGATGAAGCCGATTTTCTCGGGCTTTTCTTGATCCCCGCTTGTGCGCTCGCTGCTTCCGGCAGACATCACGATGGATCCAGGATTCACCCCTGATCGATCCAGGCTCCAGTGCGAGGACTTCACACAATTTTTTGGGCCTGCTGGATCATTCCAGTGACAGGGGTGCTCCGAGGGGCTCCGAGGGGGTGAAGACGGTCGCCCTCACGTCTCGGGAGACCGGGCGCGGATGGCGTCCTTCGTGCAGCACCCGGGATCATGGGAAGAGGGTCGTCTGTCGTCGGGGCTTCGTTGATCGCGCTTGGAGCAGTCGCGGCGTTCGTCGCCTGCAAGTCGGAAGAGGAGCCGAGCACGTTCGAGCCGGGGTTCGGTCAGAACGATTCGGGGGTGGAGCCGCCGAGCGGGTTCACGCCGGACGGCGGCGGGACGGCGCCGGGCGACGGCGGCGGGCCCGTCGGACCTACGTCGTGCGCCCCGAAGATCCCGGACCCGTTCGAGCCGAAGTGGATCGCGCCCACGAAGGCGGAGGCGTGCGAGACCGAGGAGCTCGGCGCCTATTACGACGCGTGCCTCGTCAATCCGGCCGATCCGGAGAAGAAGTGCGAGGCGTGGCGTGCGGCGCACCCGGCGTGCACGGCCTGCCTCGAGCCCGCGGACAAGTCGGGACCGATCCAGTGGCACGTCGATCGGAAGCTCGTCACGCTGAACGTCGCGGGCTGCGTGTCGATCGTCGGGTCCGACGTCGCGGAGGACGGCTGCGCGGCGTCCTTCGACAAGGCGGTCCAGTGCACACGCCAGTCGTGTGACTGGTGCATCGAGGCCGGGGGCAAGTACGAGACGTTCCAGACCTGCCAGGGCACGGCGCGGACGACGGGGGTGTGCGCGTCGCTCGAGAGCGTGCGCTCCACGAAGTGTCAGGGGATCACCGGCACCTCGGGGACGGCGAAGACCTGCTGGCTCGGACAGGGAGACGTCGAACGCGACTTCTTCGCGCGCGTCGAGGGGATCTTCTGCGGCAAGTGACGGCGGCGGACACGAGACGGAGGTTTCCATGATTCGGATGACGAAGACGAGCTTCATCGCGATGGCCGCCGTCGGGCTCCTCGCCTGCTCTTCGGACGACTCGGCGCTCGAGCAGGTCCCGGCGGAGGCGGCGAACCCGAAGGCGCGGGCGGGGGAGATCCGTCAGAGCGAGACGTGGAAGGACGGGACCTTCCTGACCGGGACCGTGACGATCGCGCCCGGCGTGGTGGTGGAGATCGCCCCCGGCGCGACCGTGAAGTGCGCGGAGGGGGCCGCGATCCTCGTCGGTGGGGAGCTCCGCGCCGAGGCCGCGGACGCGCCGGCGAAGATCACCTGCAGCTCCTGGCTCGGCCTCCTCGTCGCGAAGGGCGGCAAGCTCGCTCTCGCCGGCGTCTCGCTCGAGAACCCGCAGACCGGCATCACGACGACGGACGGCGCGCTGGCGTCGACGTTCGCGAGCGGGGCGATCACGTCGTCCATGAAGCCTCTCCAGGTCGGGAAGGGCTCGTCGCTCGTCGTCGAGAACGTGAAGGTGACGACGCCGGCGAAGGTGTCGGCGACGGAGGTGTCGATCTCGGAGGTGCGCGGCAAGCTCGAGGCGCGGCACCTCGACTACGACGCCGGCCCGAACCAGGGCCTGTCGGCGCGCGACGGCGGGGAGCTCCTCGTGGAGGACTCGGACCTCCACGGCAACGAGGGCCTCGACATGGTCGCAGCCTACGACGCGAAGAGCGTGACCGTGCGGTACACGACGCTCCGCGGGGCGCACTGCGGGCCGCACATCCAGGGGGTCGAGAAGCTCGAGATCGACCACGTGACGAGCGAGAGCAACACCTTCGCGATCACGCTCTACAAGACCGGCAGAGGCCCGCACGTCGTGAAGGAGTCGAACCTGCTCGGTGCCGGCGCGTGGCTCGACTTCCAGGGGGACCACGGCCCGATCACGATGCAGAACGTCTTCGTCTCCGGCGCCGAGGTGATCAAGGGTGGCCCTCCGCCCACGATCACGAAGGCGTCCCAGCGGATCGCGACGGCGAAGCCTCGCTGACGCGCGGACCGAGCTCCGAGAACCCACGCGTTCGGCGCTTTGTTGTCCACCACTTCCGTGGATCCTACACTTGTTGTAGGTGGAGGTAGGTGTGATTTCCCTCGTTCCTGAATTTCCTCACGACAATCCGCGGCTCAGCGGCGGAACGCGCTGGATCTGTCCCGCGGTGACCGGCGCGGCCGTGGCCGAGGCTGCGGCGCTCGAGCCGTCGGCCGTCCTGGCGACCGCGCTGCACCACCTGGGCGACGCCGCCGAAGAAGAGCTGCCTTTGCCCCTGCCCGACACGACGGCCGCGGAGCGCGCTCCGGCGTCGCGCGAGAGCGGCGTCGTGCTGGCGTCGCGGATCGGCGAGCGGACGCCGCCGGCGTCGCTCGCGGAGCTGGCGGCCGCGGTCTTCGCCGGTGTCGCGACGACGGACGACGAGGACGACCTCGTCGTCGTCGAGGAGCTCGAGCCCCTCGACGCCTTCGGGATCGAAGGCGTCGAGGTCGTCGACGACCTCGTCGAGCCGCCCGAACCCCTGGTCGCCGAGCCGCCCCATGCCCTCGGGTCGAGCGTCGAGGTCGCCTCGCCCACGGCCGCCGTCGCCTCGCCCGCGGACGCCTTCCGGATCTACGTCGCCGCGCTCGTCGACGTGGCTCTCGCCGTCGCGAGCCCCGAAGCGGCGGCGGGGATCGTCCCCCTCATGGACGGCGCGACGCCCGACGCGATTTCTCCCGAAGCCCGGGCGCTCCTCGTCGCTGCGGGCGTGCTCGTCGACACCGCCGGCGGCGCGCGCCCGAGCGACGCGTTCGACGGCGCCCGCGCGGCGTGGCGCGACATCCTCCGCGGCACCGGTGACGACTTTGCGGCGTGCGGAGGGGCGATGCTCGACGACTGGTCGGCCGATCTGCTCGCGCGGCTCTCCGGCGGCGCCGTCCAGACGTCCGCGATCAAGCGCGAGCTCCGCGCCCGCGGCATCGCGGCGTTCGGGATGGCCGTCGCGGCCTGAGCCGCGCGTCAGCGGGCGAGCAGGGTACGCAGGCGCGGGGTGATTCTTGCGACCGCGCCGCTGCCCTTCTCGCTCCCTTCGAAGCGCTTCGGGGTCGCTCGGCCGTCCTCACCCGGCAGGACGAAGAGCGGGATGTACGTCGACTGGTAGCCCGCGGCGACGAGCCGATCGCGATCGACGTCGAGGTCGAACTCGAGGAGCGTCAACGTGGGGAACGCCTCGTCGAGCTCGCCCGCCTGCGCGGCCTCGTGGAAGCGCTGGCAGGGCTCGCACCACGGCGCCCCGACGTAGACGACGAGCTCTCTCCCGAGCGCCCGCGCCGCGTCTCGCTCCGTCCTCACGAGGGTCGCCGCGTCCGCGCCCGCCTTCGCCTTCTCGAGGCGCACGCCGCGCGCGACGATCGCGGGCACGGCCGGCGCTTCGGGCTTCGCGACGGGATCCTTCTGCACGTCCGGGGGAGCTCGGTCGCATGCCGTGAGGGCCGCCGCCGCGAGCAGCGCGAGGGGCGACCTCACCGCGGCGGCTCCGACCACCGGCTCGCGATCTCCTCCCACGACGGCGCGGCCTCGTCCGTCGACGTGTGGAGCACGCGGATTCGCACGATCATCCGCTCCACGGCGGACGTGTACCCGTGCTTCTTCCCGCGCATGAACATCGCCTCCATTCCGGGCAGGGGGAGCGGGTAGCTGAAGCGAACGGTCTCCTTCTCGCGGAGCCGACCGCCGCCGAGCCGCGCGCCGAGCATGTCGTGCCCGATCTCGGGCCGCCCCGTCGAACGGTCGAGGATCTCGAAGCACTTGAACGTCGAGTCGAGTCCGTAGACGCGACGCTTCGTCCACACCTCGGCGGCGCGCCACACGCGCTTCTCCTGCCCGGGCAGCTGCGTCTCGTCGACGACGAGCAGCTCGACCCCGCGCCCCCCGCGCTGGAAGGACGGGACGATGCTCTTCGGCGCGCTGGACATGCGTACGGTCTTCGGCCCGCCGATCTCCGCCTCCCATCGCTCCGACGGAGGGGCAGGCGGGATCGCGTGGGTCGTCACCGCTTCGTGGGAGCCGCTCTTCCGCCCGCCCTTCTTCGGATCAGCCATCGCTGGCGATTCTACCACGCGACCACGCGAAAGGGCCTGGAGCGTGCCGTGCTCCAGGCCCTCCGCCGAGGCGTCAGCTCAGTGGAACTGGGCCTTCTCCGTCGACTCCTCGAGCGCCAGGGTCGACGCCTTGCCGCCCGAGATCACCTGCGCGACCTCGTCGAAGTACCCCGTGCCGACCTCGCGCTGGTGGCGCGTCGCCGTGTAGCCGTTCACCTCGGAGGCGAACTCCGCCTCCTGGAACTCGCTGTAAGCCGCCATCCCGCGGTCCTTGTACTTGCGCGCGAGCTCGAACATCCCGTGGTTCAGCGAGTGGAAGCCCGCGAGGGTGACGAACTGGAACCTGTAGCCCATCGCGCCGAGCTCGCGCTGGAACTTGGCGATCGTCGCGTCGTCGAGGTTCTTCTTCCAGTTGAACGACGGCGAGCAGTTGTACGCGAGCATCTTGTTCGGGAACTCCTTGCGGACCCCCTCGGCGAACTGCTTCGCCTGCGCGAGGTCGGGCGTCGACGTCTCGCACCAGACGAGATCCGCGTACGGCGCGTAGGCGAGGCCGCGCGCGATCGCGGCGGCGACGCCGCTCTTCACCCGGTAGAAGCCCTCCGGCGTGCGCTCGTTCGAGAGGATGAACGGCCGGTCGCGCTCGTCCACGTCGGTCGTGAGGAGCTTCGCGCTGTCGGCGTCCGTCCGCGCCACGAGGATCGTCGGGACGTCGAGGACGTCCGCTGCGAGCCGCGCGGCGGTGAGCGTGCGGATGAACTGGCTCGACGGGACGAGCACCTTGCCGCCGAGGTGGCCGCACTTCTTCTCGCTGGCGAGCTGGTCCTCGAAGTGGACGCCTGCGGCGCCCGCCTCGATCATCGCCTTCATGAGCTCGAACGCGTTCAGCGGACCGCCGAAGCCGGCCTCGGCGTCCGCCATGATCGGGACGAGCCAGTTGCGCTCGCGCTTGCCCTCGGCGTGCTCGATCTGGTCGGCGCGGAGGAGCGCCTGGTTGATCTTGCGGACCACGTTGGGGACGCTGTCGACGGGGTAGAGGCTCTGGTCGGGGTACATCTGGCCGGCGCTGTTCGCGTCGGCGGCGACCTGCCAGCCGGAGAGGTAGACCGCCTTGAGGCCGGCGCGGACCTGCTGGACGGCCATGTTGCCGGTGAGGGCGCCGAGCGCCGCGACGTAGTCCTCCGTGTGGAGGAGCTCCCAGAGCCGGCGCGCGCCGAGCGTCGCGATCGTGTGCTCGATCTTGAACGAGCCGCGCAGACGCTCGACGTCCGCCTTCGAGTAGGGACGGACGATGCCGTCGAAACGCTTGGCGTGGAGCAGCGAGGTGTCGAGGGCGTCGGTGACGCGGGCAGCGCTCATGATGTTTCTCCTCAGGTCTTTCGGATCTGCGTGACCAGCTCGTAGGCTGGAACGGTCAAGAACTCCTCGAAGCGAGGAGCAAGCGACAGGCGCTCGAAGAGCGCGCGCGCCTCGGGGAACTCGCCGGTGGAGAAGCGCTCCTCGCCCACCTCGGCGCGGATGCGGTCCATCTCCTCGGCGACGACGGCGCCGAAGCGCTCGGGCGAGACGGTGGTGCCGTCGTCGAGCGGCGCCTGGTGGTGGATCCACTGCCACACCTGCGCGCGCGAGATCTCCGCGGTCGCCGCGTCTTCCATCAGGTCGTAGATGGGCACGCACCCCTGACCACGGAGCCAGGCCTCGAGGTACATGATGCCGACGCGCACGTTGTGACGGAGGCCGTGCTCCGTCCGCGTGCCGTCGTGGGGGCGGAGGAGATCCGCAGCCGAGACCGTCACGTCCTCCCGGCGCACGTGGAGCTGGTTCTTGCCCTTCATGTGCTGGTCGAAGACCTCGCGGGCGATCGGCACGAGGCCGGGGTGGGCAACCCACGTGCCGTCGTGACCGTTCGTCACCTCCCGGAGTTTGTCCGCACGGACCTTCGCGAGCGCCTGCTCGTTCTTCTGCGCGTCGTCCTTGATCGGGATCTGCGCGGCCATCCCGCCCATCGCATGCACGCCACGCTTGTGGCATGTCTGGATGAGGAGCTGGACGTAGGCGTTCAAGAACGCCTTGTCCATCGTGACCTGCCCCCGATCGGGGAGGATCGCTTCGGGGCTCTCCGCGCGCTTCTTGATGAAGGAGAAGATGTAGTCCCAGCGACCGCAGTTCAGGCCGGCCGAGTGCTCGCGCAGCTCGTGGAGGATCTCGTTCATCTCGAACGCTGCGGGGAGCGTCTCGACGAGGACGGTCGCCTTGATCGTACCCCGCGGGATCCCGAGCGTGGCTTGCGCGCGGACGAAGACGTCGTTCCAGAGACGCGCTTCGAGGTGGCTCTCCAGCTTCGGGAGGTAGAAGAAGGGGCCCGCGCCGCGCGCGATCTGCTCCTTGGCGTTGTGGAAGAAGAAGAGGCCGAAGTCGAAGAGGGCGCCCGGAGCGATCTCGCCGTCGACGAGCACGTGCTTCTCGGGGAGATGAAAGCCGCGCGGACGGACGAACAGCACGGCGGTCTCGGGCTTCAGCGCGTAGCGCTTCTCCCCCTGCGCGAACGCGATCGTCCGACGGACGGCGTCGAAGAGGTTCTTCTGCCCCTCGACGAGGTTGGGCCACGTCGGGGTCGTCGCGTCCTCGCAGTCCGCCATGAACACGTTCGCGCCAGAGTTCAGCGCGTTGATGATCATCTTGCGATCGACGGGGCCGGTGATCTCGACGCGGCGATCGAGGAGGACGTCGGGGACGGGGGCGCACGTCCACGAGCCCTCGCGCACGCTCGCCGTCTCGGGGAGGAAGCCGGGGAGCTCGCCGGCGTCGAAGCGGGCCTGACGGGCCGCCCGTGCCGCGAGGAGCTCCTTCACGCGCGGTCGGAAGGTGCGGACGAGGTCCGCGACGAAGGCGAGCGCCTCGGGCGTCAGCACGGTGTTCGTCGCGTCCTCGAGCGACGCGCCGCTCGGCGCGTCTGCGCCGGCGAGCAGCGTGATTCCAGCGGTTCCGGGGGTCGTCATCTCGAACGTCTCGTCGCGTTAGGGGGAGGGTCAGCCGCCCGCCGTGCTGCGTCGCGGCATTCAAGATGCAGTCCAGGGTGGCAAAGGTCAATGACAAGCATGTGAGAGCTGAGAAACCGACGTCTAGACTTGTCAATGACAGCGTGTAATAGTGTCAAGTATGTCAATGACACCGCCCGATCGTCCCGGCGCGTCGAAGCGGCCAGGAGTCGCCCCGCCAGTCCCCGCGGCCGCGGCGCGGACCCGCGGGGGAGCGGACGCCCCGCGGTTCGGGGCGAAGGTTCGGGCGCTCCGACGCAGGGAGAACCTCAGCCAGGTGCAACTTGCAGACCGCCTCGGGGTCTCGCCGAGCTACCTCAACCTGATCGAGAACAACCGGAGGCCGCTGCCGGCGAACCTGCTCATCCGGCTGGCGCAGCTCTTCGACATCGACGTCCACGCGTTCGCCACGGATGAGGACACGCGTCTCGTCGCCGACCTCACGGAGGCGTTCGCGGATCCGCTCTTCGAGACCCACGATCTCACCTCGGTCGACGTGCGCGAGATGTCGGCGGCGAGCCCCTCCGCGGCGCGCGCCGTGCTCTCGCTCTACCGCGCCTACCAGGGGGCGCGCTCCACGGCCGACGATCTGTCGTCCCGCCTGACGGAAGGGGAGGAGAGCGCCGAGCTCGCGTCGCCGCAGACGCGGCTGCACCTTCCGAGCGAGGAGGTGTCCGACCTCGTCCAGCGGCACTCCAATCACTTCCCGGACCTCGAGGCCGCGGCCGAGGAGACCGCGCAGCGGGCGCAGCCGTCGAGCGGCGATCTCTACGCCGGGCTCGTGCGCTACCTCGAGCGAGAGCACGGGATCCAGGTGGAGGTCGCGCGGTGGGGCGCCGAGCGCGGCGTGCTCCGGCGCTTCGACCCCGAGTCGAAGCGCCTCGTCCTCTCCGAGCTGCTCCCCACGCGCAGCCGCACCTTCCAGCTGGCGCACCAGGTCGGGCTCCTCGCTCACGGCGACGCGATCGAGCGCATCCTCGCGCAGGACGCGCGGTTCACGGCGGACGAGTCGCGCGCGCTCGCGAAGGTGGCGCTCGCGAACTACTTCGCCGGCGCGATGATCATGCCGTACGCCCCGTTCCTCGAGGCGGCGAAGCAGGAGCGGTACGACATCGACGTCCTCGGCCGGCGCTTCCGCGTCGGCTTCGAGCAGGTCTGCCATCGCCTCACGACGATGCGTCGGGCCGGGGCCGAGGGGGTGCCGTTCCACATGATCCGCATCGACGTCGCCGGGAACATCTCGAAGCGCTTCAGCGCATCGGGCATCCGCTTCGCGCGTTTCTCCGGCGCCTGCCCGCGGTGGAACATCTTCAGCGCCTTCCTCACGCCGGGCATGGTCCGCATCCAGGTCTCGCGCATGCCGGACGGCATCACGTACTTCTGCATCGCGCGCACGATCCAGAAGGACGCAGGCGGCTACCACGCGCAGCACCCCGTCCAGGCGATCGGGCTCGGGTGTCAGGTCCAGCACGCGCGCGAGCTGGTCTACTCGGACGGCATCGACCTCGAGAACCCGGACACGTGCGTCCCCGTCGGCGTCAGCTGTCGCCTGTGCGAGCGGACCGACTGCGAGCAGCGAGCTCTGCCGTCGCTGCGCGTCCCGCTCCGCGTCGATCAGAACGTGAGGGGCGTGTCCCTCTACGCCCCCGTCGTCGGGCGCCCACGCGATCCAGGCCCCGGCGACGAACGCTCGCGCTGAGCGGCGCGTCAATCGTGGAAACCCCTCGTCGAGGGGCTTGCATGCCAGCGGCGGGCCATTGATCATGCCCCTACATGTCCGCGCGTAGTTCGGCCGCCAAGGTCGCCAAGTGGCTCGTCTCGCGGGAGAGGCGCGACGACGCAGTCTCTCTGCTCTGCGCGTACGCCGCCAGCGGCGGCAACGACCCCGAGGGTCAGGAGCTCCTCGCGGAAGCCTTCCGTCTCGACCCCGGCTCTCAGCTCGCGCAGCTCGCCTTCGAGCGCATGGAGCGTCTGGCTGCGAAAGACCACGGGCCGCTCGACGAGGCCATCCTCCGCTGGACTCCGGAAGAGGTCTCGAAGCTCGAGAAGCAGATCGCCCGCCCGAACTTCATGCGGGCGCAGGTCGGCTTCAACAACAACGTCAAGTGGAACGGTCTCGTCTTCCACATCCAGACGGAGGACTCGGGGCTCGACCGCCCGCACATCATCACGCACCTCTTCGCGGACGGCGGGCGCATCATCAAGAGCCACAAGCGGTCGTACGCGTCCGAGGTCCAGCGTGACGACGTCGCCATGTACGTGCGCGCCCTGATGAAGGGCCAGCACATGGAGATGGCCATCATGCTCCGCGAGGGGCGATTCGACGAGGTCATCGCCGGGCGCGCGATGGGCGGCATGGAGCTCCTCGAGGTCCCGCCGCGGCTCGAGGTCCAGAAGCTCGCGACGAAGAAGGAGGAGCGCG
>JALHPN010000158.1 GCA_022842465.1 Polyangiaceae bacterium | reverse complement strand
CGCCGGCGCGCACGCAGCCGTCCGCGTCCGCGAGCGCCGACGCTCGGCGTCCACCGGCGTCGCCGCCGCCGAGACCGACCGCGGCCCGGAGCCCCGGCTACGACGACTGAGGCGTGCGCGGACCCCGAGACGCCGCAAAGGCTGGGCGTCGGGACGGACCCCGCGTTCGCCGCATGCGGCCCCGCCGTCGGCGAAGCGTCCGCCGAGATCAGGAAGAGCGTCATCGCGTTCTTCTGCGGGAAGTGATCGCGCGCGCTCCGCGCCGTGCCGCGCGCGAACATCGCCCTGCCTGCGAGGAACGCGGGGCCCCGCTTGGCGGCCGCCCGCGAGGACGAGCTCACGACGTCACCTGCGGATCGGCCACCACGTGCCGTTCATCTCGTAGTGCTCCGACCAGGGCCGCTCGACGGTCCGGATCGCGCAGCCAGCCTTGCGCAGGAGTCCGGACATGGACGTCACGTAGCTGCGCATGATCTTCGACTTCGACGTCCAGAGGTCGTGGAGGGCTTCCTTCGCTCCGAGGGTGGCGAGGAGCTCGAGCTCGTCCTGGATCGACACGTCGCGCGGGCTGGCTTCGGCGCGGCAAACGACGGCCACCACGTCGGGTACGAGCGCCGTGAGCGAGCGCTTCGCGGCGACCGCGTAGGCGCGGCGCCTCGCCGAGATGTCGCCCGACGCGATCATCGTGCGGAGCTCCGCGAGCTCGGCCGGCGTCGCGCCCTTCGCCGCCAGCGCCTTCTTGCGCGCGAGCGCCTTCGCGTTCGCTTCCGCCGCGGCGCGCGTGAGCGCTTCGCGTCCACCCGCCTCGAACGTCGCGATCCAGCGCCGGACCGCGGAGAGCGGCACGCCGTGGTTGCGATGCAGCTCCACGACCGGCATGCCCCCGTCGAGATGCTCGCGCGCCACGTACTCTTGGAAGAGGGCGTTCGTCGGATCGCCCCACCCGTGCGCCGCCTGCGTCTCGCGCTCGAGCGAGACGCAAGCGCCAGCCTCGGCGGCCCCGAACCAAGGGGGCCGCCGTGCGCGCGTCGAGGCCGCCTTCACCTTCGCCATCGGGCGGAGGATATCGCGACGGAGCACCGTCGAGGACGCTCGGCGCCAGGAAACGTCCGAGGTGACCGACCTCCTGGCGCGCTTGCGCCACCGGAGATCGGTACGCGCGTTGGGTGCGGTGGGTCGGTGGGCGATCGTGCGAAGGTCCTCCTGATCTACGCCCGCGGGCTGAAGGGGCCCGGCACGTACCCCGTCGTCGGGGGAAGGGTCATGGGCGGAGACGGCAGCGGGCAAGCCTCCGTGCTCCTGCTCGAGATGATTCGATCGATCCACGTGGCCGGCGGACGTGCGACCCGAGTGCGGCTTCGACACGTCGCACGGTCGCGCAGGCTCGGTCCGGCACGCTGACGATCACGAGGCTCGAGGATGGGACCGTCGAAGGCGCGCTCGACGCGGACCTCGGTGGCGTGACGCCCGCGTCGAGCTCCGCGTCGCGGTCTGCCCCCAGCGGAGGGCGGGCACGTTCGCGTGCTACCTCTAGGGAGCGCTGCCGTTGGGAAACGTCAGGCAGACTCGCGCGCGGGCCTGCGGTCCTCGCCAACTCGCCCATACCGAGCTATAGCTATAGCTATACGCGTATTACCAAGGCGATACAGTGACGCTCAAACCCAATCAACTCCTCGAGAAGTACCGCCGAAACATGGCCGGCAAGGTCCGGTCCTTCCGGCTCGCTCGTCGCTGGACGCAGGCGGAGCTCGCCGCGCGGCTTGGGATCTCGCAAGGGCGATTGAGCGAGCTCGAGCGCGGCGACGGCTCCTTCTCCGCGGAGCAGCTCGTGGTCCTTCTCCAGGTGTTCAACGTGACGATCGCGGAGCTGGTCGCCGAACGCCCGGCGGCGGAGGAAGGGCTACAAAACACGCTCGCGCGGCTCGGCGCGAAGCACCTCGTGGAGGCCCCCGATGTTCTTCCCTCCGACTGGGTGGACGACGTCGAGCGCTCGATCCGCGAGGCGCTCGCGACCGGGGTGCCGCGTCTCGTCACCGCCCTCGCGCCGGTCCTCGTCCGGCACGTCGAGCGCGTCAACGTGGTGAAGCTGAGGGCGGCGCTCGCCGAGGTCGGCATCCAGCGTCGACTCGACTGGCTCCTCGAGAACGTACTCGCCGCGATCGAGATCGAGCTCCGCGACGAGCGGCTGCCGCGTTCCATCACCCAGTCCTACCGACGTGTGCAGACCGAGCTCGAGCTCGCCCGCGCCTTCGTGTCCCCGCGGAGCGCCGACGGCGAAGGCATCCTGGAAGGCGAGCCGCGTCGCTACGACCTGCTCGATCCGCAGGTCCGAACGATGGAGACGGCGAACGACCTCCTCGCGTCCGCGTCGCCGATCGCCAAGCGATGGGGGATCATCACGGCACTCACGGAGCGCGACTTCGCCGACGCGCTGAGGGCGGCGCGTGTCGCTGTTTGAGCGGTTCTTCCGAGAGCTCGACGCGCTCTGGCTGCCGCGTCCGGCGACGAAGGTCAGGCTGCGCGTGTTCGGCTCTGCCGCGCTGATGCTCCAGGCGAGCTACCGCCGCGGCACCAAGGACGGCGACGTGCTCGAGACGACCGACCTCACGGCAGACGTGCAGCAGCGGCTGACGCGGCTCGGCGGCAGAGGGACGCCGCTCCACACACGGCACGGCGTCTACGTCGAGGTCGTGGCAGCCAGCATCCCGTTCCTGCGCCAAGCTCCTCGATGGCACAGAGCGGCGGCCTTCGAAGGGTCTCTCGAGAGCCTCGACATCGAGCTGTTGGACGTGGTCGACGTCGTCGTCTCGAAGCTGAAGCGATTCCACGCGAGCGACCGGGACGACGTCGCGGCGATGGTCGATCTCGGTCTCGTGCCCCACGCGGCGCTCGTCCGCTGCTTCGAGGAAGCGATCGACGCGAACCTCATGGATGCGCGCGCGGAAGACTTCCCGCGCTACGTGAAGAACCTGCAAACGGTGGAACGAGACATGCTCGGCGTTCCCGTGACGAACATCGAGCTTCCGCCCTGGCTCGATCGCTGAAGGCTTGCGGCTACGTCACGCGGAGCGCGTCGAGCTCGTTCGCACGGGCGTAGACGAGATCGGCGACCGTGGCACGCGATCTTCACCGACGAGCCTCACCCCTGGGTCAGCGTCGCGAACCGGTCGTAGAGCGCGCTCGCCATGGGGAGCTCGAGCTCCCACGTGATCCCGATCGGTCGATCTCCCTCGTGGGCTCGGTGGAGCACGCGCCCGAGGAACGCATACGGCGCGTCGGGGTCCGACCGCACGAAGAGGTAGAACGACCAGCCGTTCTCGCCGCTCTCGATGTACCGCTTCCCGCTCGCGCGCGAGACGCTGGCGGCGGACTGGGTCTCCCAGTGAAAGAGCGTGGGGCTTATCGCGTAGTCCTTGTAGCGCGTCGTCGGCGAGAAGCTCGAGGCCGACTTGTCGAGCGTCACGAGCAACAGCTCGCGTTTGTCGCGTTCGAGCTTCAGGATCCCGCCCTGCGGCGTGTTCCCCTTCG
This sequence comes from Polyangiaceae bacterium, assembly GCA_022842465.1. GTDB lineage: Bacteria > Myxococcota_A > Polyangia > Polyangiales > Polyangiaceae > Labilithrix. The sequence goes on along the minus strand of JALHPN010000158.1, from coordinate 18,722 downwards.
CGCCTGGGCGCGCGTAGCCGACGGCGGCCATGATTTCGCGACGGCGGTAGTGCCGGTGAAGCGCGAGGGGCCACTCGGGCACGGGGTAGCGTTCGTCCGGAAGCGCGACGCGCTCTTCGAGGACCGTGGCGAGCTCCCCCAGCTCTCGCCGGATCCGCCCGCTGCCGTAGAGCCACGCGAGGGTCTGTGCGGGTTCGCGCAGGACGCCGCGGTGCACCATCTGGAACTCCGTCATCGTGAGACGACGCCGATCGAGCGGCGAGAGCGCGCTCACGCTCGGAGGCTCGGACCACTGCCGTAGACGCGTGGGCTCGTCCACGTGGACGAGACGGCCGAGCGTGCGGCTCATCTCGCGCTCCTCGTCGCTCACGTCGAGCTCGAGGCCTGCGGCCGCCCGGAGCGTCGTCCAGCCCTTCGCTTGCTCGTAGACGTCCTCGACCTCGCGCCCGGTGGCCTCGAGGAACTGCGAGAGCGTGATGTCGTTGGCCGGCGCCCCCTCCCCTGCCTGCGACGCGACGTCGCGAAGCTCGCCGGCCAGCGCCTTCGCCGTCGCGACGGCACGCTTCAGCGACGCGAGGACCTGTCGCGACACGACGCCGTCGAGATGCATGACGCATCCGCTCGGCAGGAACGGAAACCCCTCCCCCACGGCCGTCGCGAGCTTCCCCCGCGGGATCCCCGTCAGCGCGGCGTAGAGCCCGTCGAACCGGAACTCGGAGCGATGCTGCCCGATGAAGTCCAGCACGAGGCACGCGGACTTCTTGCTGCTCGGATCGAGGCGGAGACCGCGGCCGATCTGCTGCATGAAGAGCGTCGCGCTCGCCGTGGGCCGGAGGAGGAGCAAGGTGTCGACGAACGGCAGGTCGACGCCCTCGTTGTAGAGGTCGCACGTGCAGAGGACATTCACCTCGCGCATGCGGAGCCGTGCGGGCGCGTTCGCGCGGAGCTCGTCGGGGGAGCCGCCGTGCACCGCGACCGCCGGGATCCCGCGCGCCGTGAGCGCCGTCGCCATGAACTCCGCATGCTCGACGGACACGCAGAAGGCGATCGCGCGCACGGCACGGACGTCGAAGACGCGTCGCCGAAGCTGCTCGACGATGAGATCCACGCGCGCGTGGTTCCCCGTGTAGAGGCCCGACAGGTCGGCCGCGGCATAGCCTTGCCGCGACCACTTCACGTCGCGGAGGCTCACGTCGTCGGAGAGGCCGTAGTACTCGAACGGGACGAGGAGCTGCCGCTCGAGCGCGTGCCAGAGGCGCAGCTCGGCGGCGATGCGGCCGTCGAAGTCGCCGAGGAGGGACTTGCCGTCGGCGCGTTCGGGCGTCGCGGTGAGGCCGAGGAGGATGCTCGGCGTGAGCCCGCGGACGACGGCCTTGTACGAGTCGGCAGGGGCGTGGTGGCACTCGTCCACGACCACGACGTGGAAGTGGTCGGGCCGGGCGCGTTCGGCGAGCGTGCGCGCGGCGGTCTGGATGGTCGCGAAGACGTGGTCCCAGTGATCGGGCACCTCCCCGTCGGTCCACAGCTCGCCGAACGAGGCGTCGCGCAGCACGGCGCGGTAGGTGGCGAGGGCCTGCTCGAGCAGCTCGCGACGGTGGGCGACGAAGAGGAGGCGTGGGCGTGTTCCCCCCGCGGCCTCCGAGATGCGGGCGTAGTCGAAGGCCGCGATGACGGTCTTGCCGGTGCCCGTGGCGGCGACGAGCAGGTGCCGGCGTCGTCCTGCGAGCTCACGCTCGGCGCGGAGCTTGTCGAGGATCTCCTCCTGGTACGGCAGCGGACGAAGCGTGAAGAGCGGGAGGACGGCGGGCGTCCCCTTCGTCGTCTCGGCCTTCAGCGCGTGGCGGAGGCGGCTTCGCGCGTGTTCGCTCGCGTCGTACGGTTCGAACTCGGGATCGTTCCAGAGCCCGTCGAAGGTGCCCTCGAACTTCTTGATGACCGACGCGAGGTCCGCGGCGCAGACCTTCACCATCCACTCGTGGCCGCTGCCGAGCGCCGTGGACGTGAGGTTCGCCGAGCCGACGTAGGCGGTGTGGAGCCCGGTCGACCGGCGGAAGAGCCAGGCCTTCGCGTGAAGGCGTGTGCGCCGGACGTCGAAGGAGACGCGGACCTCGGCGCCGGGGAGGCGCGCGAGGGTGTCGAGCGCTTCGACCTCGGTGGTGCCAGTGAAGACCGTGGTGAGGACGCGGATGCGGGCGCCGCGATGGACCGCGGTCTCGAGCGCCTCGCGGACGGCGCGGACGCCGCCCACGGTGATGAAGGCCGCGAGGATGTCGATTTGATCGGCCGTCGTGATCTCGAGCGAGAGCTCGTGGGCGAGCGAGGGATCGCTCCGCGCCCGCGTGAGGAGCGTGCTCTGCGAGAGCGGCGTCGTCGGGCGTGCGGGCTTCGTCGTGCGGTAGATGGCCTCGAGGAGGCGTGGCGGCTCGGCGATCGCGTCGCCAGACGCGTCGGCATCGTCCTTGGCAGGCGGCGCGAGCTCGGCGAGGCGCTCGAGGAGGCTCCTGGCGATCGTGACCTGATCGGCGGCCTCCTTCGCGTCGGTGAGCGCGCGGTAGATCGTCGTCGCGAGGTGCCGCGTGAGGAAGACGGGGAGATCGGCGCGATCGAGGCTGCGGAGATCGGCCTCGCCGGCGGCCTCGGCGATCCCGCTCTCGAGGGCGACGGTGAGGAGGTGCTCGTAGAGGCCTTCGGCGAGGGCGGTCGGCATGGGCTACCGCTTCCTCCGGGCGCGCGGCGCCGAGAGGTACTCGATGCGCTCGTCAGGCACCTTGTAGAGCGCCGCGTAGCCGCGAAGCGGCAGTGGCTTCACGCGACGCGGATCGGCGAGGTGCCAGCGGAAGTCCCCGTCGCTGCCGGTGACCTTCGTGATCGCGACGACGCAGACCGCCGCGCCGTAGGCGTGCGCTTCGTCGGTCAGGCCCTCGTCGGCGAGAGCCTCCGCGTCGGCGGTTCGGCTCGCGACGATGAGGAGGTCGCCGCGGTGCCGCGTCGTCCACGAGCGGTGCTCGATCCGCTTCCTGCCCCGGGCGATCAGCTCCGCCCAGGGCTGCTTCACCGAGAGTGCGTACATGGCGTTCTTCTTCCCCCTCGGACGTGCGATGCCGCCGAGGGTTCAACGTATGCCGACGGCTCCGGTTGCGTCGATGCGGGGTTCCCCGTAGGCGGAGAGGTGGGAGCTGGGCGGGCTTCGTCCGTCCCGCAGGAGTACCTGGCCGTGCGGACCGCCATCCCCGTGTCACTTTCCAAACGGCTCCGTGGTGAACGGGCACTTGCTCCCGTCGATGCGGCAAATGCCGTAGCGCTCCGTGTCGCCTGCGCCGACGCGCGCAACCCGCCCCCGCGATATTGAGGTGCCAGATGGGTACCTCGAGTCATGGACCTCGCGCGCGTCCGGCGGGCGCGACGGGCATCTAGCACGGCCGAGCTTGCATCATTCGCGAATCGCGTAGATACTGTTGAAGGCTCAGGATCTCGTTGTTGCCGCGAGGCTCTTGGCCGAGGATCAGAACGGGCAGAGCTTCGGCGCGCTCTCGCAGGCGCTCGGGATGAGCGCCTCCGAAGTGCACGCCTGCCTGCGTGGTTCGTCTCGCGAAAAGCGGCCTCGTCGACGCCGCGACACGAAGCGTCCGCCGTGGCGCACTCCTCGAGTTCGTCGTGCACGGACTCCGGTACGTCTTTCCGCCCGAATGGCTGCCACTCACACGGGGCGTCCCCACGTCCTACGCGGCACCTCCGCTGCAGCAGGCCTTCGCGGTCGGCGAACACCCACCGGTCTGGCCTTTTCCCGAAGGCACGGTGCGCGGTGAGGGACTCGTCCCGCTCTACCGGTCCGTGCCCGGCGCCGCGTTGCGGGATCCGAAGCTCCACGAGTGGCTCGCCCTCTTCGACGCCGTGAGAGCGGGCCGCGGTCGCGAGCGAAAGCTCGCCGTCGACGAGCTGACACGGAGACTCGGGACGTGAGCATCACACGCGAGCTCCTCGTCGTCGCGCGGTGGCTCGGGCCCGTGCGTGAACGCGTCGTGTTCGTCGGTGGAATGGTGCGGGGCCTCCTCGTGACGGATCCGGCCGTCGCGGCTGTACGACCGACGCGACGTCGACGTCATCGTCGACGTTCCGTCGAGGGTCGCGCTGGCCACCCTGGGCGACGAGCTCCGCGACGCCGGCTTCAAAGAAGCGAACGAGGAGGGAGCGCCGATCTGCCGTTGGACCGTCGAGGACGTTCGGGTCGACATGATGCCAGTGGATCCGGCGCTCCTTGGCTTCAGCAACGTCTGGTACCCCGGAGCGTTCAACATCGTCGCGAGCTCGTCACGTCGGAGGCTCCGAGATCGAGGCTGCACCCGCGGACCTTCGCGCATTCCTCGCCGAGCGGATCGGCGAGCTTCTGTCGACCCGAGGTTCCTCGAAGCCTTGCCTGGGCATCTCGATCCTGACGAAGCGAGTCAGGCCGCGAAGCACTCGTGCTCGCCCGCCTGCGTGCGATCGCTCATGGCCGACCTAAGCCGAACGAGACGCGCCGTCCGCAGACAAACCCGACGCGTGCAGGCTTCGCCACGGTCGCGCCGATCGGAGTCACGAGCGGCCTCGACGGTGAGTGGATTCCGCTCCGGTCGAGCAATCTCGAGGCGGTCAAGTACGACGACGCCTCGTCGGCTCTCGTCGTGCGATTCAGGAGCGGCTCGACCTATCGCTACGATCGCGTGCCACGAACCATCTTCACGGGGCTCCTGCAGGCATGGTCTGCCGGTCGGTATCATCGTCAGTGGATCAGGAGCCGCTACCCCTACGTGCAGCTCTCGTAGAGCCGGAGGTTCACCGCTCCACGAAGGTCACCGCCAGCGGGTCACGCGTGAGGCGCACGGCGCCGCCGGCGGCCGATGTCGAGGCGGATCCGCTTGGCCGATCCCGAGCGGATCCGCTTGGCCGATCCCGACGACGCCGGATGGCTTAGGCGTGCCGCTTGGCGTGGACCCGCTTGGCCGATCTCGGGCGGATCCGCTTGGCGTGCTCCGGCGTGGACGTTCCCGACGACGCCTCGAAGGCGCCGACGCGGAGTCGTTGAGCAACTGGTCCCACGCCAAGGCGCGCAGCCTCGGCTCGGAGTGATCCTCGTCGTCCATCGGCGACGCGGAGGCGTCCCGCCCGCTGCGATCGCCGAGTCCTTCTGCCGACCGTCCATCTTGCCGCGAGGCGGCGCGCGCCTCTCAGCGCTCCACGAGATTCACGGCGATCGCGCCGCGCTTAGGGCGCACGGTCCGCCGTCGCGCCGCGCGGCACCTACGAGGCCATACTCTTGCCATCTCGCACACGGTGCAGATCGGGGCGTGATGCAGCCTGCCCGCGGTCACCGTGAGCCCGACGTGCCCCGACCGGGTTCCTTCCTGAGCTACGGTCGCCCGCCGCTCGCGAGCCACACGCCGAAGTCGTCCGCGAACTTCTCGCCGTCCGTCTTCGTGACCATGTGGCCGGACTCGTAGGAAGGGAATCGGACGGCGACCTCCTTCGCGTCCTTCGGCGTCGTGAGGATGCGCCAGCCCGGCTTCGCGTCGGACACGCGGTAGCCGGACGCGGCGAGCACGTCGAAGATGAACGAGCTCCGGATCGCGATGTCGTACCGGGCGTCCGTCACGAGGAGCGGGATGCCGGAGCGGAGGAGGTCGTCCGACCACGCTCGGTCGATCGGCAGGTCCTTCAAGGAAGCCGACGAGCAGCGCATCGCGATCTCGTCATAGTAGCGGTCGCCCGAGCGGAGCTCGCCCAGCCTCGCGGTGAGCGCCTCGTCGAGGACGCTCCGGCTCCTCACGACGGTCGGGTCGCCGACGCGTGCGGCCGTCGCGCGGTCCGCGGGCGCGAGGCGGGGCGTCGCCGCGAGGTCGACGCCGAAGAGCGCGCGCGCACCGTCCGGATCGGCGATCGCCGCGAGCTCGACGGAAGGCGGAAACGCACCGCTCGGGTCCGGCCGGGTCATCTGGTTCCGCACGTCGTACGGGTCGGGGCGCGGCGGGTGCGCGGCGCGGAGCGCCTCCGCAGCGGCGGACTGTGCCTCCAGCTGGGGCCGGCCGAGGAGCAGCGGCTGGATGAGCGCGACCCCGACGAAGCGCGCGGTGACGGCGTCCGGCGTCGGCGGCGCGCCGAGCCACTCTTCGACGAGCGTCGCCACCTCGGGGCGGGTGCCGCCAGCCTCTCCGGCGTGGCGCATCTGATGAACGATCGACGTGGCGCGCACGCCGCCGTAGCTCTCGCCGATGATGCCGACCTTTGCGTCGCGGAGGCGCGGATGCTTCGCGACGAACCCGAGGAGCACCCGGATGTAGTCCTCGGCGTCCGCGACGACATCGAAGCTGCACGGCTTGTCGGCGCCACCGAGGTCGTACGAGAAGCCGGTCATGCGCTCGTCGACCCAGAGGACGTTCCCGAAGCGCGTGAGGCTGGCGGCGTTCGGCTGCACGGAGGAGCTGCCGTCGGGGAGCATGACGATGCGCGATGGACCGGTTCCCCACACGAGGAGCGCCGAGGTCGTCGAGGCGCCCGGCCCGCCGTTGAACAAGAGGAAGATCGGCTTCTGCTCGGGCGCTTCGTCCGCCGCGCGGAAAGCGTAGAAGAGGCGCGCCGGCGCGGGGTCGCCGTTTTCTCGTTGCGGCGGCACGTCGATGAAGCCCGTCTCGGCGGCGGGGATCGCGGGGCGATCGTCGACGGTCGGAGACGCCGACGATGTCGACGCGCAACCGGCGGCGATGACGACCACGAGCGCGAGCGCGGAAGATGCGACGGACGGCAGCGACACCTGGTCTTCCTCCTCCTCCCGCGGCGACGCGAACGACGCCCCGAGGCCCGGTCGAATGACAAGCACGACGTGCGCCACCCCGACGTGTCGACGCTCCCGGCCAATCGCGAGATGCACGCCCTCCCTTCGTGAGACTGAAGGTCCTCGACCGGGATCGTCGACGCTCCAGCTATCGCCCGTGCCGCGAAGCTTCGAGTCCGCAGCCCTGACTCGGGCACCGAAGACGGTGTGCACTCTGGACACCAAGCTGCCGCTCGCGCCATCAAGAACGACAACCGCGCCCACGGAGCTACCGGGCGCCGGCGGGGACAGAGGCGCCGCGACGCCGCGCTCGCGGCGAGCGACAGCGGGTGAGCGCCGGGCGCGAAACGCGCGAGCGAGCTCGTTCCGACTGGCTTCATCGTCGCGCCAGCTGATCTCGCTACGGTGGATCTCGGCGATGCGCAGCGAGCTGGTCGCCCTGATCGCGCATGAGCGCGAGGAGCGGCGATACGACGACGACCGCCTTCGCGCAGGAACATCGCCGCGAGCTAGAAGCAGAGCGACTTGCCGGCGCCATGGCGAAGGGGGTGGGCTGCATGGGGGCTCCTCGAGGGCGCGCGGGTGCGTGAGGCGACGGAAAGACGAAGAGCGCCTCGCGCGGGTGCGCGCTGCGCTCTCTCGCCTTCTCACCTCACGCGTGCCCGCGCGCGGGCTCGTGTCAGGCGTGCGGGGCCCCGTTCACGGGCTTCGTCGCCATCGGCGTGGTGGGCGACGTCTTCCGGATGACGCCCGTGATCGGGCCTCTGACGTCCTCTCCGTCGCCCTCGTCCGCCGGCTCCTCGGCGCTGCCCTTCGCCCGCGTCGAGACGAACCCCATCTGCTCGAGGAGCGCCCGCTGCGTGACGGCGACGCGCGCGATCGCGCTCCACTCGAGGTACCAGGCCCAGAGGTCGGCCTCGGCGTTCTCGAACTGCTTCTGCTCGGCGTCGAGCGTCGCGGCCGACGGCGCGGGCGCCACCTTCCCGACGGTCTCGAGGAGCGCGCGGGCTTCGTAGCGCTCGACGAACGTGCGCACGCGGATGGCGACGGCGGGGCCCTGCGTCTGCGAGAGGTTCTTGAAGAGCTGCGCGTGCACCGCGGGGAAGCGGCGCTCGAGCGTCGCGGCGGCGACGGGGAACCAGCGGTTCTCCCACGCGTCGAGCTGGTCGAGCGTGCCGAGGCTGAGCGAGCCGCCCTTCGTGGTGTCGAGCTTCGTGCGGCTGACGGTCTGGAGGAGCGTCCAGCCTTCCTGCAGATCGGCGTCCGTGAAGCCGTACGCCTGCATCGCCGCGGCCACGCGCGGGGTGCGCATGCCGATCAGCATCTTGAGAACGCGCGAAGCCTCGTCACCCCTGTCATTCGAGCCATGACCATCTCCATCTCGGAAGGTCCACGCGTGAGGCCCCGGGCGCGAGATGCGCAGCACCGGCCAGGAGGGCCGGCGGACCGGGGCAGCGTGGATGCTTCCCCGGTCGGACGCGGGCAGAGTGAGTTGCGGGAAAACGATGGGAGGGGTGCGAACGCGTCGCGAGGTGGGATCACCTGGCGGGAGACGCCGACGAGGGCGTGGCACGCGGTGCGGCGTCGTGCACAGGGCCCGCGACGCGCGACACCCGGTACGCGCGCGCCGCGCCTGGGGATCTGCGTCCGGCACCGGGGGATCCGTGCGCGGTGCCGGGGGATCCGTGCCAATCAGCGGGGGGCTTGCTCGGACCCGCAAGAGCGGGCGAACCAGGCGCGCCGCGACCGGAAGCTGGGCGCCTGGCGACGTCGCCCCGCAGCTTCGCGGGGCTCTGGACGCTCTCGGGGGTGCTCTTGGCGCAGTCGGCGAAGTCGTGCAGAATCCGCGCAACCTTCCGCCGCGCAAGCCCGAACGAGAGCCGATCATGCTACGTCCTGCCCCCCCCCCCGGTGTCCACCGGTCTCTCGCCGCCGCTGTCGCGGCCCTCGTGATGGCCACCTCGTCGCGCGCCAACGCCGAGGAGGGCCGAGCGCCCACCGCGACGACCGAGAAGACGGTGGCGACCATCACGGTCATCTCCGGCTACAGCGTTGCAGCGCTCGGCCTCGGCGCGACCGTCCTCTTCCGGACGAACGCGAGCGATGCCTACGAGGAGCGGCGGGCGATCGCCGGGCGGAACGGCGACGCAAGCGCCCTCGTGTGGCGGTGCGCAGGCACGGGCGAGTGCGGGCGGATGGCGTCCCTTCGTGAAGATCAGGACGACGCCACGTCGCGCTCGAACGTCGCGCTCGGCGTCGCGATCAGCGGCGCGCTCGTCGGAACGGCGGCGCTCGCGGCGTACCTCTTGTTCGGACCCGAGCCCGAGGCCAAGGCGCGGGCCGCGAGTCGCGTGCGGCTCGCGCCGTTGACGGATGGCCGCAACACCGGCGGCGTCGCCCTCGGAGGGTCGTTCTGATGAGGCACATCGGGAGGAGCGCCGTCGCGCTCGCGATCTTCGGTCTCGGCCGCGTGGTCGGCGCCTGCGGGAGCGTGGGGAACGAGCTCGACTGCGCCACGGAGACGACGCTCTGCGGCGCCGACGTCGACGGCGGCAGCGGCGCGGAGGGCGGCGTGATCACGCCGCCGGGGTGCGATCTCGCGAAGTCGCCGAAGGATTCGCCGGCGTGCGTGAGCGACGGCGTCGGCATCTTCGTGTCGCCGACCGGCAGCGACGGCGCGACGGGCGGGAAGAGCACGCCGGTGAAGTCGATCGCGAAGGGCGTCGAGCTCGCCGCGGCGCGCGGGCTACCGCGCGTCTACGTGTGCGAGGGGACGTACGCCGACAACGCGGAGGTGAAGACGGGGCTCTCGGTGTTTGGCGGGTTCTCCTGCGCGTGGGACTACACGGGCGCGAGGCCGAAGCTCGCGCCCTCGAAGGGCATCGCGCTCCGCGTGACGAAGGTGACCGCGCCGGTGATCGTGGAGGAGTTCGACGTTGTTGGCTCCGCTGACGCGAGTGTCCCTGGCGACTCGGCCATCGCCGCGTTCGTGAGCGAGTCGGGCAACGTGACGTTCCGAAGCGTCAACCTCACGGCGGGTTCCGGGACACCGGGTGCGAAGGTGGGAACGGCGACCAACTGGAGCGGCACCGCTGCGGCAGGCAATGGCACGACAACGGCGGCCGGCGCGCTTGAGAAGCCATGCGCCTGCATCGACGGTAAGAGCTCCAAGGGCGGGCGGGGCGGCACGGTCAACGGTCTCGTTCCCGCCTCCGGGCTCGCTGATCCGATCGTGGGTGCAGCGAATGGCGGTCTGAACGGCGATGACACTTGCGAGACAGGGACCGCCGGAGCGAATGGGGTGTCCGGTGCTCCGCAAGCGTCAGGCCCAGGGAGTTCGGGCGAACTCAATGCGGACGGTTGGAAGCTGACCGTTCGAGGCGCGGCGGCCAGCGGCAATCCCGGCCAGGGGGGGGGCGGAGGCGGGAGCCGAGCGACGATCGATATCGGAGGCGGAGGCGGAGGTTGCGGAGGTTGCGGTGGTGCAGGCGGTAGCCATGGGGGAGGAGGGGGCGCCAGCTTCGCGTTGCTGTCGTTCAACTCCAACGTCGATCTCGCCGCCGGCGCCCTGACAACGGCCGCCGGAGGGCTCGGCGGGGAGGGAGGCGCGGGTCAGGATGGCCAGTCGGGTGGCGCGCGTGGAACCGGAGCGTGCAACGGAGGCGCAGGAGGCGCGGGAGCGGGAGGCAGCGGTGGAAGCGGTGGGAGCGGTGGGCACTCGGTCCCGATCGGGTTCACGGGGCCCGAGCCGAGAGTCAACGGCACCACGCTAACGCCGGGCGCGGTCGGGAAGGGCGGCGCGGCCGGCGCGGCGGGTCAGGGAGCCGGCAATCCCGGTCAGCCCGGCGCTGCAGGCCCCGACGGCAAGGCTCAACCCACGTTGGCTCTCTGATCGCCGATGCCCTTTCGCATCGCCGCTCGCGCCGGGCTCTGTCTGGTGTGCACGCTCGGGTGCGCCAACACCGAGCCCGAGCTCGACTGCGCCACGGAGACGACGCTCTGCGGCGCCGACGTCGACGGCGGCAGCGGCAGCGGCGGGGAGGGCGGCGTGATCACGCCGCCGGGGTGCGATCTCGCGAAGTCGCCGAAGGATTCGCCGGCGTGCGTAAGCGACGGCGTCGGCATCTTCGTGTCGCCGACCGGCAGCGACGGCGCGACGGGCGGGAAGAGCACGCCGGTGAAGTCGATCGCGAAGGGCGTCGAGCTCGCCGCGGCGCGCGGGCTACCGCGCGTCTACGTGTGCGAGGGGACGTACGCCGAGGCGGTGCAGCTCGAGAGCGGGGTCTCCCTCTTCGGCGGCTTCGCTTGCGTAGACTTCGCGTACACGGGCACGAAGCCTCGCGTTCAACCGACGGACGGGAAGCTCTACGCCCTCGACGTCTCCGCATCCAACGTGGTCGTGGCCGACCTTCACCTGCTTGGGCCTGAGCTGGGGGCTCCGAACAGCATCGCGGTGCGCGCGGTGAATGCGGCGGCCGTGGTGTTGGACCGCGTGAGGCTCGAAGGGCGAACCGGCGCGCAGGGCGCAGTCGGAACGCGCGCGGACTTCACGTTTCCCGCTCAGCCCGCGCTCAACGGGAGGGACGCATCCGCGGCTGGCCCTGGAGACGAGAAAGAGTACACCTGCCCAGGCGGCGCGAAGACCGTCGGTGGGAAGGGGGGCGCGAGCGGGTTCGACGGGAGCCCCGGCAGCCCGGCGCTCGGCGGCGGCGCGGGGGGCACTGTCTCACAGTGTCAAACGAATGGCCTTGGGGGCGGATTCGGAGCGAAGGGTGAAACGTCCAGCGCCTCAGCGGGGGCAGCGACCCCGGGGACGCTTGTCGACTCGCTATGGAATCCTCTGCCTGGCGCATCGGGAGTAGCAGGCGGTCCGGGACAAGGGGGAGGAGGAGGGGGAGGGATCGCCGGCGGCTCCGGCGGAAGCGGGGGAGCAGGCGGCTGCGGGGGCGCAGGGGGCGGCGGCGGCGCGGGCGGCGGCGCGAGCATCGCGCTCCTCTCCATCGGGAGCGAGATCGCGCTGCGCGGCTCCGACCTCGTTGCAGGCAAAGGCGGCGACGGTGGGGCGGGCGCCGCCGGACAAGGCGGTCAGACCGTCTTCGGGTTCGGCGGGACGAGAACGGGGGCTGGCTGCAACGGCGGCAGTGGCGGCCCCGGCGGCGACGGTGGGGCGGGCGGTGGCGGTGCAGGCGGGGTCAGCGCCGCGATTCTCTACCGCGGGTCGAAGCCGAGCGTCGCCGAGAGCACCATCGTAAAGGGCACCGCCGGACAGAAGGGCTTGGGCGGCATCCCAGGCACGAACGACGGCATCGACGGCATCGTGACGGACTTCTTCGAAGTGCCCTGACAGCGAGACGGCTACGGAGTCGTATCGACTCGACATGACGGATGCCAGTGAGACCTGCCTCCCTGGGTCATGCCCAGGCGACAAGAGCGAGATGACTGCCCTACGTGCCCCGAAGAAGCCCGCTGCCGGTCGGCCGTCGAAGGCCGGCGCGGCGCACGCCGAGGCCGTCGTGCTCTCGGTGAGCGCGAGCTCGGCGCGCGCGCGCCTCCTCGACGGCGGGGAGGAGATGACGTTCCGCTCGGCCGACGTGCGCGCGACGGTACCCGGGCACGTCGTGAGCCTCGCGATCGAAAAGCGTGCGACGCGCCGCGGTGAAGCGCACGCGAGCGGCAAGGTGCTCGACACACGCGTCGACGTGGCGAGGCTCGGCCTCGCGCCGCTCCCGCTCGAAGGTGGTGGAGCCCTCGGCGTCGACGGGGAGGACGCCGACGACGACGACGCGACGGATCGCTACGCCGCTGCGTTCTGGAAGGAGCTGCGGTCGAAGCCGCGACCGGCGTACGAGTTCGTACGCCATCGCCTGGGGCGATCTCTGAACCGCGCCGGGTTTCCCGGAGGCTCCGAATGTTGAGAGGATGGAGCCATGGGAAGGAAGAGCAAGTTCTCGCCGGAGGTACGTGAGCGCGCGGTGCGCATGGTCCTCGAGAACGCGGGCGAGTACCCGTCGCAGTGGGCGGCGGTGCAGGCCATCGCGGTGAAGCTCGGATGCTCCGCGGAACTCCTGCGACGGTGGGTCCGGCAAGCGCAGACGGATGCCGGGAAGCGAGCGGGGGTGACGACGATCGAGCGCACGCGACTCGCCGAGCTCGAACGTGAGAACAAGGAGCTTCGCCGCGCGAACGAGATTCTCCGAAAGGCGTCAGCTTTTCTCGCACAGGCGGAACTCGACCGCCGACCTCGGTGATAGTCGCGTTCATCGACGAGCATCGAGGCACGTACGGGGTCGAGCCGATCTGTGAGGTCCTGCCGATCGCCCCGTCGACCTACTACGAGCATGCTGGTCGGAAGCGCGATCCCGAGCGGCGTCCGGCGCGGGAACGCAGCGATGCCGCGATGCGCACGCACGTGTGCCGTGTGCACCGCGCGAGCCACGGCGGCGTCTACGGTACATACAAGGTCTGGCGGCAGCTTCGCCGCGAGGGCTACACCGTGGCGAGGTGCACGGTGAGACGGCTGATGCGCCTCGAAGGCCTTCGGGGCGCCGTGAGAGGGCGCGCCTTCGCGATCACGACCAGGTGCGACGAGGCAGCCCCTCGTGCGCCCGACCTCGTGAAGCGCGAGTTCCACGCGACGAGGCCGAACCAGCTCTGGGTGGCGGACATCACCTTCGTCGCGACCTGGGCCGGCTTCGTCTACGTGGCCTTCGTCATCGACGTCTTCTCGCGCGCCATCGTCGGCTGGCGCGTCTCGAACTCGCTGCGGACCGACCTGGCCCTCGACGCGCTCGAGCAGGCGTTGCACGCGCGGCAGGACACGCAGGGGCTCGTGCACCATAGCGATCGCGGCACGCAATACGTCGCGTTCCGGTACACGGAGCGGCTCGCCGAGGCCGGCGTCGAGCGCTCCGTCGGGAGCGTGGGCGACTCCTACGACAACGCTCTCGCGGAGAGCATCAACGGCCTCTACAAGACCGAGGTGATCCGGCGCCTCGGGCCCTGGCGCAACCTCGAGGAGGTCGAGCACGCCACGCTGAACTGGGTGCACTGGTTCAACACCGAGCGGCTGCTCGGTCCCATCGGCTTCGTGCCTCCGGCCGAGTTCGAAGCGGAGTACAGTCGACGCGAGAGGAGCCAGGCCGCAGTGGCCTGACTCAACCAAATCCGCCTCCGGGAAACCCGGCGCGGTTCAGTCACGGAGGCGCGGCTCGCTCGGCTTCGTCGCACTCTCGTCGTCCCCGACGAGCATGACGACGTCCGTGACGCCGAGCCGCTCGGCTTCTGGGAGCACGCGGCGTTCGGCGTCGTACGTCCTCGAGAACGGCATGCAGCTCCGATAGAGCTTCTCGCGCGGTCGGAAGGTCACCTCACTCGGATCCGACGTCATCCTTGCTTGCCCTCCAGGCCCAGCAGCACCGATGCGCACGGTACGAGGGCCTCGAGCCCGACATCGGCCGCGCAGGCCTTGACCGCGTCGAGGATGTACTCCGCGCTCCGAACGATCAGGCGCCGTTTCTGCCCGTGCCCGTGCTCGTTCCGCAGCGAGACGAGGTGCCAGCGAGGATCGTCGCTGTTCAACCTCGGGCTCGCTCCCTTGTTGTAGTCGGCGATCGACTTTCCTCTCGCCGACTCGACGACGGCGTTGAGGAAGAACGCCATCGCGCACGCCTTGGCTTCGTGTGTCGGATAGAGGTCGAGCGCGAACGACGCGATGATGTCCGATCGGCCCGGCTCGTCGACCATGCGGGTCACGAACCGGTGTGCGTCGCACTTGGCTACGGCCTCCTTGATCTTTCGGCGCAGCCCTTCAGCGCGCTCCTTGGCCTGGGCCTCGTTGCACCAACCGTCGAGCGCATCGCTCAGGTCCGACATCGTACGCTCCACCATGTCGCGCTTCAGGAAGTCGTCGAACCACGCGCGGAGCTTCTGGTCTGCGGTCACCTTGCGGAGGGTCCAGGCGAGACCGTACGCGTCCGCGGCGGGAGTCCAGTTCGGATGCTCGGCGCATACCTCCGGTGCGTAGGCGTCTCCTTGCATGCGCGTCGCCGAAGGGCCGACCACGGCGAGCCCAAAGTCGATGAGTACGGGGAACACCGTCCCGTCGACCTGAATGATGTTCCGTGGGGCTACGTCGCGATGGTAGACGCGCCGTTCGTGGAGCACTCGTAGGAGCTTGGCGAGTCTTGCCCCGATCGACGCGGTCGCGACACGCGAGATGGGGCCCATCTCCGCGAGCGTCATCCCCGGGATGTAGTCGTAGACGTCGGCGCCCCACAGCTTGCCGTCGTGGCGCGTGAACGCTCGTTCGTGCAGCACGTAAAGGCACCCCGCCACGTCGCTGTTCCCGTTTCGAATGTCTTCCAGCTGCTCGACGACCTCTCGACCGCGCAGGAACCGAGCGACACGCTCCTCGTTGTCGAGCTCGACGAGCCGCATGACGCGTTGCTTCCGGGCGGCCCGGCCACCGCGCTCTCGCTCGACCTCGAACTGATAGACGCTCGCCTCGGCGCCCTCGCCGAGCGGCTTCGCGTCGCGCGGGAACGAAAGCATGCGACGCCCGAGCGACTGCAGCACGCCGGCGAACTTCTCGTCGAGGAAACTCGTGTCGCGCGCCTGGCCGGCGAGCCACGCGCCCGTGATCGACGAGGTGAAAGCGACGCTCGTGGACTCGACGCGCAAGAGACCGCTCGTCCGCAGGAGCTGGAGCCGCTCGTCGACGAACCTCGGGTCGAACTCGATGACATCGTGCGAGCTGCGAAGCCCCGCGACGTGACGACCCCACTCGGAGAAGGTGGCGGTGACCTTGTCGCGCACCGTCTCCCAGGTGAGCGCCCCGTCCTCGATCGCTTTCGCGACCGCAAGCGCGAACGGGTATTCGTCCGTCGGCAACCATTCGTCCTGCGTGGGTGCGTCGTTGAAGATGTCGCCGACGTACATCGCGATCTGCGATTCGCGACGGACGCAGACCTCCTCCTCCAGCGAGCGCTGTGCTTCGCGCACGTCGTCGATCAACGCGAACGCGCGCTTCTCACGCTCGAGGATCGAGCGTAGCTGCTTGAGCATCGTCTGGAGCACGAGGATGTTCCAGCACTGCGATGCGAGGTGCTCCCTCGCCTGCCGCGTGAGGTAGATCGTGCCCTTCGTGATGCGCTTCACGACGCGTTCCACGTCGGCTTCGTTCAGCCTCCGGGTCGTGTGGTGCTCGACGTATCCCCAGAGGTCTCCGAGCGCGCTCGCCGTCAGGGTCGTCGGCAGGCCGAGCAAACAGAGCGCCAGTGGGGCGAGGTCGTCGGTCCGCTTCAACTCCGAGAGCAGTACCTTCAGGCGCTGCGCGTACTGCGAGGGATCGTCCTGCGCGAACAAGCGGTGGGCTTCGTCGAGGATGAGCACGACGCCGCGCCGCCCGTCCCTCCGCGTCCAAGCGCGCAGGTTTCGGAACGACTGGGCCACCGGAAGCGGGGGATCGCCGCCGTCCCATTGCAGTGCGAGACCGACGCCGTGCGTCTGCTCCACCACCCCGTGCCCGAGCTTTTCCCAGACGTCCGTGTGGTTCGTCTTTCCGCGTGACGACAAGCAGACGGCACGCGCCACGGTGGCCTTGCCCTTCAGCTCGGACTCGAGGAGCTCGGCCAACGACGACTTGCCGAAGCGTCGCGGTGCGATGACGAGCACGGACTTTCCGTCCTCGAGGGCCTCCAGAATGTTCCCCTTTTCCAGCTGCGGTCCGAGCGGGTGTTCGACGGCATACGTCGCGTTCTCGGTCGTGTCCCACTGGTAGCGGAGGTTCAGCTGCGCCCCCGGCTCGAGCACGGTGGCGATGTGCCATGTCAGCTTGTCGCTGGCCGCGTCGCAGGCGCCGCGCGCGCCGAAGGTCAGAACGAGATCGGCGCCTTGCTCGGGCTTGCTCAGCGGGACGGAGACGATGACGGAGGTAGCGAAGCCGCCGCCCTTCTTCGCCGTCCAGTCCTTCGCCGTGAGGTCGAAGGACTCGAGCTCCAGGAGGTTGTCCGGGCCCTGCACACGTTGCTTCGCGCGCGGATCGAGCGCGTCACGGATCGCGCTCGAGCTGACGTTCAGGTGGATGGTGACGCGTCCTTCGATCGGCCCCACGAACTCGAGCCGGAGCGGGACGAGCACGGTCCCCCGGTGAACCTCGGCGCCCACCCAGACGAGCGGCGGCTTCGGCTCCTGTTGCTCGCCCGTCCTGAAGCTCGGTGCGCGAAGCACTCCCTTTTCGGCGGGCGCCGCCTCGTCCGGGCCGGTCACCGGCGCGCGCTCGTTCAGCTTCTTTGCGAAGCGTCCGGTGACGGCTCGATAGCCGGCATCGGCGCCGATGCACTCGCGAACGAAGCGCTGCGCCTCCTGCATCGTGGCGAGCACCTTCCGCGCGCCGGCGAAGTCGGTACAGGCGCGCAACGCTTCGTCGAGGGCGGCGGAGATGGGCGGGGCGTCGTCCTTGTGCGTCGACGCGGCAAGCTCGGAGAGCCAGGTCTTCAGCGTCGCGTACTGGTTGGCATCGATGGCCTTCTGATCAAGCAGATCCGCGAGGGGCCCTGCCTCCCGTTGCGTGCACACTTCGACGAGCCACTCTTCCGGCGTCGTGCCCTCGGGCGGCTCGGGGATGGTGGGGAGGCGCGCGAGGACGACTTCGTCGACGCCGTGGAGGAGCTCGCACATGTCCGCGGTCGCGGTGAGCGTGCGACGGTCGAGGAAGCGGCGGACGAGCCCCTCGCCCGTTTCGCTCGTCCACCACCACGGCGGGAAGTGTCCCCAGATGCGACGCCGCTCCGGGTGGATCACGTCCGTCATGCGCCGCAGGAGGTCGGCGGCGGAGGCCTCGTCGCCTGCTCCGGCGCCTGCATGCTCGGCGAGGGCGACGAGATCGTCATCGGCCAGCCCGAGCTCGTGCAGCTTCATGAACGAGCCGAGCGCCTCGGTGAACTCGTGGCGGAGGCCGGGGGCGCGCGCGGGCTCGGGCAGGCTCGCGAGCCATGTGCTCGTGAAGCGGTTCACCTGCTCGAGCGCGTCGTGGGCGGTGATGCGCCCCTCGAGGTCGTCGAGGTCGAGGGAGGAGACGCGTTTCAGGAGCTCGTCGAGCTCGCTCTTGAACGATGTGATGCGCGCGTGGCTCCAGCCGTCCCGGCGACGGATCCAGAGGTGCGTGAGCGCGGCGATGCGATCGGTCGCAGCGTCGTCGTCGGCAGCCGTCCCAACGCTGGGCAGCAAGCGCTCGCTGCTCGGCGGAGCCGCTGCCTGCTCGGACGCCTGGAGGGAGTCGGCCAGCGCGACGAGCGCTTCCGACGCGCTGCCAGAGTGGTCGCGGAGGCGCTCGGCGGTCGGGCGCCATGCCACGGCGAGGTCGTGCAACGCCATCGTGCGCAACGCGTCGGCGATGCTCGCCCACCACGCGGCGCCGTCGTCGACCTTCGCGAGGAGGCGGAGGGCGGGCGCGATCTTGGCAAGCTCCGCGAAATACGCGTCCGGCGTCGCGTCGTCGTGAACGGCCTTCCAGACCGCGAGCGTCGTCTCGGGCGCGGGAGGCAGGCCGAGGAGATCCTCGAGCTCCGGGATGACACGTTCGATGTGCGCGTCGTCGCGCGAGAGCGGCGACGCGATGTGGGAGGCAAAGAAGCTCGCCTCGAGGTCGGCGCGCGACGTGGACGCCGTCACCTCGTACTTGCGCGCGAACGCCGCGAGCTCGTCGGGCGAGGGCGTCACCGGGTTCGCGATCGCGCCGCGGATGGCTTGCCGGAGTCGCTCGGGCGCTCGCGCGAAGTGATGCGCGAGTCGGCTCGCCGTGGCCGCGACGGGCGGCGGCGGCGCCATCGGTTCCGCGACTCTTCGCGCGGACATCGGCGGCGCCGCGGCGACGACGACGGGCGGGCTCGGCGGCGTGACCGCGGACGGCGGCGGGCGC
>JALHPN010000157.1 GCA_022842465.1 Polyangiaceae bacterium | reverse complement strand
CGGGCGCGGGCACGCGCGCGCTCGCCCCTCTGCGGCCCGCCCGCGTCGACCTCCCCGAGCCGGCCGTCGAGGTCGGGCTCGGACGCGAGCACGCCTGCGTGCGGACGCGCTCCGGCACCGTCGCGTGCTGGGGGAGAAACGATCGCCACCAGCTCTCCGACGGCACCGCCGAGCCGAGCGATCGCCCGAAGCTGATCTACGGCCTCCTGGGCGCCGAGCAGCTCGCCGTGTCGGCCGACGGGGCGTGCGCCCGCCTGAAGGGCGGCGAGGTCCGCTGCTGGGGCGGCAACGCGGCCGGCGAGCTCGCGGACGGGTCGACCGTGGACCACGACGTCCCGATGCCCATCAAGGCGCCCTCGTCCCGGCCCTGAGCAGACTCCATGACGCGGCTCGGGGCGCGGCTGTTGTCACGGGCCAGAGAGGGCGGTAGACAACCGAGCCCATGGCATCGCCGAGCGGACCGAAGGGATCGATTTCGTATCGCGACGCCGGCGTCGACATCGATGCGGGGGATGACCTCGTCGAGCGCATCAAGCCGTTCGCGAAGATGACGCGCATCCCGGAGGTCCTCGCCGACGTCGGCGGGTTCGCCGGGCTCTGCGCGGTGCCGAAGGACGTCGAGGACCCCGTCCTCGTCAGCGGGACGGACGGGGTGGGCACGAAGCTGAAGGTCGCGTTCGAGACCGGCGCGCACGACACCATCGGCAGCGACCTCGTCGGCATGTGCGTGAACGACGTCATCACGACCGGGGCGCGTCCGCTCTTCTTCCTCGACTACTTCGGGACCGGGAAGCTCGACGTCGGCACCGCCGAACGCGTCGTCCGCGGGATCGCGGAGGCGTGCCGCGAGTCGGGCTGCGCGCTCCTCGGCGGAGAGACGGCCGAGCTCCCCGGCATGTACGCGCCTGGAGAGTACGACCTCGCCGGCTTCGCGGTCGGCGTCGTCGCGCGGAGCAAGATCGTCGACGGGAAGCGCGTCGCGGCGGGGGACAAGGTCGTCGGTCTCCGCTCGAGCGGGCTCCACTCGAACGGGTACTCGCTCGCGCGTCGCGTCCTCTTCGACGAGATGAAGCTCGCGCCTGGCGACAAGCCCGCGGGGCTCGAGGGGCGCACGGTGGGCGAGGCGCTCATGGCGCCCACGCGGCTCTACGCCAGGCACGTCCAGGCCGTGCTCTCCGCGGGCGTCGACGTGCGGGCGATGAGTCACATCACCGGCGGCGGTCTCCCCGGCAATCTCCCGCGCGTCCTCCCGGACGGGCTCGGCGTCCGCCTCGGCGCGCGCTGGAAGCGCCCGGCGATCCTCGAGCTCGTCGCGGAGCGTGTCGAGGAGCACGAGCTCCGCCGCGTCTTCAACCTCGGGGTCGGGTACGTCTTCGTCGTGACGGCGGAGGAGGAGGAGCGGACGAACGAGGCGCTCCGTGCGCTCGGCGAAGAGCCGATCGCGCTCGGCGAGATCGTCGCGATGCCGCCGGAGACGGACTTCGAGGCGCGAGTCGTCTTCCCGTGAGCGGCGCCGTGGACGCTCCGCCGCTCGTGCTCGGGGTGCTCGTCTCGGGCTCGGGCTCCAACCTGCAGGCGGTGCTCGACGCCGTTTCACGCGGAGAGCTCCGCGCGAAGGTCGCGGTCGTGATCTCGAACGTCGCCAGCGCCAAGGGGCTCGATCGTGCCCGGGCGGCGCGCGTCCCGGCCGTCGCGCTCGACCACAAGGCCTACGGGAGCCGCGAGGCGTTCGACGAGGCGGTCGTCGAAGCGCTACGGGCGCACGGCGTCACGTGCGTCGTGCTCGCAGGTTTCATGCGCATCGTCACCCCCGTCCTCCTCGACGCCTTCCCCGATCGGGTCGTGAACATTCATCCGTCGCTCCTCCCGGCGTTTCCCGGGGTCGACGCGCAGGGGCAGGCGCTCCGTTACGGCGTGCGCGTCGCCGGCTGCACCGTGCACTTCGTCGACGCGGGGACCGACACGGGCCCGATCATCGCGCAGGCGGTCGTTCCCGTGAACGAAGAGGACGACGTCGAGGCGCTCCGCGCCCGCATCCTCGCGCGCGAGCACGAGCTCTTGCCGGCGGTCCTCGGCTGGATCGCGGAGGACCGCGTGCACGTCGAGCGCGACGTCGCCGCGAACGCGCGCCCGCGCGTCCGCATCTCCCCCGGTCGTCGACCGGCGTCGTGATCCCGTCATGAGCGCGCCGGCGAAGCACTACGACGTGGTCGTCCTCGGCGCGAGCATCGGCGCGCTCGCTGCCGCGGCGCTGCTCGCGCGCCGGTCGTGGCGCGTGCTCG
This sequence comes from Polyangiaceae bacterium, assembly GCA_022842465.1. Lineage (GTDB taxonomy): Bacteria > Myxococcota_A > Polyangia > Polyangiales > Polyangiaceae > Labilithrix. The sequence continues at coordinate 20,403 of JALHPN010000157.1, read as the reverse complement.
TGCTCGGCCAGGGCTACAGGAAGCCCGCGTACCGCTACGACGGGCTCGACCTCGCTCGTCGCCCGTTCACGTTCCTCGCCTCCGCGTCTCCGGCCTGGGGGAGGGTGGTCGTGGAGCTCGCGCAGTCGCAGACGTTTCGACGACGCGTGGCGCAGCTCGATCCGATGATGCAGGTGCTGGGGCCGGGGCTCCGCCTCGATCTCCCCCCCGACGTCGGGCTCTTCGGGCGCGAGATCGAGCGCGAGCTCGGCGGCCAGCGGCGCGTCGTCGACGACGTCTACACCGAGCTCGCGAAGACGAACGCGGCGGTCGACGCCGCGTTCGGATTGGACGCGGTCTGGCCGCCGGGAGGATTCTGGGAGCGGCGGGAGACCGGGCGCGTGCTCGCGACGTTGCCGTTCGTCGGGGATGAGCGCGCGACCGACCTCCTCGCCGAGCTCCCGCGCGAGAGCGTCTTCCGTGACGTCGTCACGCTACCCGCTCGCTTCGCGGCGGATCTCGCCGGCGAACTGCCAGCGCTCGCGCTCGCGCGCCTCCACGGTGCCTGGACCCGAGGGGTCGCGACGCTGACGGGCGGAGAAGACGAGCTCGTCGAGTTCCTCCTCGAGCGCGTGCGGGCGCACGGCGGAGAGGCGCGTCTCCACGACCGCGCCTCCGCGCTCGAGTGGAAGAGCGGGAAGGTCCGCGGCGTGCAGGTCGACGGCGACGACTCGCCCCTCGGCGTCACCTTCGTCGTGTCCGACGAGCCGGCGGGCGCCGTCCTCGATCTCGCCACCTCGTTCGTCGTGCCGCACGACGCGAAGGCGCCTCGCGTCGAGGTCGTCGAGGGCCGCTTCGTCCTCTCGGCGCTCGCGCGCGCGGAGGGGATCCCCGAGGCGCTCGGCGAAGAGGTGTTCCTCCTGCCGGGCGCGCGCGGGCCCGCCGTTCACCTGCAGCGCCGCGCAGCGGGCGAGGGGAGGGTGCTCCTCGTCGCCGAGACGATCGTCCCGTCCGGCGCGCGCCTCCAGAAGACGCGGGAGGAGGTGCTCGGCGTCGTGCTCGAGCACCTGCCGTTCCTCGAGCGGCATCTCCTCGTCTGCGACTCGCCGCACGACGGCCGGCCGCTCTGGGACTTTCGAGGGACGAGCTCGGCAGACGCGTCGATCGGGCCTCCCGCGTGGGGGCTCCGGGCACGTCGCGTCGAGCGAGCGCTCCTCCGAGGCGGCGGCGGCTCGCTCGACGCCGAGGGCATGACGCCGCGCTTCGCGGTCACGCCGTCCTGGCTGCACGGGCTCGCCGGTGAGCCGCTCCGCACCGCGCTCGGGAACGTCTTCACGGTAGGGCGGAGCTCGGTGCCGGCGCTGGGGATGGAGGGTGAGCTGCTCGCGGCGTGGGGGGCCGCGCGAATCATCACCCGCACCGACCGCCGGAAGGAGAAGATGCTCCGGGAGATGTGGAGCAAGGTGGAGCTGTCGTGACGTCGCGTTTCGTCGTGCCCGCGCTGGCGTGCGTCGCGATCGCCGCGTGCGAGTCGGGGCCGCGCCGCGAGGCTTCGAGCATCGTCATCGCCGTCGAGCGTTTCCGGCAGGCGGACAACGCGTCGCGCCCCTCGGCGGCGGAGGCCCTCCGCGCGGCGGCGTGCTCGGACACGGAGGTGTGCGAGGCGCGCGACGCATGCCTCGCGTTCACGGAGCCGACCGCGAGGGCCCTGCGCTTGAAGCACGACGTCGAGGCGGGGCTCCGTGACATGGAGTCCGGAGCGCTGGCCGCGGACTCGGGCGCCGCACGCGCGCTCCCCCAGAAGCTCGAGCAGGCGGAGGCCATGCTCCTCGAAGGCCAGAGCCGCCTCGGAGCGTGTGACGATCGGATCCTCGCGCTGAAGCGCCGCCATCGGCTCTAGGGCGCGTCCCTGAGTCCAGCCGCCTCTCCGCGCGCGGAAGGGCCTCCTTTGTCGGCTCCTTGCAACCGTGGTAAGCCCGGTCTACCCGAATGTTCGACGCGATCACCAAGGGCTTCCGCCAGGCCAAGAACCGTCTCGCCGGCCTCACCGAGCTCACCGAGCAGAACATCGACACGGCCCTCCGCGAGGTGCGGCTGAGCCTGCTCGAGGCCGACGTCGAGCTCGGCGTCGTGAAGACGTTCCTCGCGCGCGTGAAGGACAAGGCGCTCGGCGAGGTCGTCCGCGTCAAGGCCAAGGGGAAGGACGGCGACACGCTCAAGGTGTCGGCGGCCGACCAGTTCGTGAAGATCTGCCACGACGAGCTCGTCGGGTTCATGACGGCCGAGGGCCCGGGCCTCGTCTTCGCGGAGAAGGGGGACGGCCCGACCGGCATCATGATGGTCGGCCTCCAGGGGTCCGGCAAGACGACGACCTGCGCGAAGCTCGCTCGCTACCTGAAGAAGGAGGGCCGAAAGCCCCTCCTCGTCGCCGCCGACATGCAGCGCCCCGCCGCCGTCGAGCAGCTCCAGGTCCTCGGCAAGAGCATCGACGTCCCCGTCTTCAACGTCCCGGGCGAGTCGCCCGTCACGATCTGCGCGAAGGCCGAGGCCGAGGCGAAGGCGAAGGGCTGCGACGTCATCATCTACGACACCGCCGGTCGGCTCGCGATCGACGAGAAGCTCATGGAGGAGCTCGCGCAGATCAAGGCGAAGACGGAGCCGGAGAACGTCTTTCTGGTCGTCGACGCGATGATCGGTCAGGACGCCGTCAAGGTGTCGAAGGGCTTCCACGATCGCCTCGACCTCACCGGCGTCGTGCTCACGAAGCTCGACGGCGACGCGCGCGGTGGCGCGGCGCTCTCCGTGAAGGAGGTCACAGGCGCGGCGGTCCGCTTCGTCGGCATGGGCGAGGGCACCGATAAGTTCGAGGAGTTCCGCGCCGAGGGGATGGCGAGCCGCGTGCTCGGCATGGGCGACGTCGTCGGCCTGATGAAGGACTTCGAAGACGTCATCGACCAGGAGAAGGCGGCCGAGGACGCCATGAAGATGCTCCAGGGGGACTTCACCCTGGATGACTTCCTCAATCAGGTGAAGATGATCCAGAAGATGGGCAGCCTGAAGGACATCGTCGGGAAGCTCCCGGGGATGGACCAGCTGCCCACCGACGTGAACCTCGACGACCGCGAGCTCGTGAAGATCGAGGCGATGATCTCGAGCTTCACCACGTTCGAGCGGCGGGACCCGTACGCCCTCATCCGCGAGCCCGGCCGCGTGAAGCGCATCGCGAAGGGTTCGGGGTCGCCCGAGCAGGCGGTCAGCGAGCTCGTGCAGCGCTTCCTCTTCATGAAGCAGATGATGAGCAACATGGGCGGGATGGGCGGCCTGGGCGGGATGCTCGGCAACATCCCGGGCATGAAGCACTTCGGCGCGATGAAGAACATGAAGAAGGCGATGCAGGGCGGCGGCTTCCCGGGCATGCCCGGCATGGGCGGCATGGGCGGCTTCCCCGGGATGATGCCCGGCATGGGCGGTCTCCCCGGCATCCCGGGGATGATGCCCGGCCAGTTCGGCATGCCTGCGATGGGCGGCGGGGACTCGATGACGAAGATGAAGCCGCTCTCGACGTCCGAGAAGAACGCCAAGAAGGCGCAGCGGAAGCGCGAGAAGGAAGCCCGGAAGAAGTCACGCCGCTGAGGCGAGCGGCCGATCTCGACGCGCGCCGCGGGCCTCTGGCAAGATGCGCGGCATGAAGCGACTCTTCGGGACGGTTCTCCTCCTGGCGGCGGCGGGCGCGTCGTCCGCCTTCGCGACGGCGTGCGTCGGCGGCAAGCAGCAGATCAGCGCGGAGGACAAGCAGCGGCTCGCGGCGTACGTCCTCGAGGCGCCGCCGACCGACGCGAAGAAGGTCGACATCAACTTCGAGAACAAGATCCACCTGGTCGCCTACAAGGTGGAGCCCGAGCTGGCGCCCCCGGGCACGGCGGTGAAGGTCACGTACTACTGGCGTTGCGACGAGCCCATCGAGGACGGCTGGCAGCTCTTCACGCACATCCAGCACGAGGGCTACGACAAGCCCGACAACCTCGACGGCTCCGGGCCGCTCCGCGAGGTGAAGAACGGGCGCCAGGTGCTCGGCCCCGACCGCTGGGAGCGCGGCAAGACCTACGTCGACGAGCAGACGTTCACGATGCCCGCCGACCTCCGCGGTCCGGACACGCTCGTCTACGTGGGGATCTGGAAGGGGGACGCGCGGCTCCGGATCGTGAGCGGGCCGAGCGACGGCGACAACCGCGCCATCGTCGCGAAGCTCAAGACGGGCGTTCCGCCGAAGAAGGCGCCCGAGCCGGGAGGCAAGCGCGGCGACATCCCTCAGATCGAGGTGATGAAGCTCGCCAAGGGCGAGAAGATCGTCGTCGACGGCAAGCCGGACGACGCCGCGTGGGGGGCTGCCGCGAGCACCGGCCCTTTCGTCGACGTCGGGACGGGTAAGCCCGCCCCGAAGACCTCGGTCCAGGGCAGCGCGAAGGTCGCCTGGGACGACGACAACGTGTACTTCCTCGTGCAGGTGAAGGACGCCGACGTCGTCGGGTACTTCACCGACAAGGCGTCCCAGCCGAAGGACTGGACCGTCACGGGACAGCCCATGACCTGGACCAAGGACACCGCCGAGATCATGATCGATCCCGACGGCGACGGGGACAACGTCGACTACTACGAGATCCAGATAGGTCCGCAGAACCGCGGCTTCCGCTCGCAGTTCGACGGCTACAACAGCCCGAAGGCCGAGCCGCAGGGCCCGTTCGGTCACGAGGACTGGGACCCGAAGATGAAGACGGCGGTCGTCGTGCACGGCACGATCGACAAGCCCGACGACCAGGACGAGGGCTACACCGTCGAGGCCGCGATCCCGTGGGGCGCCTTCAAGAAGGGCGCGAAGAACCTCCCGCCGAAGCCGGGCGACGCGTGGCGCGTGAACGTCTACGCGATGGAGAGCAACGGCGGCACCGCATGGTCGCCGATCCTCGGGCAGGGGAACTTCCACAAGGCGGCGCGCTTCGGGCGGATCACCTTCGTGACGAAGGAGTATCTGGCCCAGAAGGCGGACGGCGGCCTCGCGACGGCGGACGCGGGCGCGGTCGGCTCGGACGCGGGCACGGCGGGCGACGGCGGCGCGCTTCGGCCGCTCCTCCGCGGGCTCGACGGAGGCCGCGTGAACGGGTTCCCAGGTCGGAACTGACGCCAGGCGCGTTTCTTGGTCGCCCCCGAGGCCGTGACGTACGATCCTCCGTCATGCGGCGCATCGCGCTCTACGGCACCGTCTTCGGCCTCCTCCTCTCGGCGTCCCACGCGTGGGCGCAGAAGGGCGGGGGTGGGGGCGGAACGTCGGTCCGCGGCGCCCCGGCGCCGCCCGGCGCCCCACGCAACTCGAGCGCCCAGTTCACGCTGAAGCGCGGAGAGGTCGGCGGTCAGGCAGGCATCACGGGCCGCGCGCGCGCGCGTGCCGGCGACTGCGCCGGCGCGCTCGTGGCGTTCGACGAGGCGCTCCGCACCACGGTGGAGCCGACGCTCTACCGCGACCGCGGGCTCTGCCACGAGAAGCTCGACCATCGCTACCCGGCGATCGACGACTACCGCGCGTACCTGGTCGCGCGGCCCGACGCGCCCGACGGCGACCAGATCCGTGAGCGGCTCCAGCGCCTCGAGGGGACCGAGCCGACGGAGCGCGGCACGGACGACGGCGACACGCCCAAGGACGACGGCGCGTCGGCGTCCGGCGCCGCGAGCCTCTCGATGGGCGGCGGAGGAGCGAGCGCGTCGGCCTCGTCGAGGGGCGCGTCGAGCAAGCGGAGCAACGTGATCGGGCCGTCTCGCGACGGCGACACGCGCTCGTACGACGACTACGCCGCCGACGAGAAGCGGGCGGACGACGCGGAGCAGTCGCCCCTCCGCGAGGGCACTGGCTGGATCTTCGGCGCCTTCGTCCACGTGCCCCGCTACTTCTTCGCCGAGGGCGGGACGAGCGACATGGCCTACGGCCTCGGCGCGACGATCCGCTACTCCGTCAGCTCGAGCTTCACGTTCCTGACCGAGATCGGCTACGCGGGGCAGGGCGAGTCCGGACGGACGACGGCGGCCGGGGGCGTCCTCGCGCTCGGCGGCGGCGAGATCCGGATCCCGATCACGAAGTACGCGGGCGACCAGTTCGTGCTCGGCGGGGGCCTCGGCTACGAGCGCTACACGGTCGCGGGGACGCGCATCGGGGCCAACTTCTGGTCGGCCCGCTTCCGCGGCGGCTTCCGCCACGTCTTCGGCCCTTCCGTCGCGGTCGAGCTCCTCGCCGACGGCGGCCCGGTCCTCGTCACCTCCGACCTCGACCGCGTCGAGAGCACCGTCGCCGGCGTGATCGGCGGCTCCTTCGCCGTCACCGCCGCGTTCTGATCAGTTCGGCGGCGCGGGGGGCTGGCGGTTGTCGTCGAGCGCGGCCTGCTGGGCCGGCGTGAGGGGGGCGTACCCTTCGCGCTTGTAATAGTAGTAGTGGTAGTAGCTGTACTCGTGGCTCTTCAGGTTCACGGCGTTCAGCACGGCGCCGGCGATCGGCGCGTCGACGTCGCGGAGCGCACGTAGCGCCGACTTGCACGTCGCCGTGTGGGTCTTGGACGCGCGGATGACGAAGACGACGCCGTCCACGAGCGTCGAGACGATCGCCGAGTCGGTGACGGCGACGATCGGCGGGCTGTCGAGCACCACGCGATCGAACTTCTTCGAGAGGTCGTCGAGGAAGCGCTTGAACTTCTCCGACGCGACCACGTCCGCCGAGTTCGGCGGGATCGGACCGCACGGGATGCAGAAGAGGTTCGGCACGATCGTGGGCTTTGCCACCTCGTCGATCGTCGCGTCGCCGACCATCACGTTCGTGAGGCCGATGTCGCCCGCGCGATCGAAGATGCGGTGGAGGCGCGGACGGCGCAGGTCGCAGTCCACGATGCAGACGCGCTGGCCGCCCTGCGCGAGCGAGATCGCGATGCTCACCGCGACCGTCGTCTTCCCCTCGGCCGGCGCGGCGCTCGTGACGAGCAGGCGCCGGAAGGGGCGGTCGGGGTTCATGAACATCAGGTTCGTGCGGAGCGATCGCGCTGCTTCGGCGGCGCCCGAGGTCGGCCGCTCGTGGACCAGGAGCTCCGGAGCGAGCTCCGTCTTCGCGAGGCGCCGCGCGCGCTGGCGGCGCTTCTTGCCGCTCCGATCGCCGCCGTCGTCGTCCTCCGCGATCTCGGGGAGGAGCCCGAGGAAGGTCACGCCGAGCTTCTGCTCGACGCTCTCCGGCGTCTTGATCGTGTTGTCGAGCTGCTCGCGGAGCAGCGCGAGCGCGAGGCCGAAGAGGAGGCCGCCGAGGAGCCCGAACAGCACGTTCACCGAGATGCGCGGCGCGACCGGCTCCTTCGGCTCCGTCGGCGAGTCGACGAGGCGGATGTTGTTCGTGTTCATCATCCGCCGCAGGTCGGCCTCCTTCAGCTGCTCGATGAGCATGCCGTAGAGCTTCTCGTTCTGCGCGCGGAGCCGGTCGAGTCGGTGGAACTCGAGCTCCTTCAGGTTCAGCTCGACCGCACGTTTGCGGGAGGTCTCGTAGAGCGACGCCTCGCCGCCCTCCTGCCGTTCGAGGATCGAGAGATCGCGGGCGATGGCGCCCTGGATGTTCTTCACCTCGGAGAGGAGCTGCGTGCGGGCGATCGCGGCCTTCTCGTCCGCCTTCTTCACGGCGGGGTGGTTCTCGCCCTTGCCCTCGGCGAGGAGCTCGGCGCGCTCGCGGACGGCGGCCTGGTAGTGCTGGCGCAGCTGGCCGAGGAAGCTGTTCGAGAGGAGCTCCGAGGCCGGCACCTGGTCCGGGTTCTCGGCCGTGATCTTGGAGAGCTCGTGGTGACGCGCGGCGAGCTCGGACTTCCGCATGCGCGTGCGCGTGAGCGCCGAGTCGAACTCCTGCATCTCGAGGCGGATCATCTTCGAGAGATCCTCGAGCGTGCTCGAGGGCAGATCGTTCTGCTTCTTGAACTCGTGGAGCGAGTTCTCGTTCTGCTCGAGCTCTGCCTTGAAGTGATCGAGCTGCCCCGAGAGCCACACGACGGTGTCCTCCGTCGCGCTGACCATCTTGTCGAGGTTCTGCTTGATGTACGCCTTCGCGACGGCGTCGGCGAGGCGCTGCGCCATCGCCGGGCGCGTGTCCTGGATGCGGAGCGCGACGAGGCGGCTCCCCTTCACCGGCTCGACGATGAGGCGGGCCCGGAGCGCGGCGATCGTGTCGTCGAGGGGCGCGGGCGCGGCGGGCTTGTAGCCGAGGAACTCGGCGTCGTTCTGGAGGCCGAGGTTGCGCACGACCATCGAGAGGACGCGGTCCGACTGGATGATCTTGTACTGGGTCTCGTAGTACTGCTGCGTGTCCCAGACGGCGCTCCAGCCGATGAGCGGGTCCGCCTTGTTGCCGAGGGGCTTGATGACGTCGGGGTCGAACTCGAGGAGCGACTGCGCCTCGTAGACCTTCGGGAGCGTCTTGGAATAGAGGAGCGAGCCGCCGCCGGCGAGGAGGACGGCCGCCACGATGATCGCCCAGCTCTTTCGGATCGCGCGGACGATCCAGAGGACGCTGTCGAGGGCGGAGCCCTCGTTCGCTGCGGGGGACGCCGGCTCGGCGTGGTGATCGGCGGTGTTGCTCATCCGTTGCGCTGCTCGGGCGTGGGCTGCGGAGGATGAATCCCCCACTGCACCAGGCCCGGGTTCTGCCAGTTAGGTGCAGGCGACGCAAGCTCCGTTCGCGGGCGCGCACCGGACGAGGTGCGCGCATGTGGGCGAAGACCGAAACCCGAGCAGTCTCGCGCCCTCGGCGTGTCGATGCTAGTCGGGGTCCGATGCGCTCGTCCTTCCCCCTCGCAGGTCTCGCCGCCGCCGTGCTCCCGCTGCTCGCGTGTGGGGATTCTCCCCCCCCGGTGTCGCCCAGAGTGGCGCCCCCCGTCGTCCGGGCGACGCCGCCGGCGCCGAGCGCAGCGCCGCTCGTCGACGTCCGCGCTGCCGAGGCGCCGAACGCGGCGGCGGCGGCGTTCCAGAATCCGGGCGGCATGTGGATGCCGCACCAGATCGCCGAGGGCGTCCACGCCGCGACGCTGAAGAAGCTCGGGCTCGCCTTCGACCCGAAGGATCTCTCGGATCCGACGTCGGGCGTGCTCTCGTCTGTCGTGAGCCTCGGCGGTTGCTCGGCGTCGTTCGTCTCGGGGGACGGTCTCGTCGCGACGAACCATCACTGCGCGACGGGCGCCCTCCAGCACAACAGCACCGGCGCGAAGAACCTCCTCGACGAGGGCTTCCTGGCGAGGACCCGCGCGGAGGAGAGGAGCAACGGGCCGCAGGCGCGCGTCTACGTCACGCGTGCGGTGACGGACGTGACTTCGCTCGTCCGCAAGGGGCTCGAAGCGATCAAGGACGACCGCGCCCGCTGGAAGGAGATCGAGAAGCGCCAGAAGGAGATCATCGCGGCCTGCGAGAAGGACAAGGTGGGGACGACTCGCTGCTCCGTGTCGTCGTTCTACGAAGGCGCGCAGTACTACCTCGTCGAGCAGCTCGAGATTCGCGACGTGCGCCTCGTGTGGGCGCCTCCGTCGGGCGTCGGCAACTACGGCGGCGAGATCGACAACTGGCGGTGGCCGCGTCACACGGGCGACGTGTCCTTCTTCCGCGCGTACGTCGGCAAGGACGGCAAGCCGGCCGACTTCGCGGAGGGCAACGTCCCGTACCAGCCGGCGCACCACCTGAAGGTCGCCTCGACGCCGCTCCGCCCGAAGGACCTCGTCCTCGTCGCGGGCTATCCGGGGCGGACGTCGACGCTGAAGACCTCCGCCGAAGTGGAGGAAGCGGTGACGTGGGGCTACCCGCGTCGGCAGAAGATGTTCGAGGACTACCTCGCCCGCCTCGCGGAGGTCACCAAGGACGACAAGGAGGCGAAGGTCCGCGCGACGTCGTGGGTTCGCCGCTTCGGCAACGCGCTGACGAACACGAAAGGCCAGCTCGACGGGCTCGTGAAGGGCGGCCTCGCCGCGCAGAAGGCGGCACAGGACGGGTCGCTCCGCGCGTTCACGGAGGGCGCGCCCGATCGCAAGGCGAAGTGGGGGAAGGCGCTCTCCGGGATCGACGAGGTGCTCGCGGCGCAGGCGCGCCACCGCGAGGCCGATGCCGAGCTCGAGGAGCTGACGTTCTCGCGTCTCCTCGCCGCGGCGATGACGATCGTCCGGATGGCGGAGGAGCGCCCGAAGGCGGACGCCGACCGCGATCCGGAGTACCAGGCGCGCAACTGGCCGCGCCACGAGCAGGCGATGAAGGCCGTCTCGACGAGCTACCACCGCAAGGTGGACGAGGCGATGCTCTCCCTCGCGCTCGAGCGCATCGCCGCGGCGCCGGCGAAGGAGCGATCGCGCGCGCTCGCGATGGTGGCCGGCGCCGAGACGAGCCGGGAGGGCATCGCCAAGGCGGTGGCCGCTCGTTACGCGACGACGAAGCTCGAAGACGAGAAGACGCGCCAGGACCTCCTCACGAAGGCGACGACCGCCGAGCTGGCGAAGAGCAAGGACGGCCTCGTGGCGCTCGCGGTCGCGCTCCGCCCGCTGGTGAAGGACGCCGAGGAGCGTCGCGAGAGGCTCGCCGGGAAGCTCGCGTCGCTGAAGCCCCAGCTCGTCGAGGCGCGCCGCGCGATGTCCGAGGCGCCGTTCGCCCCCGACGCGAACAGCACTCTGCGCGTCACCTACGGCACCGTGCGCGGCTACAAGCCGGCGCCCTCGGCGGAGACGTACGTGCCCTTCACCACCGTGTCCCAGGTGATCGCGAAGAACCAGAGGAAGGAGCCGTTCCTCGTCCCCGAGTCGCTCGTCCGCGCGTTCGAGCAGAAGCGCTTCGGACCCTATGTCGACGCGAAGCTCGGCGAGGTGCCGGTCGACTTCCTCGCCGATCTCCACATCACGGGCGGGAACTCCGGCTCCGCGACGCTGAACGCGAAGGGCGAGCTCACCGGGCTCGTGTTCGACGGGAACTACGAGGCGATGGCGTCGGACTGGGTCTTCGTGCCCGAGGTCACGCGGAGCATCCACGTCGACATCCGCTACGTCCTCTGGCTCCTCGACGCCGTCGTCGACGGCGATCATCTCCTGAAGGAGATGGGCGTCACCCCGGCGGTGAACTGACCGTCAGAACCCCCACCTGGCGGCGGCGGGCTTCTCGTCCATCGCGAAGCGGAGCTCCGAGCGCACGCCGGGCGTGACCTTCACCGTCGTCGTCCGCGTGGACTCTCCTGCGCGGAGGACGAGTTGATGCGTCCCCGGCGTCGTGGCGCGGTTCACGACGTGTCCGCCTGCGACCTCGACGCCGTCCACCGCGACGCTCGTGCACTTCGGCGTGCAGATGACGGTGAGGAAGCCTGCCTCGGCGGCGCCGCCCCACGGGCTCGGAGCCACGTCGCGCGGCTCGCCTGCGGGCGGGGCCGCCGGCGCCGGTCGCGCGGTCACCTCGGGCGCGGCGGGAGGAGGCGAGGGGACGCTCGCCGTCACCGTCGCGGGAGCGCGGATCGGCGCCGCGGGAACGGGGAGCTTCGCGAGGGGCCTCGCGACCTCGACGGCCTCGGCGCGCGCGTCGATCGCCCGAATGGAGAAGACGACGAGCGCGGCGGTCGCCATCGAGACGGCGACGCCGACGAGCAGCATCCGCCCGAGGTCGCGCCGTCGCTCGAGCGCTGCACGGCGGAGCGCCACCCGGGTGACGAGCGCCGTCGACTCGGCACGCCGTAGGCGCCGGCGTCCCTCCCGGCGCGCCGGTGCCTCGGCGTGGTCGGCGCGCGTCTCCGCCTCTCGTGCGGCGAGGACCTCCTCTGCCATCGCGAGCTCGTGGCGGAGGGCGAGCACGCGCTCGCGAAGGCGTTCGTAGGAGCCGGACGATCCCGCGTGGGCCATGACCTCTAGCCTGACCGGCGAGGGGGCGCCCGGCAAGAGGCGGCTACCCGACCTTCGGCCCCCCCCTCGATCGAGCGTGCCCGGGACGCCGCTCTCGTCCGCGGTCACGAGTCGTCGAAGAGCTTGAGCTGCTTCGACTTCGCGCGCACGTCGGGCCTCCGCCCCGACCGCCGGCCACCGCGGGAGGGGCGGCGGTCCGCCGCCGTCTCGTCCTCGCGGTGGCCGCTCGCGAGCTGCGCCTCGTAGAGCGCACGGACGTCCGCGACCGCGTTCACCTCGTCCACGCGCTTGTCGTCCCGGATGCGCGCGATGCGCGGGAAGCGCAGGGCGTAGCCGCTCGCGTGGCGATCCGATCGCTGGATCCCGTCGAACGCGACCTCGAGCACGATCTCGGGACGGACGGCGAGGAGCCCGTGACGCTCCTCGCCGATCGCCAGCGCTCGCAGGCGCTCCGTCATGTCCTTGATCTCCGCGTCGGTGAGCCCGCTGTACGCCTTCCCGACCGGAAGGAGCGCGCCGTCGTCGTCTCTCACCGCGAACGTGTAGTCCGAGAGGACCTCGTTCCGCCGCCCGTGACCACGCTCGGCCGCCACGATGACGACGTCGAGGGTGGCGAACGCCTTCTTCACCTTGATCCACGCGAAGCCCCGGACTCCGGCCGCGTACGGCGCGTCGAGGCGCTTGAGGACGAGCCCCTCCCATCCGCGTTTGCGCGCATCTTCGAAGAGGAGGTCTACCGAGTCGGGCGAAGCGAGGGGCGCCGAGCCATGGAGCCGCACGTTCGGAGGGGCCGCCGTGCACCACGCCGCGAGCCGGTCGCGCCGCTCGCGAAAGGGCACATCGAGCAGGCTCTGCCCCGCCTGCCAGACGAGATCGTAGACGAGGAGGACGACCGGGTGCGCGCGCACGAGGTCGGGATCCGGCTCGTTCTTCTTGAGTCGCGGTTGAATCGCGGAGAAGGGGCGCGGTCGGCCGTCCTCCGTGACGACGACGATCTCGCCGTCGACGATGGCCTCCGCGAGCGCGCCGGTCGCGGCGTGCTCCGTGAGCGGACCGGCGACGTCTGGGAACGCGCTCGTGACCGCGCCCTTTCCGCGAGCGAAGATCGCCGTGCTCGCCGCGCTCACGTGAACCTGGGCACGCACGCCGTCGATCTTGTCCTCGACCGCATGGGGGACGGTGAGGTCGAGCCCTCTCGCGGTCTCGAGCGGGCTCGCGAGCATGAAGCCCAGCGGGCGGCCGAGCGTCACCGTCGCCTCAGACAGCCGGTCGTCTCGCGCGAGCTCGGCGACCAGGCCGACGTCCGCGACGATCCCCGCCGCGCGGCGCACCTGGTCCGCAGGCCGACCGAACGCTGCGGCGACGGCGTCGATGACGATTCCCTCCTTCGCGCCGACACGCATCTCGCCGAGCACGGCGCGCGCGAGGTAGCGAGCCTCGTGCGGCGTGGTCGCCGAGAGCGCGTCGACCAGCGCGGCGAGCTTGGCCTCGCGACTGCCCGTACCGGCGAGCGTCGACGCCATCTCCTCGGCATCGCCGAGGCGGAGCCCCGTTCCGGGCAGGCGCTCGTCCTCGAGCGCGCCATGGACGGCGTCGCCGATCGCCGTCCCGAGGTCGCCCGACGCGCGGGCGCGCACGCCGAACCACGCCGGTGTCATGCCCGTCACCTGCGCGGCGGCGTCGACGAGCAGCGCGTAGCCGACCCCGAGCGTCCGGCCGTCCAGGACCGGGAGGAGCGCCCCGGAGAGGAGCCGCGTCGCGAAGGCGAGGCACGAGGGCGTCTGCGTGCTCACGTCACGAAGCGCGGACGCGAGCGCGCCCACCTTCGCCGTCCTCGCCCGCGTGCCCTCGCAGGCGAACAGGGCATCGGCGAGGCGTCGCAACGGCGCCTCTCTTCAGGGCTCGCAGGCGACCACGCCGGTGATCTGCGCGGTGGCGCTCTGCGCCTCGACGCAAGCGTCGCCGAAGAACGCGATCGTCCCGTACGCCCGATCGACCCAGTCCCAGCCGTTCTGGCGACTCGGGTCGCGCGCGACCGTCCGCCCCGAGACCTCGACGTCGATCTGGTCGGGATCGGTGGGGCTCGACGGCGTGAGATACGTGCAGCTGGCGACGCTGTCTCGGATGCTCTCGAGCGCCGCGTTCATGTCGTTTGCAGACTGCACGTTGTAGTGGCGCGGGGCCGCCGCGCGGGGGCGCCCCCCCGCGACGGCCATTCGATCGAGGACCTGGAGGAACTGCGGGCTCTCGGTGCTCCCGATCCCGATGACGTAGATCGGGATGCTCTGGTTTTCGGCGATCTCGCGGATCGTCTCGACGGCACGCTGGTCGTCGAGGCAGCTGTAGCGGCCGCGGCCCGGGTTCGCGCTGCAGGGGAAGCGGGGGGTCGTGCAGATGCAGCGGTTCGCGTCGAGCGACGGGTTGCAGTTCGGCGCGCCGTCCGTCGCGAGCACGATGGTGCGGGCGACGCCCCGCTGCTGCGTCAGGAACTGGGCCGCGAGCCTCACCGCCTCGGCCGTCGGCGTCCCTCCGCGTGGGATGGTGCTCGCGAACACGTCGAGGATCTCCTGGAAGCGACCTCGTTGCGGCGGGATGCCGACGCCCGTGTCCGTGCGGCACGCCTCCTCGCTGTCGGCTCCGTCCCGCGGCGGCTCGGGGTAGAACTTGGCACCCATCGCGAGCTGGCCGTCGAAAGGAGCGACGACCTGCTGGAGCCCGTTCCGCAGCACGTCCCAGCGAGACGGCACGCCGACCGGCGCGTTCTCGTCGCCGTTCAGGGCGAACGCCATCGAGCCGGAGCGGTCGATGACGAACATGAGCTGCGCGGTCGCGACCTCGAGCGTGAAGCGGCCCGGGATGCAAGGGTTCGCGTCCGGCGCCGCATCGCGGGGCGCATCGGTGTCGCCCCCGTCGACGCCCCCCCCAGCTCCGAAGAGGCCGGTGCGTGAGCCGCAGCTCGAGAGCGCGACGACGACGCTCGCGCCGACGAGAGCGCCCGAGAGGCGCGCGAGGAGAGACCGAGGCGTTCTGCGGAGCGAAGGCATGGGCGCGGGGCCCGTTGACTGTAGCGGACTCCGGGCGAGTCCGCCCCTCAGGTGAGCGCGCGCAAGTAGTGGAACTTGGGGTCCGTCAGGTCCGCTCGCGTCAGGCCCCAGCCGTCGTCCCGCGGGATGAGGTAGGCGACGTCACCGACGACGCTCGCGAAGTTGAGGACGCCGAGGCCCTCGAGGATCCGCCGGAAGGTCGCCTTCTCCCACAGCGCCTGCTCCGGCACCTGGCAGAGGCGCGCCATCGCCTGATCGCACGGCGAGCCCTTCGCGAGGAGGAACGCCATCGTGAACGTGAGGTAGCGCGGGTCGCCGCGGTACGGATCCGTCCCTGACGGCTCCTTCCTGGCGCCTTCCTCGGTCGTCATGCCGCGGCACCACTGATCGAAGCTCGCCTTTGCCTTCGCGTCGTCGTCGAAGTAGTCCCAGCACCCCATCTCGAAGAGCGGGAAGCCGTTCAAGAGCTCGAAGACCACGGCGCGATAGAACTGCCACTTGCCCTGGAGGGTCACTCCCGGAGGCTGCTGGCCGAGGAGGGCGCGGAGGCTCTGGTGGAGCCGGCCCGCAGGCTCGTAGCGGGCGCACACTTCGAGGGCGAAGAGCGTGTTCAGCATCAGCTCGCCCACCCGCCGCCCGACGAGCGGTTCCACGACCCGCTCCGGGTGTAGCGCGATCCGAGCACGATGCCGGTCCCCACGGCGACGATGACGGGCACGGTGGAGAAGGTCGCGGGCCTCTGGCGCGCGACCGAGCCCGTCGTCGCGCCCGTCGAGTAGGGGGTCGCGCGCGGCGCCGCCTTGTAGTCCTTGCCGCGGTTCTGCGCGAGGCGGCTCGTCGCCGGCCGCGGCGGCTTCGCCCACGGGTAGTCGAGGAAGAAGCTCGTGTGGGAAGCGGACGTGCCGCCGTAGAAGACCTCCGAGCCGCCCGCGGGCTTCTGGAGGAGCTCGCTCGAGAGCGCGCGGACGTCGACGCCCCCGCTCGCGTAGAGGAGGAAATCGTCGTTGAGGTCGTCCGACTCGACGACGGCGTCCGCCTCCGTCGGGACCACGTAGAGGAGACGCTGGACGCCGAGCGCGGACATGGCCGCGGCGGGGGAGGGGAGCTTCGCGACGAAGCGGTTGTCGAACTGCGAGGCGTCGTCCGTGTACGCGGTGAGACGGCGGCGATCGAGGACGAAGAGCGGCGGCTTGCCCTTCGCCGTCTTCGGCGCGCTCGCGCGCTCCTTCTCGAAGAGGGGCTGGTAGAAGAGCGCGGCCCCGAGCGTCTCGTGCGCGCGGACGACGCCGCGCGGGTGAGGCCAGTTGTCGAAGAGGACGACCGGATCGAAGACGCTCGCCGCGCCGGCGGCGAAGGCGAGCGCCTCGGGGCCCGGCAGGTCGACGAGGATCCCGGCGTTCGCGTCGCGCGCGCTGCCGCCGTTCGCCTTCAGCGCGTCGAAGAGCCCGGCGAGCGCACGCCCCTTCTCGTAGGCGAGGTCCATCGCCGGGGTGCGGATGGGACCGATGCCGCTCTTCGCCAGCGGCTTCCACTTCGCGACCTGTACGGGGTCGATCTTCGCCATCTCCCGCGGGGTCGCGTAGGGGGCGTCGAAGAGGGTCGGGAGGTAGAAGGGCCGGAGGTCGACGCGGGCCGGCCGCATCGCCTCGATGAGCGTCGCGGCCGCCGTCGGGTCGAACGGCTGCAGCGACGCGCCGTCGAAGACGAGGGCCTCGTCGTAGGCCCCGAAGTTCCAGCCGAAGTCTCGCTGGACGTCCAGCGAGCCCTTCCGCGACTCGGTCGCCTCCGACGGGTCGAGCTGAAAGCCGCCCGAGGAGGTGCTCGAGGGCGAGCCCCCCGAGATCGATTTCGCGCACATCGCGACCATCGCACCGAAGCCGGCGAGGACGCCGCCCGCGATGACGATCGAGCGCAGCGCGCTCCGCCTGGCGACCTTCGTCGACTCGTCCGCGAGGGCCGACTGCCACCACTTCGCGCCGACGATGCCGGGCTTGTCGACGAGCTCGGTCCGCTCGAACGGGGGCCTCGGCTGGTTCACCCTCCACCTCCGGCGGCGCGCCGGACGCGCTCGAGGAACTCGGGGCGGAACACGCCGTCGACGCGGACCGAGTAGCGGAACCAGGGGTCCGCCTTCACGCCGTGCCAGTCGCTGTCGTCGAACCAGTATGCGCGGCCGCGGACCTCGTGCTCGACCCGGGTCTCCTCGTCCCAGAGGAAGAGGCGCTTGTTCCGCTCCGGGCACAGGGTGATGAAGTGGTCCACGTCTGCCTTCTCTCGGGGGTCGCCGTCGCGATGCACGGTGCCGTGATCGTTCGGGAGGAGGCCCATGATGTTACATCGACCGATCTGCTGGAAGGGAAGACGTCGCACGAAGTCGATCGTGCGAGGAAAGAACGTCTTCGCGTGCCGGGTGAAGTCCTTGCCGCTCGCGTCGCTCTTCTCGTCCCAGTAGCGGTTCGGGATCATCTCGACGTAGACCTTCCAGGGGAAGTACACGCCGTGCCGGTACTGGAGCCAGAGCATCTGGCGACGCGAGAGCGGATGCGCGCGCTCCTCCCCGAACGCGCCCGCCTCGGGACGTGACGGGAGGCTCGCCGGATCGTCCGCGAGGGATCGGAAGGTCTCGTAGGCCGCGTGGTCGAGAGAGGCGACGACCTCGCCGTAGTCGACGTGCGCTTCCGCCGTTCGCGACGCGGGCATGATCCCCATCGAGCGGTGGCTCCCGCCCGTGAAGTCGACCGGCACCTCCGCGAGCGCGAGGCACACCTCGTCATGGACGACGTCGAGCCCCCCCAGGTCGAGGAGGGGCTCGAGATCGAGGAACGGCCGTCCGAGGACGCCGCGGATCACGTCACTCGGGGCGGAGGCCCGCGCGCGGATCCCAGCGAGCAATGACCTCGTAGAAGGGGACGGCGTCGGAGCCGAGCTTCATCTCGGCGAGCCAGACGTTGTCCGAGGCAGTGTGCTTCGTCGGCTCGAACGAGAGATCGGCGCTGATGCCGAGGTCCACCTTGCCGAGGTTCTCGAACACCTTGACCAGGTTGTCCTGGCTGTAGTTCCCCGCCGCCCTGTCGAGGCCCTGGAGGAAGAGGCGGCAGGAGAGGTCGCCTTCGAGCGAGATCGGCCCGAGGCGGCCGTTGTCGAACTCCTTGATCGACTCGCGGTACTCGAGGAGACCCGGGGCGCGGCCGTCCGGCGACGGCACGACGAAGGTGACGAAGACGTTCTGCGCGTACGTCGTGAAGAAGCCGTCGACCGTGAGGCTCGTCGGGGGCTTCTTGAGCTCGTCGACGAGACCCTCCGGGCCGACGAACGACACGTGCATGAACCTGGCGGTGGCGGCGAGCGTGCGCGCCTCCTTGGGGATCGACGTGTCCCGTCCGATCGTGTCACGGAAGAGCCGGATGAAGCTCGCGCCGATCTGGTAGGTGTCGATCATCACGATCGTCACCTTCTTCGTCAGGTCCGTGTCCTTCGAGATGATGTTGCGGACCTCCGACACGCTGTTCGCGACGCTCGTCACGTCGTCGCGGACGTAGTTGACGCGCGGCGGAGCCTCCGTGACGCCTTCGGCCGTGAGGGCCGCCTTGATGCCGTTGTAGCCGGCGTCGCCGTAGCCGTCGTCCTGCGCGAAGACGATGATGTTCTTCGGGCCGGGCAGCGCACCGCCGTTGTCCTCCTTGATCCGCGCCACCATCGCCCGCGTCTCTTCGAAATAGCCGGCGCGATAGTTGAAGACGTTCGGCGGCCGGGTCGCATCGCGGAGGAGCGCCTGGGCGCCGGTGAACGGCGCGAAGTAGAGGACTTTGTTCTTCGTCGCGACCGGAAGGCTCTTCTGCATCGTCGGCGTGCCGACGTTGCCGATGAGGGCGAGGACCGAGTTCGGGCCGCGCGTGTCCGGTTGGGCCGCGTCCGCGTTCACCGTGGTGACGTCGAGGAGCGCGCGCGCGTTGATTTCGGCCTTCGCGGGGTCGTACTGGTCGTCCCGCACGTCGAGCACGACGGGGCGGCCGCCGACGCCGCCGACCTTGTTACGGCGCTGCAGACACGACGCGATGCCTCGACGGAGCTCCGTGCCGAGGGCTCCGCTCGTGCCGGTGAGCGCCGCGGTCATGCCGAGACGGATGGGCTCGGCCCCGCCGTCTCCCGAGGTGGTCCCGCTGGTGAGCTCCTTCGACTCGATGCCGGCGATCACTTCGCAACCGAAGAGCGCCGCGACAGCGCAACTGAAAGCGGCCGCGAGGCCGAGGGTCCTGATCGTCACGTTTTCTCTCCCCGAGAAGAAAGGTCTCAGAAGCTTCCACCGACGAAGACCGCGGTCGAACGCCCGTCGGTCGTCGGCAGCACCCGGAGGCGCCCGACCTTGGCGACGGGCTCGCTGCGCTTCGGCGCCGTGAGGACGAGCACGAAGCCGCCTGCGAGCGCCAGGATACCGCCGCCGATGGCGATGTTGGAGATTGTTGCGTTCGACTTCGCATCGTCGTTCGCCTGCACGCCCTCGGCGTTCGAGCACGGAGAGGTCGGGCAGAGCTCGTCCGAGTCGCTCTTCTTGCCGAGCGCCCGGACGCCGAAGAAGCTGCCGACGCCGATCCCCACGATGCCGACGCCCGCGAGGGCGTAGCCGAGGATCCGCTGGGTGCTCCCGTCGCGGACCACCCTGCCGCCCTGAGCGGCCTCCGCGGCGGCCTGCTTCTCTCGCTCGGCGGCGGCGATGGCTTCGGGGTCGTCCTCGAGCGCGTGGATCTGGATGCTCTTGTCGTCGCGCTCCGAGCCGATGGTGATCGTCGTCTCGAACGTCTTCTTGAGCGGAGCGCTCGCCGTGATCTTGCGCGTTCCGGGGTCGACCGGGAGCGCGGAGCCGAAGGCGGCCCTGTTGACGACGGTGTCGTCGATCTTCACGACGAGGTTCTGCGCGTCGGCCTGGGGATCGAGCTGAATTTTCAGGCGCGAGAGCTTCGGCTCGAGCTCGTTGGCGTTGGCGGTCGCGACCTCCTCGCGGTCCTTTCGGCCGTCCTTGCGCGCGAGGGACACGACCTCCTTGAATTCGCTCCAGGCCGTCGCCGTCTTTCCCTCGCCCTTGTGGCAGAGGGCGAGCGCCGTGAGCGTCCCGGCGCCCGGGTCGATCCGGTTCGACTCGGCGAGCTTCGGGCAACCTTCGGCGAACCTGCCCTCGTTCATGAGGCGCTTGCCCTCCTGGAAGAGCGCCTCGGCGACGGACTTGTCGCCCTGCGTGGCCTGGGCACGAGCTTCCCGAACGGGGCTGGCCGCGAGGACCAGTCCCAGGATCATCGAGGAGAAAGCGATACGAGAGAAAGACGGCAGCGAACGTCGAGCAGAAGAAAGGTCACTTGCGGTCATCAATCGCGCTCCGTGTCGGGTTCGTCGTTGGGGTCGGCTTGCTGGGGGGCTCGGCCGGGGCAGGCGCCGGCGGGGCAGCGGCGACGGCCGGCTGCGTGGTGGTCGGGGGC
>JALHPN010000156.1 GCA_022842465.1 Polyangiaceae bacterium | reverse complement strand
CGCGTGGGCCCTCGCCGACGTCCTCGGCCTCGCCGACGACGCGCGCGCCCGCGGCCTCGCCGACGTGCGGTGGCCGGGGCGGCTCGAGCGCATCGACGTGCCCCGCACGCGCGATCCCGAGCTCGCGGGACCGTACGTCCTCGACGGCGCGCACAACCCCGACGGGGCCGTCGCGCTCGTGCGCGCGCTCGAGACGTCTCCCCTCGCTCCGCGCGCGCTCGTCTTCGGCGTGCTCGCGGACAAGCCCTGGGCGCCGATGCTCGACGCGCTCCGTCCGCTCGACGTCCCCCGTGTCTACGTCGCCCCGGGCGGGCGGGCGCCGGCCGATCCCGAGGCGCTCGCGGCCCTCCTGCCGGGGACGCCCGCGCGATCGCTGCGCGAGGGGCTCGTCCTCGCGCGGGCGGCGGCGGGCCCGGACGGCCTCGTCGTCGTCTGCGGCTCGCTCTACCTCGTGGGGGCCGCACGTGCCCTCCTGCTCGATCTGACGCCGGACCCGTCCGTGGGACTTTAGCCGCCCGTCCTTGACGGGTATGCTCTCTCGCCCTCCCCCGGGGGAAGACAGAGAGAGAGAGACATGGGCGAGGCG
This sequence comes from Polyangiaceae bacterium, assembly GCA_022842465.1. GTDB lineage: Bacteria > Myxococcota_A > Polyangia > Polyangiales > Polyangiaceae > Labilithrix. The sequence continues at coordinate 22,281 of JALHPN010000156.1, read as the reverse complement.
AACGGCACGAGCAAGCACGGCAAGGCGAAGACGAAGGCGAAGAGCGTCACGTCGAGGCCGGACGCCTCCGTGAAGGGCACGACGCAGGAGACCAAGGCCCTCTCCTCGGCCGCCGTCCCCGTGCGGCATCTCTTCGGCACCGACGGCATCCGCGGCGTCGCGAACGAGGCGCCGATGACGCCGGAGCTCGCGCTCCAGCTCGGCAAGGCGGTCGCGCACGTCGCCGGGCGCAACAAGGCTCACACGGCGCGCATCCTCATCGGCAAGGACACGCGGCTCTCCGGGTACATGATCGAGCAGGCGATCGCGGCCGGCATCTGCTCGATGGGCGCGAAGGTGATCCTCTGCGGACCGATCCCGACGCCGGCGATCGCGCAGCTCACCGTGAGCATGCGCGCCGACGCCGGCATCGTGATCAGCGCGAGCCACAACCCGTACCAGGACAACGGGATCAAGATCTTCGGCGCCGACGGGTTCAAGCTGCCCGATGATCAAGAGGCGGAGATCGAGCGCCTCATGATGAACGACGCGCTGCTCGGCAAGCGCCCGACGGGCCCCGGCATCGGCAAGGCGTCACGCCTCGATGACGCGGGCGGGCGCTACGTCGTCTTCGCGAAGGCGACCTTCCCGCGCGGCCTCACCCTCGACAACGTGCGCGTCGTCATCGACGGCGCCCACGGCGCCGCCTACAAGGTCGCGCCCCTCGTCTTCTCGGAGCTCGGCGCCAACGTCACCGCGATCGGCGTGAAGCCGAACGGCGTGAACATCAACCGCGACGCCGGCGCGCTCCACCCCGACAACGTCCGCGCGGAGGTCGTGAAGAAGGGCGCCCACATCGGCATCGCGCTCGACGGCGACGCGGATCGCCTCATCGTCATCGACGAGAAGGGGCAGATCGTCGACGGCGACGTCGTCATGGCGATGTGCGCGTGCCGGATGATCGACGAAGACGAGCTGTCGCGGAAGACGCTCGTCGCCACAGTCATGTCGAACCTCGGGCTCGAGCGCGCCATCCAGCGCCGCGGCGGGAAGCTCGTCCGCACGCAGGTCGGCGACCGCTACGTGGTCGAGGCGATGCGCCAGGGCGGGTACAACCTCGGCGGCGAGCAGTCGGGCCACCTCATCTTCCTCGATCACGCCTCGACGGGCGACGGCATCGTGGCCGCCCTCCAGGTGCTCTCGATCGTGGTGCAGTCCGGCCGCCCGCTCTCCGAGCTCGCGAAGGAGGCGATGGAGCGTGTGCCCCAGGTCCTCGAGAACGTGAACCTCCCCTCCCGCCAGCCCCTCGAGCACATGCGCCTCCTCTCGATCGCGACGGCGAAGGTGAAGGACGCGCTCGGACACGACGGGCGCGTGCTCGTCCGGTGGAGCGGCACCGAGCCGAAGCTGCGCATCATGCTGGAGGGCCCGGACGAAGATCGCCTCCGCGCCTGGGCGAAGGACCTCGCCGGGGCAGCGCAGAAGGACGCGCGCGCATGAAGGGCGCCCGGGTCGCGCTCGTGCTCGCGGCGGCAGCGGCGCTCTCGGGAGCGGGCTGCAAGAAGCCGCCGAAGGGTCCGCGCGAGGAGGTCGCGCTCGATCAGACCTACGTGACGAAGACGAAGCTCCTCACCCTCCACTACCCGAAGGACTTCGCCGCGAGCGCCGCCGGCGAGCACTCGGCCGCGCTCGCGCCGACCGCCCTCGGCTCGCTCCACAAGGAGAGCGAGGTCTACTTCACCGCGAACATGACGCCGGTCTCGAACGAGGTCAGCGAGTACGCCCGCGTCATCCTCGACACCCTCGCCCGGGGCAAGACGGACTACCTCGAGGTCTCGCGCGTGAAGAAGCCGTGCTTCGGCAGTTCGGAGGGCATCGAGCACGTCGCGACGTTCAGCGACCGGGGCCACACCGTACGCCGCTGGTCCTGCACGTTCCTGTCGGGCGGGCACGGCTACTCCTTCGGGTTCTTCGTGGCCGTCCCCGAGGGCGAGGAGGACGAGCCGCTGCTCCGGCGCGTCATCGCGGCGACCGAAATCGCCAAGTAGGTCCCCCTCCCTTCAGACGGCCCGGGATGTGCCGTTTGCGTAGGGTGAATGGACAGCACCTCTCCGCCGAGCCACGAGACGTCGGACAAGCGCGCCGACGTGTTGCTCGTCGACGACGACGTCCAGCTCCTCCGCGCGCTCGAACGCACGTTGACCCAGGGGGGCTTCACCGTCGCACGCGCGAGCGACGGCCAGGCCGCCGCCCGGGAGGCGATGACCGGCGGCTACGACGTCATCGTGTCCGACATCCACATGCCCGGCGTCAGCGGCACGGAGATGCTCGACATGATCCGCTCCTACGGGTGTCAGACGCCGGTGGTCCTCATGACGGGATCGCCGAGCCTGGAGACCGCGCGGGACGCGATCGAGCTGGGCGCGCTCCACTACCTCACGAAGCCGATCGATCGTGACCTCCTCCTCCGCGCCGTCGGCCGCGCCTCCGCGCGCACGCGCGAGCTGCGCCGGACCCGGATCGAGTCGGCCGCGACGGACCCGGGCCAGGCCGCCGGCTTCGAGCGTGCGCTCGGATCGCTATGGATGGCGTTCCAGCCGATCGTGTCGCTCCGCGCGAAGGGGCCCATCGCGTACGAGGCGCTCGTCCGGAGCCACGAGCCGGGCTTCGCGAACCCGGCCACCCTCCTCGCGTTCGCGGAGAAGCACGGCCGCATCCACGAGCTCAGTCGAGGGATCCGCGAGCTCTGCGCCGACGCGGCCGCGAACATCCCGAAGGGGACGCTCCTCTTCGTCAACGTCCACGCGCAAGATCTGTACGACCCGGACCTCTTCTCGGCCGGGAGCCCGCTCTCGAGCTACGCGTCGCGCGTCGTCCTCGAGATCACGGAGCGCAGCGCGATCGACGAGATCAGCGACGTCGGTGACCGCATGAGGCGCCTACGCGACCTCGGCTTCGCCGTCGCGATCGACGACCTCGGCGCCGGGTACGCAGGCCTCTCGAGCATCGCGATGCTCGAACCCGACTACGTGAAGCTCGACATGAGCCTGACCCGGGATCTCGCCGCCTCCCCGCTCCGCAAGCGCCTCGTCGCGTCGATGGTGGACGCGTGCCGGGACGTCGGGATCCGGCTCGTCGCCGAGGGCGTCGAGAACGAGCGCGAGCTCTTCGCCCTGCGCGAGCTCGGCTGCGATCTGCTCCAGGGCTACCACTTCGGCCGACCGGTACCCGAGTTCGTCAAGGTCGCGGCATGAATCGCATACTTGACCACTTCGCCTGAAGCGATAGCGTGACTTTCCCGCCAGGCGGTCCAGACTGGTGGTCGGGAAAGCCGCACACGGATGACGATCACGGCGAGGCCGTCGCAGCAAGGAGGGCACGGAGGGGTGCTCCTGGTCCACGCGGATGCGCGTGAAGCGGACCGACTGGCGAAGCTCCTCGCCGAGAAGGGCCTCGAGACGACCGCCGTGAACGACGGCGGCGCGGCGATCGACGAGCTCGTGCGGCATCGCTTCGACGTCCTCGTCCTCGACAGCGAGCTGCCCCAGACGCCGGCGCTCGAGCTCGTCCGCGTCATCCGCGCGTACGACATCGAGGTCCCCGTCGTCGTCCTCGCGCACGACGCGACGGGCTGGGTCGGCGCCGGCGTGCAGCTCGTCGCGAAGCCCGTGGACGCCGCCGTCCTCGTCCGCACCGTCGCGCGCGGCAAGAGCGCACGACGCGAGACGAAGCGGCTCCGTGCCTCCGAGCTCCAGATCAGCGCGCCGCCGCCGGACATGCCGGAGGACCTCGACGTCGTCTTCGGTCGCGCGCTCGATCAGATGTGGCTCGCGTTCCAGCCGATCCTCAAGGAAGGCGAGCCGCGGGTCTTCGGCTACGAGGCGCTCATGCGGAGCCGGGAGAAGAAGCTCGGCACCCCGGGCGACATCCTCTCGGCTGCCGAGTCGCTCGGGAAGCTCGACGTCCTCGGTCGCCGGGTCCGTTCGCTCGCCGCCGAAGCCCTCACGACGGCGCCGCCGGACGCGCACCTCTTCGTGAACCTCCACTCGCGGGACCTGCTCGATCACGCGCTCTTCGACTCCGCCACCCCGCTGACGACGCTCGCCTCGCGCGTCGTGCTGGAGATCACCGAGCGCGCGAACGTCGAGGACGTCGACGACGTCAGCGCCCGGCTCTCCATCCTCCGCTTCCACGGCTTCCGGATCGCCGTCGACGACCTCGGCGCCGGCTACGCAGGTCTCACGAGCTTCGCGACCGTCGAGCCGGAGTTCGTGAAGCTCGACATGAGCCTCGTCCGGAACCTGCACGCCTCGCCCGTGAGGCGCCGGCTCGTCGCTTCGATGGTCGATGCCTGTCGCGACCTCGGGTCGCATGTCGTCGCGGAGGGCGTCGAGTCCCCCGAGGAGCTCGTGGCCCTCCGCGCCCTCGGCTGCGACCTCTTCCAGGGGTATCTCTTCGGGCGCCCCGCGCCGAGCTTCGAGAAGGCCGCGCTGCCCTGAGGGCGCGCGTCACGGGCGGCGGCGTCGGACGAGGGCGAGGACGACGAAGCCGAGCCCGAGGCCGGAGAGCGAGCCCGAGGATGCCCCGTTCGCGGCGACGGAGCAGCCTCCGCTCGCGACCGTCGCGCTCGTCGGCGCCTCCTCGTCGTCGTCCTCGTCGGAGGTCTTCGTCGTCGCCTTCTTCGGGGTACGGGTGGCCGTGTCGTCGACGACCGGCGCCGTGGAGGACGCGGGCTCGCGACCGCCCGCGGCCTCGGTCGGCTCACCCCGCGGGTCCACCTCCGGCCGGACGGGGCGCGGCTCTTCCTCGGGAGGCGGCGCGGGCGACGGCGCCGTCTCGCGCGGCGGCGGCACGACGGCCGGATCCTCTACCGCCGGCTCGCCCTCCGTGCGCTCCAGCTCCTCGCCGCTCGGGGGCGGCTCACCCGCGGGGGCCCCCGTGCTCCCGTCATCCAGCTTGTTCGAGCGTATCGGCTTGTACCCCTGACCGCGGAGCGACGCGACCGAGCGCGCCCGGAACTGCATGTCGTTCGCCGTGCTCGACTGCTCGAGCGCGCAGACGCTCGAGCGCGCGTCGTCGGACCACCCCGTGAAGAGCATGATGTGGCCGCGCTTCACGAGCGCGTCGCCGGCGACGAGGTCGTCCCACGAGCCGAGCGCCTGGGTGTCGCCGCCGCCGGACGCGAAGATCGAGGTCGTGTGCGAGGTGCCGGTGTCCCAGCACATCGAGACGAATCCGGAGCAGTCGGTGCGGTAGCCCTCGTGCTGGCGACCCTGGCTGTAGGGGACGTCGTCGTCGAGCCACTTGAAGCCGCGCTCGAGCGCCGTGCGCCGCGCGCCGCTCACGGAGGCCGTCACCGCCTGGCGATCGCACCCGCCGGCGCCCATCGCGTCCTCGCTCGTGTCGCCGGGATCTCCTTCGAGGCTCGGGGCGGCGCTGCAGGCGACGCCCGACAGCGCGAGGACGAGACCACCGAGCAGGAGCGAGGGGCGCACGGAGGACGTGACTCGCGAAGAGCGTGCCCGGATCCCGCGCCCGGATCGCCCGGAGATCCGGGGGTGAGGCGCGGTGATCTCGGGCCTGCGCACGACCACGAGGGCGGTCCTCGCGGAGCCAGATCACCCGGCGGCCGGCGACCTGTGCACACGAAGGAGGCTCTCCTCCGCGGGGACGCCGAGCCTCAGCGGGAAGCCGTAGTGGCCCGTCCCGCGGTGCACGTACATGCGATCTGTACCGCGTGCCCAGAATCCGTGGTCCGGGATCCTGAGGCCGAAGAGGCGCAGGAACGTCCACGCGAGACCCAGGCTCACGAGGCCGACCTGCCCGCCGTGGGTGTGCCCGGCGAGCACGAGATCACCGTGCCCGTGCGGTAGGTGCTTGAACGCGCCGGGATCGTGGAGGAGCACGATGCGGAGCGCGCCCTCGGGGCGCACGAACGCGCCGGAGACGCGATCGAGGTGGGCCTGCCGCTCCTTCCAGACGTAGTCGACGCCCACGATCTGGACCTTCCCCGCCGGCGTGTCGATCACGCGCGCGTCGTCGACGAGGAGCGTGATCCCGTTCTCGCGCATCGCGCGCTCGACGATGTGGGGCGCCTCGTGGTCGTGGTTGCCGTGACAGGCGAAGACCTTGCCCGGGAGCGCACGGAGAGGAGCGAGCGCGTCGCGGAGGAGATCGGGATCGCTCTGCGACTCCATCGTCAAGAAGTCACCGGTGAGGAAGACGACGTCGGGGCCGGCCGCGACGGCGCGCTCGCAGATGCGGCGGAGCCTCGCGACGGACATGAAGGGGCCGAGGTGCGGATCGGTGAGCTGCACGATGCGGAGCGGACGCTCCGACCGCGCATCGCCGCGGGGATGCGGCGCGAGGACGGGCGCGTGCTCGCCTCCCGGACCTGGGACGACGAGGTCCACCTCTTCGCGCCTCAGGGTGAGCGACTGGAAGAGGCCGATCGCCGCGAGCAGGTACGGGAGCCAGGCAAGAGCGGGATGGAAGCCGAGCCCGAAGAGCACGGCCCAGGGCAGAGCGAGCAGCGTCCCGCCCGCGAAGAAGGCGGCAGGCCAGCTGACGAGCAGGCGGAACGGAAGGCTCCGCATGCGCGGACGCGCGAGCGTCAGGTAGTTCACGAACACCGCGACGTGGAGCGCGGTGAAGAGCGGGAGCACCGCCTGGAACGCCGGCGCGAGCGCCACGGCGCACAGCGCGTGGATGCCGACGAGGACCGCGACGAACGCCGCGAAGGTCCCCGAGCGGACGAGCCGCGCTGCGACGACGACGAGGGCCCATCCCACGAGGGTCGTGACCCCGAACCACCCCATCTCTCCCTCCGATGCCGGCAGCGTACGGCGCGTGCCGCCGAAAACGAAGGAGGCGCCCACCTCGCGGCGAGCGCCTCCTCGGGATTCACGTCTCGTCCGAGACGCGGCTCAGTAGCGGTAGTGCTCGGGCTTGAAGGGCCCCGCCGTGTCGACGCCGAGGTACGACGCCTGCTCCTTCGTGAGCTTCGTGAGCTTCACGCCGAGCTTGTCGAGGTGGAGCGCGGCGACCTTCTCGTCGAGCTTCTTCGGCAGCGTGTAGACCTTCTTCTCGTACTTCGTGTGGTTCTGCCAGAGCTCGATCTGCGCGAGCGTCTGGTTCGAGAACGACGACGACATGACGAACGACGGGTGGCCGTTCGCGCAGCCGAGGTTCACGAGGCGGCCACGGGCGAGGAGGGTGATCTTCTTGCCGTCGGGGAACACGAACTGGTCCACCTGCGGCTTGATGTTCACTTCCTTGATCTCGGGGTTCTTCTCGAGCCAGGCGACGTCGATCTCGCAGTCGAAGTGGCCGATGTTGCAGAGGATGGCCTGGTCCTTCATCGCCTTCATGTGCTCGGGGCGAACGATGCCCGCGCAGCCCGTGGCGGTGACGATGATGTCGGCGAGCGGAGCCGCCTCTTCCATCGTCGTGACCTGGTAGCCCTCCATCGCCGCCTGGAGCGCGCAGATGGGGTCGATCTCCGTGATCATGACGCGGGCGCCGAGCGCGCGGAGCGCCTGGGCCGAGCCCTTGCCGACGTCGCCGTAGCCGGCGACAACCGCGGTCTTGCCCGCGAACATGACGCCGGTGGCGCGCTTGAGGCCGTCACCGAGCGACTCGCGGCAGCCGTAGAGGTTGTCGAACTTCGACTTCGTGACCGAGTCGTTGACGTTGATGGCGGGGACCTTGAGGGTGCCCTTCTTCGCCATCTCGTAGAGGCGGTGCACGCCCGTGGTCGTCTCCTCGGAGAGGCCGCGGATCGCGTCCGGACCCTCGAAGAGCTCCGGGTGGCTCTTGTGGCAGATGACCGTGAGGTCGCCGCCGTCGTCGAGGATCATGTTCGGGCCCTTGCCGCCCGGGAACGCCTTGAGCTGCATCTCGATGCACTCTTCGTACTCGGCCTCGGTCATGCCCTTCCAGGCGAAGACCGGCACGCCCGTCGCGGCGATCGCGGCGGCGGCGTGGTCCTGGGTCGAGAAGATGTTGCAGCTCGTCCAGGTGACCTCCGCGCCGAGCTCCGTGAGGGTCTCGATGAGGACGGCGGTCTGGATCGTCATGTGGAGGCAGCCGGCGACGCGCGCGCCCTTCAGCGGCTTCGACGGGCCGTACTCCTTGCGGATGGCCATGAGGCCGGGCATCTCGCTCTCGGCGATCTCGATCTCCTTGCGACCCCAGCTGGCGAGCTCGATGTCCTTGACCTTGTAGTTCTTCGTCGTCATGTCGGTTCTCCAGTGCTCAGGCAGATCGCCGAGCGATGAGCACCTGCCAGGGCAGGTGCGCGTCTTTCCCCTTGCCGCACCATGCGGCGGGTAGCTTCACGACCTCGGCGCGTGCGAGGCCTGCATCCTTCGCGAGGCGGCGGAGCTCGGCCGGCTCGAAGCCGAGCCAGAGATCCGCCTCGTCGCGCATCGATTCGTCGTCGTGACGTCCGTAGTCGATGACGACGACGGCGCCGTTCTTCGCCGCGAGCTGCGCGAGCTGACGGAGGAGATCCACCGGGCGCGGCGCGTGGTGGAGGAGCCGCGAGGCGAAGACCACATCGGCGCCGTCTCCTACCGCGGCGCGGAGATCGGCGGCGCCGAGCTCCGCCTTCAGGAGGCGGACGTTCGCGAGCCCGTGACGCGCGACCCGCGAGCGCGCGCGCTCGAGCTGCGCTTCGGAGCGATCGACGGCTACGACCTCCTCGAAGGCGGGGGCGAGGACGTCGAGGAGCGCGCCGTCGCCCGTGCCCGCATCGACCGCGAGGCGACGTTCGGGGAGGAGGCGCGCGAGAGCGGCGACGTACGCGAGGCTCGGGTCGGCGACGTCGGCCGCGGCCTCCTTCTCCACGAGCGCGCGCTGCGAGAAGAACTCGCGCGCGACGCGGTCACGCTCGCGGAGGACGTCGGCGACCTTCGAGAGGGTGCCGTCCGCGTCGCAGAGCGTGCGCCCGCTCGCGAGCGCGTCGGCGACGACGGGATCGGCCGCGGCGGCTTCGGCGAGGCGGACGAGCGAGCGCGTGCCCTCGCGGCGGACGAGGACGAGCCCCGCCTGACGGAGCGGCGCGACGTGGCGCGAGACGTTCGGCTGGCTCTCCCCGAGGAGAGCGGCAAGCTCTCCGATCGCGAGCTCTTCCTCCGCCGCGAGCGCGAGGAGCCGCAGCCTCACCGGCTCCGAGAGGACCCGGTAGAGCTCCCAGCGAGCGTGGGGGGCGAGGGCACCGTCGAGCACGGGTTCTATATATTCCGCCATGCGAATGGATGCAAGCCTCGCTCCGATTGCGAGGTAACCTCTCGATACTCTTCGCTTCGCAGAAAGCGCGCAACGCACGTCGGACGGCGGCCGACCCGCCACCATGGACGTTTGCAAGGTAGGCCCCCGCGATCGCTTCCACCCCGAGCAGGAAGACGCGATGCGCAAGGACGAGACGACGAACGACGCGGCCAAGCGCGCGCACGCGCGCAGCAAGGCCGGAGGCGCCGCGCCCGACGTGCGCGGCGACGACAGGACCCGGGCGGAGGTGAAGAAGGAGCAGAAGGACGCGCATCTCGGACATCTCGTGCCGCACGCCGGCCACGCGGCCTACGAGGCCGCGCACGTCGCGGAGGTCCACGTCGTCCACGCCCTCGAGGCGAAGGTCGGCGGCATGCTCGGTCTCGGCGCTGCGGGGACCGCTGCGGCGTTCACGGGCGGCGTCGGCGCGGCGGGAGGCATGATCCTCGGATACTTCGAGATCAAGGAGGCGCACGCGAACGGCAAGGCGCAGCGCGAGGCGCTCGCGAAGGAGCAAGTGCACGTCGCCGTGATCGCCGCGCTGGATCTCCCGCCGGGCCACAAGGCCCAGCGCCTCGACGCGCACGGGGACACGCCACGCGGCCACGGCTCGGCGGCCTTCAAGATCACGGAGGCCCTCGTCTCCGATCCGAGAGCGATCGCGGTCCTCCAGATGCACTGCGATCGCGGCATCACGGCGGGCCTCGACTACCGCGCGAGCGGACAGACGAAGGAGGCGTTCCTCGCCGCGCACCCCGAGGTCGCGAGGCGCCGCGCCGCGGACGTGGCCTTCAAGGAAGGCTTCGACGCGGCGACGGCCTGCGAGGGCAAGGAGCTCGACACCTTGAAGGCCGGCCTCGCCGCGCGTACGCCGAAGTACGCGTGCGCCGAGGTCCGGATGCGGGGTTGATCATGCTCGCCTATCGAGGGCGCTCGCCCGGCGACGAAGCGGAGGCTGCGGAGGAGGTCCGCCGCTTCCCGACGGTCCTACGCCACGCCGCCCTGCGCGACGCGCTCTCGACGGTGCTCCGTGCCGCCGCGGCGGGGCTCGCGATCCTGGTCGCGCTCGTGCTCCTCTTCGGCCTCGCGTCGGCGGCGCCGGCGTTCGCGTGGGCCCTCGCGTACGCGCTCTTCGCGCTCCGCACGGTCATCCTCCTGGCGGCCGCCGTCGACGCGATCCGCCGCCGGGGGCGCCCCCGCGTCGGGTGAGACCGAGCGCGAGCCACGCCGGGCAACGGGCACGGGCACGGGCCCTGCCTCTTTCCAAGGGGTTGCCCATGCGCGGGGAGCACTTTGCACCGCGACCGTGGGCAGCGCTCGACCGATCCCCCTCCGGCGGATATCCTGCGCGGCGTCTCGACTCATGTCGCCGTCCAGCCGTTCCGAGCGCCGCGCGCCTGACGACGCGACCGAGCCCACGATCCCCGCGACCACGGGGACCCGGCTGAAGGCCGTGTCCGAGGCGGTTCGTGCGTCAGCACGCCGCCCCAGGCGCCGGCACGTCCGGAGCCGCCGCTGGCTCGGTCGCCTCCTCCTCGCGGCGCCGCCGCTCGCCGTCCTCGCGACCGACCTCGCGCGGCGGCACGAGCGGATCTTCGCGCTCGAGCGCGCCGAGCTCGTCTTCTACCTCCTCTCCGCCCTGTGCGGCCTCCTCCTCTGGGTCCCGCTGTATGCGGTGGCGACGCGCGCGCGCGGCATCGCGCGCTGGCCCGTCCGCGTGCTCCTCGTCGTCGGCGCGCTCCTCGCGATCGGCGGGCAGGTCTACACGTTCGATCGCTACCAGGCGTACATGAACCATCGCGCCGTGCTCGTCGGGACGTCGTTCCTGCCGAGCGTCGGTCAGCAGCTCTGGTTCGACCGCTGGACGTTCGCGCGCGCGCTCGTGCCGTGGCTCCTCGTGGCGATCGCCCTCCCCGCCGCCCTCGTGCGCCTCGCGCCCATGCGGAACCGCACGCGCGGATGGCTCTGCCTCGACCTCGCGCTCGTCGCCGCGCTCGTCGCCGCCTTCGTGTCGCCCGAGCGAGGGGCCGAGCAAGGCCAGCCGCCGGACGTCATGTACGTCTCGGCGATGGGCCAGCTCGCACGCGCGCGGTGGGATCACAACGAGACGGTCGAGCGCGTCCACCCCGGCCAGCGCACGCCCGATCCCGTCCCGCGCCTCGTGGCGAAGCCCACGCGGCCGCGCAACGTGGTGATGGTCATCACCGAGTCGGTCCGCGCGCAGAGCGTCTGCGTCGAGTACACGCCCGACTGCAAGTGGACGCCCTTCTCGAATCCCATCGTGAGAGACCGGATCCCGCTCACGCAGATGCGGGCGCTCGACTCGACGACGGCCATCTCGCTCGCGATCATGTGGTCGGGCCTGGCGCCCACCGAGTCGCGGAAGGCGCTCCACTCCGCGCCGATCCTCTGGGAGTACACCGCGGCGGCTGGGCTCGAGACGAGCTACTACACGTCCCAGAACCTGCTCTTCGGCAACTCCGGCCTCTGGCTCGGGGCCGCTCCGTGGACGCGCCATGTGAGCGCCACGATGATCGAGCCCGAGGCGACGTACGAGACCGGCGCCGACGACGGCAAGCTCCTCGAGTACGCGATCGCCGACCTCGGCAAGCTGAAGGAGCCGTACGTCGCGGTCGTCCACCTGTCGAACACGCATTTCCCGTACAAGGTCGACCCGAACCTGATGCCCTTCCAGCCCCAGGAGGAGGCGACGGGGCCCGGGTACGAGCACGAGATCCTGAACCGCTACCAGGACTCGATCTACCTCCAGGACAAGGCGCTCGCGCGCTTCCTGGAGGCGCTGAAGAAGCGCCCGGAGGCCGACCGCACCGTCACGATGTACGTGTCGGACCACGGCGAGCAGATGCGCGAGAAGGGCGCCGTCGGTCACACGGGCACGCTCTTCGACCCGGAGATCCGTATCCCGTTCTGGCTCGACGCGCCGGCGGGCACCCTCACCGAGGCGGAGCGGAGCGCGCTCGAGAAGCTGCGCGAGACCCCGGTGACGTCGCTCGACGTCTTCCCGACGGTGCTCGACCTCGTCGGCATCTGGGACGAGCCGGGCATCGCACGGTTCCGGAGCGCCATGCCGGGCCAGAGCCTCCTCCGCGGGGGGTCACCGACCGACCAGGCGATCCTCATGACGAACTGCACCGAGCTCTGGGCCTGCGCCTTCAAGAACTGGGGCGCGATCCGCGGGACGAAGAAGCTCATCGCCCACCAGGGCGAGCGCGCGTGGAACTGCTTCGACGTCGGGAGCGATCCCGCCGAGCAGAACAACCTCGCGCTCGAGGAGTGCGGCGACCTCGTGCCTCTCGCGGAGACGAAGCTCGGCGGACGCCCGTTCGGCGGACGTACGCTCTGAGATGCGCGGAGAACGGCGACGCCGATCGCCGTGGCGACGCGACGCCAGGTGACGCGGGACAGGCCGACGTGGGCGCGCTCGACCTGCCAGTAGGAAATTCGGCGGATCCGCCATGTTCGTTCGTGCGACGATGGCTCGCATGGAAGGCGGCCGCGCGCCGAAGACGGGGGGGTCGGGCAAGGACTCCAGCAAGGGCTCCGGCAGCTCCGGGAAGGAGCCGCCGAAGATGCGGCAGTCCTTCGTCTCGGTCGACCTCGAGGAGGTCGAGATCGTCCAAGAGAGCGCGGACGACGTCGAGGCGGCCATCGACGTCGAGTTCGAGGAGGGCTCCGTCGAGAACCTCCTCGCGATGACCGGCGAGCAGTGGTCGATCGACGCGCAGCTCGAGGACCTGAAGGAAGCCGCCCGCGAGGACGACGAGCAGGCTCCCCTCTCCAGCGCCGACGCGCGCCCGTCGCTCAGCATCCCGACGCCTTACGACTTCGGCGCCTCCGAGGACGCGCCGCCGAAGCGCTCGCTCCCGCCGCCTCTGCCCGCGGGCGCGCCCGGCTCGGCGAAGACGTCTGGCGCAGCGAGCGCGAACGTGCCGAGCGTCTCCCCGAAGGCGAGCGCACCCCCGCCTCCCCTTCCCCCGCGCGAAGCGGAGGCCGCGTCGCCGCAGACGGGCGGGTCCGGGACGTCTCCCTCGCTGAAGCCGCCGCCGCTCCCGTCGAACCGTCCTTCACGCGAGGCCGCGCGCGAGGTCGCACGGGAGCCGAAACCTTCCGGCGGCCCGCCGCCGCTCGCGGCGCCGTCGCGACGGCCGCCTCCGCCGCCCTTGTCACGCGTCGACGTCGCGGTCGGGTCGCGCCCCCCCGCCCCGACGCCCCGCGAGTCGCTCGTCCCTGCGACGAGCCCCGAGGGCTCGCAGCTGATCGATCTCCTCGAGGCGCGCATCGAGCGGCTCGAGGGAGGCGACGATCGCGTCGGGCTCTCGCGCGCCTGGGTCGAGCTCGCCGTGGTGCACGAGACGCTCGCCGACGACGCCCGCGCCTCCGGCGCGACCGAGAGCGCCCTGAAGGTCGACCCCGAGATGGTCGCGGCCCACGGGATCCTGAGGCGACGGCTCCACGCGCGGACGCAGCTCGTGCCGATGCTGCGGCATCTCGATCGGGAGCTCGCCGGGTCGTCGAGCGACGCCGCGGCCGTCGAGCTCCTCGCCGAGCGCGCGCGCCTCCTCGAAGCGGGAGACCGCGCCGACGACGCCCGCGAGGCGTGGGAGACGGCGCTCGGACGCGCGCCGAACCACGCCGGCGCGCTCAAGGGGCTCGAGGCCAACCTCGCGAAGCGTGCGCTGGAAGACGGCGCGAGCGACGACGCATGGGAAGACCTCGTCGCCCATCTCGGCATCATGGCGGACGCCTACGCGTCGCAGCCGGGCCTCGCCGCCTGGCTGCACGTCGAGCGCGCGATCGCCCTCGAGACGCGGCTCGGGCGCGCGGAGGCAGCGCGCGGCGCCTACGAGCGCGCGCTGCGCCTCGAGCCCGGGGTCGGGCCGGTGCGCGACGCGTTCACGCTCCACGCTGCGACGCACCACGACTTCCCTCGGCTCGCCGCCCTCCTCGAGGAGGAGGCGCGCCTGGAGTCGACCTCGATCCGCTGCGCAAGGCTCGAGCTCGACGCTGCATGCATCATACATGCGTCACTCGGTGACGACGCGCGGTCGGTCTCGCTGCTCGAGCGCGCCGCGGCGCGCGCGCCGACGAGCCCGGCCGTCGACCGACGTGTGCTCGACGAGCTCGTGCGGCTCTACGAGGCGCAGAACCAGTGGCACGAGGCAGCGCGCTCTCGTCGCACGCGACTCCGCTTCTTCGCGGACCCGAGCGCGCTCGTCTACGAGCTCGGGAGGCTGGCGAGCATCGAGGAGCGGCTCGGCAACATCGGCCCGGCGATCGCCGACGTCGAGCGCGCGCTCTCGCTCGACGCCGACGATCCGCGCTTGCTCGAGGAGCTGGATCGCCTCCTCGCGCTGGCGGGGCGGAGCGAGGACCGCGTCGCCTTGTGGCACGGCGAGTCCCAGCGAACGAGCGACACCACGAAGCGCGCGAAGTCGCTCGCGCGCGCGGCGCAGCTCGCCGAGGGCCTCGGTCGCCCCGACGAGGCGCTCCGTCATCTCCGCGCCGCGCAGGTCGCCAACCCGGGCGATCCCGAGCTCGTCGATCACCTCTCGCGCCTCATGGCCCCTTCGCGCGGCGAGGCGTTCGACCGCGACGTCCGCGCGCTCATCGATCTGTACGCGCAGGCGGCGCAGACGACCGCCGACGCAGGCCGTCGCATCGCGTACCTGGAGAAGGTCGCGCTCCTCTGGGAAGAGCTCGCCGGCGACCCGATGAGGGCCGCGCGCGTGTACGAGGAGATCCTGGGCCTCGAGCCGGGTCGGCGAGGTGCGGTCCTCGGCCTCGAGCGCACCGCCGGACGCCTCGGCGACGATCGCGCCCTCTCACGCGCCCTCGCCGAAGAGGCGAAGCTCGCCGAGGACGGCCCGGACGTCCTCGCCCTCCGCGTGCGCTCCGCGCAGGTGCTCGCCCGGGTCGACCCGGCACGCGCGCTCGCGATCGTCCAGGCGGTGCTCGAGCAGGAGCCGCATCACGCGAGCGCTCGCACGCTCGAGACGCGCCTCCACGAGGAAGGTGGCCGCTGGGAGCTCGCGGCCGCGTCCATTCGCGCGCGGATCGAGAGCGCGGGCTCGCCGAAGGAGAAGACCGCACTCTGGCTCGCGCTCGCCCAGATCCAAGACGGTCGCCTCCGTCAGCCGAAGGACGCCGTCCTGTCCCTCCAGGCAGCTCGCGAGGCCGACCCGATCCACCCCGTCCCCCCCGACGAGATCGCGCGCGTCCTCGAGGCCGACGGCGACGCGCGCGCGCTCCGCCTCGCGATCGAGAAGCTCGCCGAGGACGCGATCACGCCCCAGGAGCGCTCGAGGCACCTCACCCACGCCGCCGAGATCGCCGAGCTCCGCCTCGACGACGACGTCAGCGCCGTCTCGCTGTACGGGCGCGCGCTCGCCGAGACGCCCGACGACGAGCTCGTCGCCGACCGTCTCCTCCGCGTGCTCGCGCGCCGCGTCGTGAAGACGGCCGGCTCGTCCGGGCCGCGCACGTTCGAGACCGCCGCATGGGAGGACTTCCTCGTCGCGGCGGCCCGCCGGATCGAGAAGGCGACGACGGCCGCGCAAGCGTTCGGCTCCACGTTCCTCCTCGCCTCGAACCTCGTGGCGTCCAACAAGGAGCTCACGAAGGCCAGCCAGCTCACCGAGAGCCTCCTCGACGCAGACCCGCGGAACCCGGGCGCGCTCCGCCTCGCCGAGACGATCGCACGGCGCGGAGGGAGCCACCCCGCGGTCGCGCGCGCGCTCCGCTCCCAGGGCGAAGGATTCAGCGACATCCGCGCGCGCCTCGGCGCGCTATGGGAGCTCGCGTCGCTCGAGACGTGGCGCCTCACGAGCGGCGAGTCCGTCGCGTCGTACACCCGGATCCTCGAGCTCGATCCGACGGATCCGTCCGGGCTCGAGGCGGCCGTGCGCTTGACGCTCGGGTCGGCGCGTCGAGGAGACCCCGCCGCGCGCCGGGCCGCCATCACCGCGCTCCGATCGCTGACCGCGCTCGCGCAGGACGAGAGCGGCCGCATCGCGACCGAGCTGCGCCTCGCGCTCCTCCTCGAGGTGAACGCGAACGAGACGCCCGAACGCGAGGCGTCCCATGCGTCGGCGCTCGAGGCGCTCGACCGCCTCCGCATCGTGCTCGACATCGACCCGTCGAGCGTGGCGGCGGCCACGTCCCTCGCGCGCCTCGCCAACCGCGTCGGCGACACGGCGGCGGCCGCGGTCGCTGCGATGTCGCTCGCCGAGCTCGCGGTCCAGCCCCGCGTCCGCGCGAAGTACCTCGTCGACGCGGCGAACCTGCTCCTCAACGACAACGTCGGCGACTCGCTCGGCCCTGCGGCGGAGCGCACCGAGCGCGCGGCTCAGCTCCTCGAGAAGGCGATCGACGCCGATCCGAACGGGGCAGCCGCCGCGACGCGCCTCCTCCAGGTCCGGACGCACCAGGGCTACGCGGACCGCACGATCGACGTCCTCCGCACCGCGCTCGACAAGGCGACCCAGAAGGACGCCGTCGTGACGATCGGCACCCATATCGCGCGCGTCGCGCGGGACGACGTCGGCGACGTCGGGGTGGCGATCGAGGCGATGCGACGCGTGCGCGAGGCGGCTCCCGATCACGTGCCGTCACTCCTCACGCTCGCCGAGCTCTTCATCGCGCAGCGCGCGTGGCCGGAGGCCGTCGAGGCCCTCGAAGACGTCGTGACGCGCGGCCGCGAGC
This sequence comes from Polyangiaceae bacterium, assembly GCA_022842465.1. Classification (GTDB taxonomy): domain Bacteria; phylum Myxococcota_A; class Polyangia; order Polyangiales; family Polyangiaceae; genus Labilithrix. The sequence goes on along the minus strand of JALHPN010000156.1, from coordinate 5,307 downwards.
CCGCCCCGCGGATCACGGCGCTCTTCGCGCTCGCCAGCGTCTACGAGAAGATCCTCGCGCGGCCGGCCGACGCGGAGCGAGCGCTCCGGCGTGCGCTCGGGATCGACGAGGACAACCCGCGAGCGATCCGCGCGCTCATCCACCGGCTCGCGGCGAAGCAGGCCGAGGCGGAGGACGCGAACGCCAAGACCGCCGCGAAGATCGAGATCGCCAACCTCCTCGAGCGCCTCGCGGGCATCGAGAAGGACCGCACGACCAAGTGCGAGATCTTCCTCGAGCTCGCCGACATGCGCATCAACCTCAAGGACATGATGCAGGCGGAGAAGGCGCTCGTGGAGGCGGTGGCGACCGCGCCCGAGAACACCCGCGCGTTCGCCCGGCTCGCGCGCCTCTTCCGTCAGGAGGGCCGCGAGGTCGACGCCGTCTCTTACGCGCGTGCCCTCGCGACCGTCATCGGGCGGGGAAACCAGCTCGGGACATCCGACGCGCGCTGGTACGCCTCGCTCGGGCACATCGAGGTGCAGCGACTGAACCGCCTCCGCGACGGCGTCACGCACTTGTCGCGTGCGGTGCAGATGAACCCGACGCTCCACGAGAGCCGCTTCGAGCTCGCGACGGCCTACTCGCGCCTCGGCGCGCACGACGACGCGGCGCGGGCGGTCACGGCGATGATCACGCCCAACGCCGAGCCGCTCGCCAAGATCAGCGATCCGGCGGCCGCCCTGGAGCTCCTCGAGCGCGCGCTCAACGCAGAGCGGCGGCAGGAGGAGGCCATCGTCGTCAGCGAGCTCCGCGCGATCTCCGGTGAGCTCGACGAAGGCCGCTACGCGTGGCTCCGCGCGAGGCGCCTCGGACCCTTCGAGGCGCACCATGCCGTCCTCGATCGCAGCACGCTCGTCAGCCACGTCGTGCCGGCGCCCGGACGACACGTCTACCTCGACGTCGCGCAGGCGATCCTGGGCGTGGAGTCCAAGCTCCTCCGCGCCGACCTGAGCGAGATGGGCCTGACGTCGAAGGACAAGGTCGGCAAGCGGAGCGGGCATCCGACTCGCGCGATGCTCGATCGGCTCGCGAAGGCGCTCGGGATCACCGTCGACGTCGAGCTCGTCGTCTCGCCGAACGTGACGCGCACGCGCGTGCTCGCGCAGGACGCCCTCTGGGTGGCGGTCCCGCGGTCCTTGACGGAGCTGCCGGAGCCGACGCAGATGGCGTCGATCGGACGAGCCCTCGCTCGCGTCGCGCTCGGCGTGCCCTGGCTCGAGGAGCTTCCCCCTCCGCACATCGAGGCGCTGCTCGTCGCGGCGGCGCGCACCGTGGCGCCGGCCTTCGGAGCCGAAGACGTCGACGTCCTGTCGATGAAGCTCGTGAACCAGTACGAGCCCACCCTCGCCAAGGAGCTCTCGCGGAAGCACAAGCAGGCGCTCGAGAAGATCGCGCCGGCGCTCGCCGGGCGGGACGTGAGGCTCGTGCCGATCGACGTCTTCATCGGCGCCCTCGCGAGCGCGGAGCTGCGCATCGCCTACCTCCTCACGGGCGACGTGCTCGCGACGGTCGACGAGCTCCGCGGCGTGGATCCGCCGTTCTTGCGGGCGACGGAGCAGCCCGGCCGCGCGGCGGTCGTCTCGGTGCTCGATCATCCCTTCGCGGGTGACGTCGTCCGCTACGCGCTCACGGGCGAAGCGACGGCGCTGCGGCGTCGCGTCGGCTCGACCTGGGCGGGCTGACACGCGTCACGCGCGATGAGGACGCGAGGCCGCATGTGAGGTGAAGGGGCAGTCTCCGTTGCGTCGCGCGCTCGGAGTCCACGGCGTTTTCGTTGCCGGCCCCGCTTCCGTGTGGCGTCCTCGTGTCCATGAGCACGGCGAAGCTTCTCTCCGGTCTCTCGGGCATCGCGATGTGCGCGCTCCTCGCCTGCGGGGCGTCCGATACGGAGATCCCTCCGGCCGACGTGGCCACCTCGGAGCCGCCCCCTCCTGCATCGGGAGCGGCCGAGGGCATGACGGAGTCGACGCCGCCGGCGTCTACGCCTGCCGAGGCTCCTCCCGCGCCACCGGCCGCCCCGCCTGCCCCGCCCGCGCCGCCGACGACCGCGAGCGAGTGCTTCCAGTCGATGGTCGGCGCCATGCCGGGGCCGGACTACGACCAGTTCGCCCCGACCGTCCTCCCGAGCTGCGCGGGGACGCACCACCAGGACGTCCAGGGCATCGAGAAGGTGGTGTTCCTCGGCGACTCGATCACGGTGGGCACTCCGCCGACCCTGCCCGGCGACTTCTATTCGAGCCGGCTCGCGGCGAAGCTGCGGCTGAAATACGGGTCGGAGCTCGAAGTGAAGAGCTGCGCGGACTGGGGCGCGCGGACCGACGATCTCCTCCTCGGCAAGAAGCAGATCGAGCGATGCTGGCCGGACGGCACGGAGACGAAGAAGACGCTCGTCGTGATGACGAACGGCGGGAACGACATCGCGGCCTGGGCCTCGAAGAAGCTCGGGACCGCCGAGGCGACGACGATGGCGGACGACGCCGCGCAGAAGCTTCGCGACGCGATCGACTGGATCAAAGAGCCGGGCCGCTTCGCGAACGGGGTCTTCGTGACGTTCGCGAACGTCTACGAGTACACGGACACGTCCGGCGATCTCTCGAGCTGCCCGACGGCGGGCCTCGCCGGCTTCAGCGGCCAGTGGCCGGAAGGCCGCCCCGCGGTGGTGCATCTCCAGGAGCGGTTCATGAAGATCGCGGTGGAGACTGGCACGGACATGGTCTTCCTCTTCGAGTCGTTCTGCGGTCACGGCTTCAAGCGGAAGGACGCCTCACTCCAGTGCTACCGCGGGCCGAATGCCGAGGCGCTCTTCGATCTCACGTGCATCCATCCCAATCCGAAGGGCCACGGCGTCATCGCGGATCTCTTCGCCAAGGTGATCGACGGCACTTGAAGCGTCTCAGGGAGACTTCGTCGGCGAGACGGCGCACGGGTCGCCCCCCGTCCAGCTGACTTCGGTCCGCGCCAGCGTGAGCGTCGGAATGCGGGCAGCGACCGCCGGGTCGATGTCGCCCGACGACACGAGCTCGGCGATGAGATCGACGTCGATGGGTCGGATCTTCACGCGCATGCTCACGCGTTCGGGGAGCGGTCCGGGGAAGGTGTAGACGTGGCTCCGGGCACGGCTCGACTCGGGCTCGCGCGACGAGCGATTCACCGGGACCTGCGTGCTCTCGATCCGCGCGGTCTTCCAGAAGAGATGGGTCTCGTGATCCTCGGCATCGAAGTGGCGGTCGCGGAGCAGGAGCATCGCCGGGTCGCCGGCCTCCGCGACGGCGCGCCCTTCGGGGATGTGGCCGCTCTCGAACGCCACCGCGCCGCCGCGGTAGGCCTCGAGCTCGACCCACGCCCGCCGATCCTGCGCCGAGCCGCTCGGGAAGGCGTGCCCCACCGTCTCGTTGAGGAGGGTGACCTCGACGCGCACCAGGCCCGTCGCGGGGTCGGTCGTGACGCAGAGCCTGGACGAGAGCGAGTCGTCGAGGATCTTCTGGACGCTCGCGCGCTGCGACTCCATCTCGGGGAACGGCGTCACGGCGAGGTCGACCCCGGGCATCGAGTGGTCGTGGACCTGCCGTACGAGGACGCCCTTTCCCTGCGCGGCGAGGCCCGTCCGGGCCGGCATGTGGCAGAAGCCACAGTTCTGACGCTTCTCGAGGGCGACGTGCGACTGCCGCCATTCGACGAACGTGCGCTCGATGTGGGCTCCGACCGGGTTCACGATGTCGTGGCACGCGCCGCACATGAACGCCGACGCATCATGCACGTGATCGGTGAACATGCTGTACCCCGCTCCGTGCGGCGTGCTCGGGACGGGGTCGTGGAACCCGCCGCGCATCACGCCGTCGTCGAGCGTCACGAGCGGATTGTTGTGGAGACCGCCGCCGTGGAACTCGGAGTTGTGGCAGAAGTAGCAGGTGACTCCGAGGAGCTTCGGGTCGAGCCGATCCAGGTTCAGTCCGTCGGTCGTGAGCCCTTGCCGCACCGCGAGCGGCGCGTGGCAGTTCACGCAAAACGTCCCGTTGGCGCCGTTGGTCTCTCGCTGCATCCGCTTGTTGAGGGCGAGGAAGACGGGGTCCACGCCGGCGTAGGCGTGCATGCTGCCGGACCACTCGCGCACGTGGTCGGGGTGACAGCCGGCGCACGTCTGTGGATCCATCAGCTCTTCGCGCGTGAGCATGACCGGCGAAGCCTCTTCCGGTCTCTCGGTGGTGCTGCAGGCGGCCGCCACGGCGAGCACGCCCGCGGATGCGAGTGTCGTCGTGAGAGACGGTCTCCACGTTCGCTCGCCGCTTCGGACCGTCATCGCGTGGCTCCGCGCGCGAGCCACTGCACGATCGCGCACGTCTCCCCTGCAGACAGCGGCCGGCCAGGCGGCATCTGCGTCGCCACGTCCACCGAGTGGATGCGCTTCGAGAGCACGCTGCACTCCGGATCGCCCGCCACCGCGCGGCCATCGCGACGAAGGGCTGCGTACGCAGCGTCCGCGTCAGCGAGCACGAGGCCCGCCTGCGCCCCTTCGGGGGCGTGACAGCTCGCGCCGCTCAGCGCGCAGGATGGCCGGAAGGTCCGCGCCATGAGGTTGTCGAACGTGGGCTCGAAGGCAGGTGTGCACGCGCGATCGACGGTCGCGCAGGGGAGCTCCGCACCTCGCTTCTCCTCGTCCGCGCACGCGCCGCCGAGGACCACGGCGAGCGCGACGAGGACCGTCCGACTCTTCTCCCCCATGCGCCCAGACCAACACATGTGCGTGGGGCTTCGCCAGTATCTCCCGAGGGGCCCCGTCGCTCGCCTTCCGTCCGGCCTCCCACCGCCCCCGACATCGAGCTCTTCTGCGATGCTCCTAGCTAGGGCGTGTCCCTGAACTCTCTCAGGCTCTCCCCCGTGCCCGTGCCCGTGCCCGTGCCCGTGCCCGTGCCCGGCGATGGAGGCCTCGAAGTCGCCGGCGGGGTGCAACGGTGCAACAAGGTGCAACGGTGCAACAACGCAGTTAGGTGACGTTCCTGCCTAGGCACATGGGTGACGGCAGGTGGGGTCGGGGACGTGGCTCGCGCTCGATCCGCGCGCTCGATGCTGGGCAGCATCGCGCCCCTCGGGCACGGGCACGGGCACAGGCACGGGCGAGAAGGAGCGGAGCCCTGGATTCAGGGACACACCCTAGCACTACTTAGTCACTTCTCATGGTGGTGCGAGCGTCCTCACCTTCAGGCCGCATCGCGGACAAGGCGCAGCGAGATGGAGCAGCAGCTCCCGGCGGATCGCCGGGAGCGTCAG
>JALHPN010000155.1 GCA_022842465.1 Polyangiaceae bacterium | reverse complement strand
AGCGCGGCGAGCGCGGCGCCCCCGGCACCCGCGGCGAGCGCTGCCGTCGACGCCGGCGCGACGAGCACCTCTCCGTCTCCCTCGACGCCCGCCGTGACGTGGACCGGCTTCTCGACCCCGGAGTCGGTCCTCCACGACGAGACGCGCGACCGCTACCTCGTGTCCAACGTCAACGGCCGACCTGTCGACGTCGACGGCAACGGCTTCATCAGCGAGCTCTCACCCGACGGCAAGGTCACGAACCTCAAGTGGATCGAGGGCGGCAAGAACAAGGTCACCCTCAACGCCCCGAAGGGCCTCGCGATCGTGAAGGACATCCTCTACGTCGCCGACCTCGACACGCTGCGCATGTTCGACGTGAAGACGGGGGCGCCGAAGGGCGAGGTGAAGCTCGAGGGAGCGACGTTCGCGAACGACGTCGCCGCGACCGACGACGGGAAGGTCTTCGTCTCCGACAGCGGCCTGAAGATGGAAGGCTCGGACTTCAAGCCCACCGGAACCGACGCCGTCTGGGTGGTCGAGAAGGGGAAGGCGAAGGCCCTCGCGAAGTCGACGGATCTCGCGAAGCCGAACGGTCTCCTCGTCGACGGCAAGAGCGTCCTCGTCGCGCCCTTCGGCGGCGCCGAGATCTACCGCCTCGACGAGAAGGGCGCGAAGTCGGACGCCACGAAGCTGCCGCAGGGAGGCCTCGACGGCATCGTGAAGGCGGGCGACTTCCTCTTCGTCTCGAGCTGGGAGGGGAAGGCCGTGTTCAAGGGCAAGGTCTCGGGCGCGTTCGAGCCCGTCCTCCAGGGCGTCGAGGCGCCGGCCGATATCGGCTGGGACAAGAAGCGGAGCCGCGTGCTCGTCCCTCGCTTCATGGGGAACGTCGTCGAGGCCTACGACGTGAAGTGAGAGGCCGGGGGTCCCCGGTACGACGCGTACGTCACCTCGTTCGCTTCTTCTCGTACGTGCCGTCGATGGGCGCCGGGCCGAGCTCTGCTTCACAGTCCGACGTCTCGACGACGATGCCGGCCGAGCCCTTCGGCTCGAAGATCACGAGGCACTGCGGCACGTCCGGTCTCACGCGGCGCCGGTCGTCCGACAGGCGCGCGTCACCGGGGTTCGTGGCTGCGAAGCCTTCGATCCGGACGGTCCCCGTGCGGAGTACGTAAGCCACCTCGCGCTCGTCCTCGTGCTCGACGATCTCGAGCACGGCATCCCCGCGCTCGTAGCTCCCGACGAGCGACGTCGAAGGCTTGCGGGCGGGAGGCGGAGCTCCCTCGGCCGTCTCCTCGGGCGCTGCGCACGCGATGGTGGAGAGGGCGACCACGGCGAGGAGTGTCGTTCGCATGCCCGACGGGCCTTCAAGGTCCGGGCCACGAACGCTGGCGCCCCGATCGTCGCAGCCCAGGCCTCCGCGGAGTCGATCCCGCGGAGCTTCACACCACCCGCCGCGCGTGGACTCGTCGTACGAGAACCGCAGCGCGTCCACGCCGAGCGACGCCTTCACGGCGTTGCTGATCCTGATCGGCTTCGCCGACGAGCGGTGACGCGAACTGCGAATTCAGCGTGAACTCACGTCGACGCTGGCGCGAGCGGCCCACGATTTCCGGCCTCGCGCGCGGGCACGTTCGCTGCTTCGCCCGAGCCATGCCACGACGAAACGCCTCGCGCATCTCGCCCCTCGCCACCTCCGCCGTCGCCGTGGCTCTCGCGGGCTGTGGAGACAACCCCGAGGTCGAGACGAAGGAGATCCGCGTGAAGGCGGACGGCTACGCGCTCGTCGAGGTGACGATCGGTAGCAGCGACCGCTACGAGGTGCGCGTCGAGGTGGACGCGATCACCCCGGACGAGAGCTACGCGCTGCTGGCGTCCTGGGAGGAAGAGCCCGTCACCCGCGCTTGGGTCGACGTCGAGCGATGGACGAACGCGTGCACGAACGGCACGACCGCCTCGTCGTGCCTCACCGTCATCAAGTGCTTGGGGGGCGGCGGTTCGCCGAGCCTCTGCGAGGTCGACGGCGCGGGCCGCCTCGTCGACGTGAGTCTCGTCGAGGACGGCACGCGGATCCTGACTCACGAGGGGCACTGCCCTAGCGACGGGTACGACTGCACGTTCTACTACGCGATCGTCGGCACCAAGACGGGCGCCGAGCGCCGCGCCTTCGTGACGGTGAGCGCCTGGGATCGGGTCGATCCCAGCGCGCCCGAGATCTCGGTGCTGCGCTGAGCGGTCGCCCTGCCGGGGGGCACCCTTCGCGTGCGACACCGCGAACGGGCTCGTCGACGGGCGCCGGCGCGTGGTGACCTCGGACGCGAAGGAGAGCCTCCCCCGTGGAGGCTCGATGAGCGCGAACCCGCTCGCGCTCATCGTGTTGGGCTGGGCTCGAAGGCGACGGGACCGCTTCATTCGCAGAAGGTGACCTCGACCTCGATCTTCTCGACGATGGCTTCGCCGGCGGAGCCGAAGTTCTTCGCGCGCAGGATCACGCCGAAGGAGCTCTGGTTGACCAAGGCGTGCGTCAGCGGAATGCCCCAGAAGTCGGTCGGCCCGCCGTACTCGATCTCGAGGAAGTCATCGGTCCAGGGATGTGCCGCGCGGCTGTCTCCAGCCGGCTGTCCGTTCACGGTGAGGCGAACGTCGTCGTCGCGGACGTCCTCGTTCGACGACTTCGGCGCCCGACGGCGAATGCGAACGGTCGCCCCGCGGATCTCCGCTCCAGCCGGGACCCCGAGCCCGAGGCCGGTGGCGATCAGGGCCTCCGAGACGCTGTTGCTCGTGCCCGTGCCGGTCAGGTCGACGTGGGCACCCCGATCGTCTTCGCTCGCGAGACTGCCTTCGAACACCCAGGCAGGCCCCGGGCCGCCGCCCGTCGTGGCCGCGGTCGGTCCGCCCCGGACCGCTCGGAACGAGCAGGATCCCGCGTCCGCGCGAGCCGCGTCGAAGGGGGAGGCGGCGTCGGCGCTGCCGTCGGGGATGGCGGAGGTCTCGGTCCGCGGCGCGCTGGTGTCGCCCGGATCGTCGAGCGAGCTGAGATTCGTGAAGAGGCTGCACCCGGAGAGGGTCACTGCGGCCACACTGCGGAGTAGGTTCCGGGTCGCAGCCTTCCGCATGACATCATCCTAGACAACGCGCTCTCGCCCGACAAACGCGTCGAGCAGACGGCGCGACGGACGGCGTTGGAGGGTCGGGCCGCGACAGACGCCCGGCACGGGCCAGGCCAGCGCGTCCCCGCACGCGATCTCGTCGTCGTCGGAGCGAAAGCGCATCCCGGGGCGGAGGAGGGAGGCGTTCACGCTGCTGGCCACGCCGCTCGTTCTCGGCCTCGACGCGCCAGCCCGCGAGGTCCGCGGGGGCGAGGACGCCGTGTCGAACACGACGAGATGCTTCGAAGGATGAACGGAGCCCTCGGCTCGCGGTCTGTGCGAGCGGAGGCTCGTCGAGGAGGGTGACGCAAGGGAGGATTTCGGACGAGTCAGCGTAGACGCGTCATCGGAGCTGCGTACTTCGCTCCGCTTGCGAGGAGAATGGCGATGAGATTCTTGTCAGTGTGCGTCGTGGTTGGTGGGGTTGTCGCTTGCTCGCCGCCTCCCTCCGCTCCCCCCTCCCAGTCTCCGGCCGATGTTGCGGAGAAGGGGCCGGCGGCGGAGAGTGGTGAGCCCGGCGCGAGGTCCGGCGAGGCGGCCGTCTCGGGCAGCGCGAAGCCCGCCACCGCCGCGGCACCGAGCGCCGAGCTGTCGGGCGCCGTCCTCAAGCTGAGCCACGGCGGAGGGTCGTACGCCCTCACGGAGAGCAAGGTGTACACGGACAAGGACGGCGTGAGCCTGCGCTTCGAGCAGCCGATGAAGGACGGCTACAACCAGCTCTGGCTGAACGTCAACGGGGCGGTGACCAAGGGGAAGCCTGCGAAGATCGAAGGCGTCGGGATGAGCGGCGCCTTCTTGCAGCTCGCGAAGGGGTCGAAGGACACGCAGAACGTGTCGAACTCGTGCAGCACCTCGGGCTCGGTGACGTTCGAAGCCGTTCCGAAGGCCGGCGCGAAGGCGACGGGTGCTCTCGACGTGACGATCACCTGCCGCGAGGTCGACGCGCTCTCGGGACCCCTCGTCGTGAAGGGCCGGTTCGAAGGCGTGCCGGTGAAGAAGTTCGAGTGAACCTGTGCCCGTCGATGTACGCAATCCCCCGCAAATCCGAGGGAGATTCGGACGAGACGCGCGAACGGAGATCGTGATCGGGGAAGTCCGATCTGGCGCGCCTTCGACGTGACCGGACCACGCCCCGGAGGCGCGGGCGTTCCCCTGGACGCGACGACGTCCAGGGTCGGAGGCACGAAATCCCGGCAATTCGCCGAAGAAAGCGTGTGGTCCGCCCGTTGCTCCACGGGGAGCATGCGCCCGTTCCTTCCGGTCCTGCTCGTCGTCGCGCCGCTCCTCGCCGCCTGCAGCGGCGCCTCCGAGGCGACCGTTCCGGAAGGCCAGTCCGAAGCGGCCGCAGCGCCGTCGACCTCTCCGCCCGCGCCGCCGTCACCGCCGTCGGCGTCCTCGTCGGGGTCCGTCGCCCCGGAGCGCGGAACCCATTTCCCTCCTGCCTCGGGAGCCTGGGAGACCGTCGACGCTGCGGCCGCGGGCTACGACGCCGCCAAGCTCGCCGACGTCGTCTCCTTCGTCCAGTCGAAGAGCTCGACGTCCTTCGTCGTCCTCCACGACGGCCGCTTGCTCGTCGAGCAGTACTGGGGCGTCGACGCGTCCACGCTGCGTGACGTCGCCTCCGCGCAGAAGAGCGTCGTCTCGCTCCTCGTCGGCGCTGCCCTGTCGAAGGGCCTCTTCGGGATCGACGACACGGTCACGTCCGTGGCGGGCCCGGGCTGGTCCAACGCGAGCGCCGCCGAGGAAGCGCCGATCACCGTCCGTCACCTCCTCACGATGACGAGCGGCCTCGACGACGAGCTCCTCCGCGTCGCCGCGCCCGGGTCGACCTGGCTCTACAACACGAACGCCTACCATTGCCTCGAGGCCGTCCTCGAGAAAGCGACCGCCAAGAGCCTGCAGGATCTCACCCGGAGCTACCTCTTCGACGGCATCGGGGTGGGGACCTCGGGCTGGACGAAGAGGCCGTTCCAGAAGGACGGCAAGGGCCAGCCGATCAGCGCGCTCGAGATGAACGCGCGCGACATGGCGCGTGTCGGGCTCCTCGTGATGTCGGACGGAGCCTGGAGCGGCGCCGCGGTCGTCCCGAGCAGCTACCTCGGGACGGCGCTCGCGCCTTCGCAAGCGCTGAACCCGAGCTACGGCTTCCTCTTCTGGCTGAACGGGCAGTCCACCGTCGTCTACCCGCCGTCGAGCCCGAAGGCCGGCCCCCTCGTCCCGAGCGGGCCGACCGATCTCGTCGCGGCGCTCGGCGCGGGCGATCAGAAGATCTACGTCTCGCGCAGCGCGAAGCTCGTCGTCGTTCGCCAAGGCAAGTCCGCCGGATCGAACGGCGCGGCGGGCACTCCCTTCGACGAGGAGCTCTGGCAGCGCCTCGTCGCCGCGAAGCTGCCCTGACCCGGGCGCGATCAGAGGCGCGACGGCTGGTACGGCTGCGTCTCGACCTGCTCCTGCATGTACTTCAGCGCCTCGGCGAGGTTCTGCGAGGGCACGAGCTGGATCTGCTTCGTCGTGGAGCAGTGCGTACCGTCGTACGGATCGCCCGCGCGGAGCGGCCGCTTGTTCTTGCAGCTCTGCACCTGCTCCGCGTCGGCGGCCGTGTACGACTTCTTGCCCTTCAGGTCGACGCCGTAGAACGCGTTGACGACGTCCTGCTGCTGCTCCATGTCGTAGGTCATCGGCTGGTACCACGTGAACATGACGTGCTTGAACGCGTCGGCCATGTTGTCGTCGGTCCACTTCATGACGCCGACCTTGCCGGCGCCGTTGCGACGCTGCTTGTTCTTGTCGATCTCGGCGGAGTCGAACACGGGCGCGGGCTGCCCCGTGACCTGTTGCTTCGCCAGGTCGTAGGGCTGGAAGAGGCAGTAGTCGTAGACCTCCGGGTAGAAGAGCATCCGCTGCTGGTAGCTCGGGTCGATCGGCTGGCCCGCGATCGGCGGCGGCCCCTGCTCCTGCCTCGTGACGTAGCTGAAGCACCCGCGCACGTTGTTCGTCACCTGCGCGTACGACGGGTGCCAGCAGTAGAAGTGGATGAGGAGGTCAGACCACCACGGGACCGGGTTCTGGAGGCACATCGAGGCCTCCTGGAGGCCGTTCGGGTAGTTGAAGCTCGCGCCCGGCGTCCGTACGCGCCCCGCGCTGTCGAAGGTCTTGAGCTCGCGCTGCGTGTAGAGCGCCTCCACCTTCCGCCACCCCTCGAGGACCCCGCGCGCGTCGAGATCTTTGTGCGTCGAGCCGGGCGCGGGCCCCTTCCACGTGGGCTTGATCGTGGCGTAGGTGGTCACCGCCTCCTCTCCGCTTCCGACGTCGTCCTCGACGACGGACGAGCAGGCGACGGCCGGGACGACGGCCAGGAGCGCGAGGGCGAAGGTTCGGAGCTTCATGGTGGAGCTCGAGGGAGCAGCGTTCGTGCCCGCCGAGCTCGTGCCCGGCCGCGAGGAGTGCCGCGGACTTGCGCGACGTGCGGACTCAAGGGCGCGGGGGCGCCGATCCCCGGCCCCGGGCGGTCTCGTCTCGTCTCGTCCGCCAGCGTGCGCGCGTAGTAGAAGAGCCTCCATGGGACGTGCGCGCCTCTGCCTCTTGTTTCTCGCGGTCGCTGCCTGTCGCAAGTCGCCCGCGCCGTCCGACGCGGGCGGCGGAGGGGCGGCGCCTGGGGCTCGGTCCGGAGCGCCCGTCGCGTCGTCCTCCACCGCTCCGACGCCGACGGTTCGCCATGTCTCGCCCGCGGACGACGGCCTGTCGCCGGCCGACCAGGCCTCCCGGAGCCCACGTCGGGCCGCCATCGACGGGTGGTACGCGGCGCTCGACGCGGCCGTGGGGGCGCCTCGCGTCGCGACGGTCGAGGGGCGCGTCGACGCGCTCGTCTACGCGCGAGACGGGCGGGTCGCGGTCGTGAACACGAGCGCGGACACGTTCGAGCCGCCCGGGGCAGCGACGCGCGCGAAGCGGGCCGCCGAGCTAGGCAGGGCGGTGACCGACGTGCTCGCCGGGAAGAAGCCCACCGGCGCGCCCGTGCTCCGCCCCGAGGACGTCACGGTCGTCGCCATCGACGCGGCGTCCGCCGCGGGAGCGTACCGAAGCATGTACCGCGGCGTGGTGCACGACGAGGTGGCGCTCGGGCGCGACGCGATCCGGTTCTACTGGCAGCTCGAGGGCTCCGGCGCGCCGATGTGGGTCACGGCGTCGCTCGAGCGAGCGCTCGCCAAGGCGAGTCACGACCTCGGCTCGACGCTGCGGGCGAAGATCGACGTCGCGGAGCGAGACGTGGAGGCGTGCGTCGCGAAGGTCGCGAGCGCGCCGCGTGTCGCCTGCGGCGGGAGCGTCGACGGGAGCGTCCCGTCGATGCGCCTCTACGCGCTCCTCCGACTGAAGCCGGTGCGCCCGCTGGTCGCGCAGATCCTGCCGCCTCTTCGGGGCGGCGACGCCGCGGCGCCGGAGGAAGAGCTCGTCCTCCACGCCGACAGCGCGCCGCGGGCGTCACGCGACGGGCGGATCCCGTTCTCGGTCGCGTTCGGCCCCGAAGGGGTCACGAAGGCGCCTTGATCCCTCGGGCAGTGGTCGCGCCTCGCGCGCCGGACACGAGGGTCGCGGGGTCGAGGCGGTAGAACGCGGCGAGCTCGTCATAGAGCGCGGGGTGGCGCGCACGGAGAGCGAGCGGTCGCTCGAAGAAGGCCTCCGTGACGACGGCGAAGAACTCGCCCGGATTCGTCGCGGCGTACGGATCGATGTCCGTCGGTCGCCCCGCGTCGAGCTTCGCCTCGAGCTCCGCGTACTCCGCGCCGAGGACCGCCGCCCAGTTCCGGTAGCGGGCGCCGGAGGGGAGAGGAGGGGCGCCGTCGACGTCGCCGTCCTCGGCGTCGAGCTGGTGCGCGAACTCGTGGAGGACGACGTTGTGCCCCGTCCCCGACGCGCGGACGTCGTGCGAGACCTGGTCCCAGCCGAGGACGACGAGGCCGCGTGACCACGACTCGCCGAGCCTCTCCTCGCGTCCTTCGATGACGACGGGACCGTCGCGGCGGATCACGTTCGCCGCGTAGGCGCCCGGGTAGACCACGACCGTGTCGAGATCGGGGTAGATCTCCGTGTCTCGATGAAGGACGAGGAGGCACGCCTGCGCGGCGATCGTGACGCGGATCTCGTCCGTGATGACGAGCCCGCCTCCGCCCTCGAACGTCTTCTCCTCGAGGAACACCTGCACGTCTCCTTCGAGCTCGCGCCGGTCGTCCTCGTCGAGGAGGGGATAGAGGTGCACCGCTCGGGCGACGATGGCGCGCCACTCGGCGGGAAAGGGACGGCTGCGGATCGCCTTGTGGCGTCGACGCTTCAGGAAACCGAGCACGCGACGAGCATAGAACGCTCACGGGGCCGGGGAAGGCGCGCGTTCGCGGCCAGCCCGCATCGCTCGGCCCGTGGGGTCGTAGACGCCCTCGAGCTAGTCCTGGAGGATCGCGTACGTGAACGTCGCGGCGGCGCCGCCGACGGCCGCCACGAAGCGATCGAGGTCGCCGTAGGGCACGTTCTGGCAGCCGACGGACCACGGTCCCACGTACGTGGCCTTGCCGAGCGTCGTGCCGCCGGGCGCGAAGCCGTAGTGGATGAGGACGCCGGAGATCCGGTAGTTCTTGCTCTCGGCCTCCTGCTTCTCCTTCGCGGAGAAGACCCCGTCGCCGCTCGTGTCACGCCACGCGGGGAGGTAGCCGCTCCCGTCCTTCGTCTGGATGCGGAAGGCGCGGCGCTCGTAGCCCTCGAGCCCGAACCACTCGTTGCCCTTCGCGACGTAGATGCCCGGCCGCGCGACGCCGAGATCCTTGCGACCGTCGCCGTTCACGTCCGGCACGACCGAGCTCCCCGGGGTGGGCATCTGGGCTGGCTTCGTCGTCGCGACGAAGCGCTCGAGCGCGCCGTCCGCGCGGAACACGAGGATCTCGTCGTCGTACTGCTCGCTGCGAGCGTCGGCCCCGCGCCGCTTCGCGACGACGGTGACCTTGCCGGGCTCGAACGTCACGCCGCGAGCCTCGGCCCAGGCCTTCTCCTTCTCGATGTCCGTCTCGGGCGCGGCGATCGGCGCAGGCGCCGGCGCGGCGACGGGAGTCGCGCCCGTCGCGGGCCGATCCGCCTCCGCGCTCTCGAAGGCCGGCGTCGTCCCTTCGAGCGCGCGCTCCTCCTCCGGGGAGGCGTCGGCTCCACCGCACGCCACGAGCCCGACAACGCAGAGACCCACGCCGTAGCGCAAACGAAGCCGCATCGTCTCCTCCTTCATCCCTCGCGTTCGAGGCTAGAGGAGCCCTTCGTGGATCCTCCACGATCCGAACGCTCACGATCGCTTCGATCGCCCCTGCTCTCTGCGGGGATTCGCGGGTTGCTCGCCGGACGACGTCCGCGCGAGACGAGATGGAGACCCGGAGCGCCGCCTCTCGCCCACGCATCCGCCAGCATGGTCGAGCGGCCCGCGGCCCCGATCTCGCGGGGCCTCCGCGACGCGGATTTCCTTCGTGCGCTCGGTCGGTCCGGTCCTTGTACCGGGCAAGACCGTGCTCTCGTCGACCCACCTCCCGGTGTCCGCCCCGCTCGGCGCTCCGCCCGTGCGGGCCCGCCGCTCGTCCGGCCGCATCCGCGTCGTCGCCGCGCGGACCGGAGACCGCGTCTTCACCCTCGAAGAGGTCCGCGCCCGCGGCCACGTCGTCGTCGGCGACGACGTCCTCGACCTCGAGCGCTTCGATCGGCGCCACCCCGGCGGCGCCTTCCTCGCGGAGCTCGCGGGCACCGATGCCACGCTCGCGCTGCGGAACGCGCACGGAAAGTCGCGCGTCGTCGGTCGCATGCTGGCGTCGCTCCGGATCGGGCGCTTCGATACCGCGACGCGCGAGCCGCTCGACCGCGACGTCCTCGCCCTCGCGCGCCGCTACCGCGAGGAGGGGCTCTTCGACTACCCGCGCAGCCGGCTCGTGCTCGACGTCGTCCGCTGGGTCGCGCTCTTCGCCGTCGCGGTCGCCGCGCTCCGTATCCCGGGCGCTCTCCCCGTCGCGTTCGCGCTCGTGCTCGCCGGGACGATCGACGTCGTCTGGTGGATCCACGACGCCGGACACGACGCCGTCTTCGCCGACGAGCGCCGCGCGCGAAGGGTGATCGAAGCGCTCGGCATCCTCGTCCTCGGGATGCCGCAAGAGGGCTACCACTACGGCGTCCATCGGCGTCACCACGGCTTCACGAACGTCGTCGGCGTGGATCAGGCGCTTCGGACGGGGCCGCTCACGTGGGACCTCCACTCGGCCGCATCGCAGCACCCCCTCTTCCGTCACCTCCGCCTCGCGCAGTGGTTTCTCCTCGTCGTCCCCGCGGCGGGCCCGGCGCTCCTCGTGGAGGCGGTCGCGTACGCCGTCCGCCGGCGCCAGTGGCTCGTCGTGCTCGCCGTCGCCGTGCGCTGGTCCTTCCTCGTCGTCCTCGCCCATCACGCGCACGCGCTTCCTCTCGTCGTCGCGCCATGGGTGGCGGGGTCGATCCTCGCGTTCATGGCGGGGCTCAATCATTTCCACATGCCCATCAGCACCGCGACGCCGACGAGCTACGCGCGGTCCGTCTTCGAGCGCACGCAGAACGTCGCCGCCGGACCGGTCTGGCGCTGGATCTCGGGCGGCCTCGACCTCCACGTCGAGCACCACCTGTTTCCGACGATGCCGAGCTTCCGCTACGCCCGCATCGCCGCGGATGTGCGCGCCCTCGCGGCGAAGCATGCGCTCCCCTATCACCTCACGACGCGTACCGGCGCCGTCGCCTCGCTCTGCCGCGCTCTCCTCGCTCCGCTCCGCGTCCCGACGCCGGCGGGGGCGCTCCCGAGCCCCGTCTCGCTGCGAGCGGAGGCCCTCCGGGGGTTCGAGGCCGTCCTCGCGGTGACGGTGCGTGCGCTCGCGATCCTGCTCCCGGTCGTCGTCGCCCTGGGGGTCGAGATCGGCGGCGCGGCGGCGTTCGCCGGCGCGTTCGTGGTCTTCGTCGTCCTCGGCGTCGTCGAGCTCGTCCTCCACCTCTCCCCGCTGGGCCTCCGGGAGCCCGTCGGCCACGAAGACCCGCGCCTCCTCCGCGTCGCGCCGGTCGGCCAGCTCCGGGCGTACGCCGTCCTCCACCTCGTCCTCGTCCCCTACGTCGTGGCGCGCATGGCCTCCGGGCTCGATCCGGTCGAGACCCTCGGGGCGTGCCTGTCACTCGCGGCCATGGGCGGCAGCGTCGGCGGCCTCGCAGGGCACGAGCTCTTCCACCGTCGCGGTTTCGTGGACGTGTTCCTCGGCGAGGCCGTCTACGGAACGGCGGGATACGCCCATTTCGCGGCGTCGCACCTCGCGGGCCATCACGTGAACGCGGGGCGACGCGGCGACTGGAGCACCGCTCGTCGTGGCGAGTCGATCTACGCCTTCATCCTCCGCGCGATGGTCGACGGGTTTCGCGGCGGGGTCCGGCTCGAGCGCGAACGACTGCGGAGGCGGGGCCGCTCGCCGTGGACGCTCGCGAACGGCGTCCTCCGCTCGGTCGTCGCGAGCACGGCGATCGTCGTTCTCCTCGCGTGGACGACCGGCGCGCGCGGCGTCGTCCTGTGGCTCGTCACGTCGCTCCTCACGATCTCGTTCAAGGAGCTCTTCAATTACATCTCGCACTACGGCCTCGTGCGTGACGACGACGGGGAGTCGAAGGCGAGGATGACCGACCTCACGTGGGAGTCGGACAACAAGGTCGTCAACTGGTTCATCTTCAACGCGGGCCGGCACTGCCACCACCACGAGCGTCCCGCGCACGGTCACGATCGCCTCGCGCTCCGTCACGCGAAGGCGTTCATCCCGCACGGCATCCCCCTGATGGCGCTCTACGCCTTCGTACCGCCGCTCTACCTCCGCGCGATGGAACGCATCCTCCGCGCTCGCTCCGGATCCTGACACCTCCCCCCAACGGACATTCGCCATGGCCATCCACGCACCGCATCCCGCCACGTCCCTCGTCACCACGCGCTCCGAGCTCGCCTCGGGCGACCGTCGCTTCGAGGCGGAGGAGCGCATCGTCCGTGAGCAGCTCTCGCGCGCCGGCGTGGAGGTAGGGGGGAGCGCCCCGTGGGACGTCCACGTCCACGATCGGCGTGCGTACCGCGAGCTCCTCCGGGGGAGCCTCGGCTTCGGCGAGGCGTACATGGACGGTCTCTGGAGCGCACCGAAGCTCGACGAGCTCCTGCTGCGCGTCTTCCGCGCCGAGCTCCGGCGAGACCCCGTCTCTGCGAACACCGTGGTGAGGAGCCTCCTCGCTCGGGTGACGAACCTCCAGTCGCGCGCGCGCGCCTTCCAGGTCGCGGAGGCGCACTACGACGCGGGAAACGATCTCTTCCGCGCCATGCTCGACGAGCGGATGGTCTACACCTGCGGCTACTGGAAGGACGCGACGACGCTCGAGGAGGCGCAGGTCGCGAAGATGGATCTCGTCTGCCGGAAGCTCGGCCTCGAGAAGGGCATGCGGGTCCTCGACATCGGCTGCGGCTTCGGCTCGTTCATGGCCTACGCGGCGGAGACGTACGGCGTCGAGTGCGTCGGCTACTCCGTCTCGCGCGGCCAGATGGAGATCGCGCGGGAGCGCTGCGAGGGCCTCCCGGTCACGCTCGTCCTCGACGACTACCGGGCGATCCCGAAGGCGGGCGTCCGGTTCGACCGCGTGGTGTCGATCGGCATGCTCGAGGCCGTCGGCTACCGCAACTTCGGCACCTTCATGCAGGTCGTCTCCGACGCGCTCCTCCCGACGGGGTCCGCCCTCGTCCACACCGTCGGCTCGAACGTGACGCGCCACCGGGGCGATCCGTGGATCGACCGGTACATCTTCCCGAACGGCATGCTCCCGTCGATCGCGCAGCTCGGCGCCGCGATGGAGGGCAAGCTCGTGCTCGAGGACCTCCACAACTTCGGCCCGGACTACGACCGCACGCTCCTCGCGTGGAACGATCGCTTCCAGGCGGCGTGGCCGTCTCTCCGTCATGCCTACGACGAGCGCTTCAAGCGCATGTGGGAGCTCTACCTCCTCGCCTTCGCGGGCGGGTTCCGGTCGCGCACCTACCAGCTCTGGCAGCTCGTCCTGACGAAGCAGGGCGCGCCGCGCCCGCCGGCGAGAGCGTCGTGACCCGGATCGCGGTCGTCGGGGGCGGGATCAGCGGGATGACGGCGGCCCTCCGCGCCGCCCGTGACCTCCGGGCCGACGTCACGCTCTACGAGTCGGCGGCCGTCCTCGGCGGCCATGCGAACACCGTGGTCGTCGACGATCCTTCGGGGCCGATCGCGGTCGACACCGCCTTCCTCGTCTACAACCGCTTGCACTATCCACGCTTCGTCGCGCTCCTCCGCGAGCTCGGGGTGGAGGACGAGACGTGCGCCGCGGACATGTCAGCCTCGTTCGTGGATGACGACCGCGACATGCGGTACGCGCTCCTCCGCGGTCTGGGCGGGGTCTTCTGTCAGAAGGAGAACCTCCTCCGCCCCGCCTTCTGGCGCATCTTCCTCGACCTCGCCGCCTTCCGGAGACGCGCGCGCGCCGACGTTCGGGCCGATCGCATCGACGAAGCCACGACGCTCGGCGCGTACCTGGAGCCATACTCGGCGGCGTTCCGCGATCACTTCGTCGTCCCGCTCACGGCGGCGATCTGGTCTCTGCCCGACGAGCACGTGCTCCTCTACCCCGCGCGGGCGATCCTCGCGTTCTTCGAGAACCACGGGCTCCTCGCGGGGCGGAGCGGCGCCGCGTGGCGCACGTTCCGCGGAGGGAGCCGCGTCTACGTCGACGCGTTCGCCCGGACGTTCGGCGGCACGCTGCGGCTCGGGGAGAAGGTGAGCCGCATCGAGCGCCGCCCAGGCGGCCGCGTCATCGTCCGCTCGTCCTCGGGCGAGGCGTCCTTCGATCACGCCGTCCTCGCCACGCATGCCGACACGTCGCTCGCGCTCCTCGCGGCGCCGACGCGCGAGGAGCGCGCCCTGCTCGGTGCCTTCCGGTACCACCCGACGACGGTGACGCTCCACGAGGACACGTCGCTGCTCCACCCCGATCCCCGGCTCCGCGCGAGCTGGAACACCGTGCGACGGCGGGGAGTCCTCCGCATCACCTACCTCCTGAACCGCGTCCAGCCGGTCGCGACCCGCCGTGAGCTCCTCCTCACCCTCGGCGACGCGCCGATCCGCCCGGAGAAGGTGCTCCGCACGTTCTCCTATGCCCATCCGATCTTCGATGCGGAAGCCGTCAGCGCGCAGCGGCGCCTCGCGTCGCTCGACGGGGGCGCGGTCTCCTTCTGCGGCGCGTGGGCCGGTCACGGCTTCCACGAAGACGGGGTCGTCGCCGCAGAGCGCGTGATCGCAGCGCTTCCCGCTCGGCTCCCCGCGGCTCAGCGCGCGTCTTCGTGGACGGTCGGCAGCTCGAGGACGACCTTCGGCACGCCGGCCTCCGCGCGCTCGAGGTAGCCGTAGCGCGCGAGGTTCCCCATCACGCGAACGACGTAGCCGCGGGTCTCGAGGAACGGGACGAGCTCCACGAACACGTCGATCGTCTCGGCCTTCATCCGCGCGACCCAGCGCGTGATCGCCTCCGGCCCGGCGTTGTACGCGGCGACCGCGAGCGGCTCGCGGTCCCCGAGCTTTCCGGACAGCTCCTCGAGGTAGAGCGCGCCGAGCTTCACGTTCTGCGCCGGCAGCGTGAGGAGCGCGTCCTCGTGCTTCACCGCGTGTGCGGTCGCGGTCGCGCGGGCCGTCTCGGGGAGGAGCTGCATGAGGCCGACGGCGCGCGCGGGGGACACGACCTCGGGATCGAACCCGCTCTCCTGACGCATCACCGCCCAGACGAGGTCGGCAGGCACCTTCGCCGTCGCGCTCTCGCGGACGGCGCTCTTGTGGGGCCTCGGGAAGGCGCACTCCCAGGCCCACCGGTTCTTCGGGCCCGGCGCCGTCGTGAGGAGGGCCCCCGGCAGCTGGTGCGAGAGCTGGAAGCGCCGCTTTCCGCGCTCGAGATCCGCGTACGCCGCGCAGAGCGCCTCCGTTCCCCGCCCGGCGGTCCGGTTCGTGACGACGCCCTCGCGCGCGCGGAGCGCCTCCTCGGCCTCCGCGTCGAGACCGATGCGGCGGAGCATCGACGCGGGCGCGGGGAGCTCCACGGGCGGGAGCGGCTCGGGGGCGGAGCCCGTCTCGGCGGGCTCGATCGTGAGCGGGAGCGGCGCGTTCGCCTGCGTGAGGCGCGCGCGGGCGACGAGCGCGGGCCAGCTGAGCGGCCGACTTCGCGCGACCTCCGACCACCGGCCGAGCGCATGGATGCGGTCGCCGTCGCGGAGCGCCGCGAGCGCGGCGAGGTTGATCCAGCGCGCCTGCGCGACCGCGTCCTCCGCCGAGCCCGAGAGCTCCTCGAGGAGCTTCCGGGCGATCTTGTGATCCTTCGCGAGGAGATGCGCGATCGCGCGGTAACGCTCCGCCTCGCGGCGCTCCTTGCCGTGCGGAAACTTCTTCTTGTAGTCGTCGAAGGCCTGCGCCGCTTCTCGCCAGCGTCCGTTCAGCGCGTGGGTGCGCGCGATGTGGAACTCGGCGTCCTCCACGAAGGGCGACTTCGGGTAGCGGGCGAGGAGCAAGCGCCACTCGGTGACCGCGTCCGCGTCGCGATCGCCGCGCGAATGGGAGCGACCCGAGAGGAACATGTCCTCGGCCGCGCGGGGCCCGCCCATCGCGGCGCAGGCCTTGTACGCGGCGGCGGCCTCCGGGTAGCGGTTCCGTGCCGTCGCGCGGAAGAAGGCCTCGGCGCGGGCGCGGCAGAGATCGCCCGCCGCCGGCGGCCCCTTGGCGCGCTCGGCGCGCTCGAGGACCTTGAGCGCGTCGTCGACACGGCCGGCGGCCGACAACGTCTTGGCACGCTCGAAGAGCTCGTCGCCGGTGAGCGGCTTCCTGTTCTGTTCGAGGAGCGCGACGCCGGCGCGTGCACGCTCTTCCTCGAGCGCGTGTACGGCGAGCCACCGCGCATCGCCGAGCGCGGCGGGGTCCCCCTCCTTGTCGCGCACGATCGGCATGCGGAGGTGACGCGCGCGCTCCTCCTCTGGCCTCGTGCGCTTCGCGTCGGCGAGGACCCGGTCGCACATCGCGCGGGCTCGTGCCGTGTCGTTCGCGGCGAGCCACGCCTCGGCGGACGCGAGCGCCCCGGCCGCGGTGCCGCGTGCGGCGAGGAGCTCGGCGGCCTTGTCGAACGGGCCGACCTTCGCCATCGCGTCCGCCCGCATCGCGAGGATGGAGTCTCGGAGGAGGGGGAGATCGTCCTCGAGCTTCTCGACCGTGGAGAGGACGACCGCGTGGGCGCCGCGCGCGACGGCGACCCGGGCTCGCGCATAGCGGACCTCGGGGCGCGCCTGCTCCTCGCGGGAGAGCTTCGCGATCGTCGCCTCGGCCTCCTCCCAGCGGCCTCTGCGGATCGCGTCGGGGAAGGGGAGGGCGCCGCCCGAGAGCTCGCCCAGCTCGGCGCGGATGCCGCCCTCCGGGCTCACCGTCTCGGGCGCGGCGCTGTCGGCGGAGGTCGCGACGGAGGCCCCGCCGTCCCCCGTCGCGACCGCGGCGCCGGGCGCGTCGGTCGTCTTGCGGGCGCAGCTCGCGACGAGCGCGGCGGCTGCGGCCACGGTCGCGAAGAGGAAGGAGACCCGTCTCACCGCGCGCATCCTACCGCGGAGCGCGCGTCCGCGGCAGGTCCACGCGCGCGACGCGGAAGCCGTTGGGGGCTTCCCCACGGTCGTAGGCGATGCCGGTGGCATCCTCGCCGCGGACGACGCGCGCGAGACGCGGCTCGGCGAGCGACAGCACGTGATCGCCGAGCTCGATCCCGACCCAGCGGCGACCGAGCTTGTGCGCCACGGCCGCCGTCGTTCCGCTGCCGAGGAACGGGTCGAGCACCCAGTCCCCTGGGTCCGTCGCCATGGCGACGACGCGCGCGACGAGCTTCTCCGGCTTCTTGTTGCGCGCGAAGACGACGCCGCCCTCGCGCGCGATGCCCTGGAAGGGGACGTCGTCCCAGACGTTCGTGATCGGCTCCACGAGCGCCGGCTGTCCGTTCACGTCGCGCACCTTCGACGCGAGCGTGAGCATGCGGTTGCCGCCGCGGAGGACGAGCGGCGTGAGCGGCGCGCGATCGAGCACGAAGACGCGCTCCGGGCTCGCCTTCGATCGATCGACGAGGCGCTGGGCCTTCTTCGAGATCGCCTCGTACCTCGGCTGCGCGAAGCGGACGACGTGGCGCGGGTGGCGGAGCGCGTGCTCGGCGACGGCGCGGTCCATCGCCTCCTTGCCGATGGCGCGTGACGCCTCGCGGGTGGAGGCGTGCCCCAGCGCTCGCGCAACGACGCTACGGAGCGGGCGGAAGCGAAAGCGCGACGGCGGGTCGTCCGGGTTCTCGAGCCACGTCGAGTAGGCCTCGTCGAAGCCCGTCCGCGCCCGATGCTGCGCGCGGTACCGCCACGCTCTCCGATCCTTGGCGTAGAGGAGGAGGAAATCACTGACGTGCACGGGCCCTCGGTTCTTCGCCTTGTGACCCGTCGGCGCGCTCCGCACGACGGTGACGATGCTGATCCGATTCTCCGCGCCGAATACGCGGTCGAGCAGGACGAGGAGCGAGGAGAGCTGGGTGTCGTCGATTTCGACGGCGATCATCCCGTCGTCCTCGAGCAGCGCGTGCACCGCCTCGAGCCTCGGATGCATCATCGACGTCCAGCGGTGATCGCCGAGCGTGTCGTCGTACTCCTCGAAGTTGCGGCCCGTGTTGTAGGGCGGATCGAGGTACGCGCACCGGAAGCGGACGCCTTGGGCACGGACGGCCTCGAGGGCCGCCAGGTTGTCGCCGTGGACGAGGAGGTTCGTGGCCTCGCGGTCGCCGTGCGCGCGGAGCATCACGAGCGGTGTACCTCGAGTCGGCTTCTTCTTCGCCGCGCTCACGTCGGGATCGGTTCGTGCGGTCCGCGGACCCAGGGCTCGGTCAGGTCGCGCCAGCACCCTTCGCCGCCGAGGCCGGCCATCACGCTCGCGAGCCCCCACTGGAGGCGGTTCATGAACGTGTGGTCCTGCGGCATGTGGATCGGCTTCGGGATCGAGGGAAGGAGCTCGCCCTCCTTCGGCTTCATCAGCTTCTTGCTGCCGCGTACGAGGTACGCGACCGACTCGCGAGCGATCGCGTGGGTGTGCTTGTACGTGCCCTTCGTCACGAGGGGACCAAGGACGAGCTTCGTGTACGAGATGAAGAGCTCGTACGCCTCCGTGTCGGTCGGATCGTAGCCGAGCACCTCGACGCAGGCCTTCTCGAACGCGGGCCAGTCCTCGTCCATCGCCGCGACGATGTAGCGCTTCGTCCCGGCGAGGAGATCGGGCGGCATCACCTTCACGCATCCGTAGTCGAGGAAGGCGACCTTCCCGTCGCCGAGGAAGCGGTAGTTGCCCGGATGGGGGTCGGCGTAGAGCACGCCGTGCTTGAAGAGCGCGCGGAACATGAAGCGCCAGACCGTCGCGCTCGTCTTGTTCCGCTCCTCCTGGGACGCGTTCGCGCAGAACGTGGCGTAGTCCTGGCCGCCGACGAGCTCGGTCGTGAGCACGCGTCGCCCGGAGAGGCCGTCCCAGACCCGCGGCACGAGGATGTCCGGATCGCCCGCGTGGATGCGCCGGAAGATCTCCGTGTTGTCCGCCTCGCGCCGGTAGTCGAGCTCGGCGAGGAAGACGCTCCGGATCTCGTCGAGCGCCTCCTTCGAGTGGTACTTGCGCGCGAGCGGCGCCACCATCGCCTCGAGGAGCGCGAAGCTCTTCAGATCGTTCTCGATCGCCTTGTCGATCCCTGGGTACTGGACCTTCACCGCGACGGCGTCGCCCGTCTTCGTGGTCGCGCGGTGCACCTGGCCGATGCTCGCGGCGGCGAACGGATCCGGATCGAAGGTGGCGAAGACCTCCTCGGGCGGCCCGAGCTCCTTGCGGAGGACGCCGTCCGCCGCCTCGCGCGAGAGCGGCGGCGCCTTCGCCTGGAGCTTCTTCAGGACCTCCTGGAACTTCTCCTCGTACCCGGGAGGCGCGAGCCCGTCGATGTACGACGCCATCTGCCCGAGCTTGAGCGGGAGGCCCTTCATCTCGCCGAGCGTCTTGAGCATCGCGTCGGCGGTCTTCTTCGCGTTCGCGAGGAGCTTCCGCTGCGCTTCGCGCTCGGCCTCCGCGTCGTCACGCTTGCCGAACGCGGCGCGCCGCACGGCCTCCGTCGCCATCGGCAGCGTCCGCGGGGCGAGGGCCGCGAGCCGCGCGAGACGCCCGAACCGCGAGGACGGCGCGGCGTCCGGCCTCCGCCCTTCGGCGAGGCCCTCGTCGGGCGCGACTGCGCCCGGCTTGCCGCGTTCCTCGTTCGACATCCGGGGCGCAGTCTAGTCACGACCCCGTCTCGACGCGAGCCCGCTCGGGCGCTCGCGAGGTGTATTAGGCTGAAGAGGCGTCGTGCTCCCCGCCATCGACTCGCTCCGCTGCTTCGCTGCCGCCGCGAAGCTCCTTCACTTCCGCTCCGCGGCGCGCTCGGTCGCGCTCACGCCGGCCGCGTTCGGGCAGCGCATCAAGCAGCTGGAGGAGCAGCTCGGGGTGCCGCTCTTCCACCGCACCACGCGGAGCGTGCAGCTCACGGAGGCGGGGCTCGCGCTCCTCCCGGTCGCCGAGCGGACGCTCCTCGCGGCGGCCGAGTGCGTGCGCGTCGCGGCCGCGGGCGAGCGAGGCCTCTCGCCCGTCGACGTCGTGCTCGGTACGCGCCACGAGCTCGGCCACTCGTGGATCCTCCCGCAGCTCGACCCGCTCGCGAAGGAGCACCCGTGGCTCCGCCTCCACCTCTACTTCGGGTCGGGGTCGGATCTCCTCCTCCGCGTTCGGACGATGGAGATCGACTGCGCCGTCACCTCGACGCCGCTCACCGACCCGAAGCTCGACTCGGTGCCGCTCCACCGCGAGGACTACGTCTTCGTCGGCGCGAGGAGGCTCCTCGCCGCGAAGCCCCTCGCGCGGGCGGAGCACGCAGAGGCGCACACGCTCCTCGACATCGATCCGAGCCTGCCGCTCTTCCGGTACTTCCGCGATGCGCCAGGCGGCCGGGGCGCAAAGGACAAGGAGCCTCCCGCGGTCGGGAACCGCCTGCGGTTCGGGGCGGTGCTGCGGCTCGGGACGATCGAGGCCATCCGGACGCGGGCGGTGGCCGGCGTCGGGGTCGCCGTCTTGCCGGAGTATCTCGTCCGGGAGGATCTCGCGAAGAAGCGCCTCGTCCGGGTGTTCCCGCGCGTTCAGCTGCAGCCAGACTGGTTCCGGCTGGTGTTCCGGACCGATGATCCGCGGCGATCGATCTACGAGCGCATCGCCGAGCACATGATCGCCGTGCCGCTCGCGTAGCAACGCGGCGATGATTATGAGGCATAGCCTCATGATTCTCTCGTGATCATACGAATGGTGCGCACGATCGGTCGCGCTACATCCTTTCGCATGAACGACGACGTCCGCTTCGCGGCGCTCCGCGCCGCCTCCAAGCTCGCTCTCGGTGTCACCTTCGTCGGCTGCGGAGGTGTCTCGGACAGAGACCTCGACGACGCCTCGTACGCCGCCTCCTCCGCCGAGGCGGATCCCGCGTCGGACGCCTACGACGTGAAGGGGAGGACCCCCGCGAAGAAGAAGCCGAAGGTCGGCGGCACGACCGCGAGGGCCTGCAAGGACGCGGGCGCGGCGCCGGCGCCGAGCTGCGAGGTGCTCCTCGCGTCGACCTTCGCGGATCCGTCCTGGGACGACTTCCGTGATTACCGCTGGGAGGAGTCCTCGGCCGTCCCGGTCGTCTCGGCGCGCGTGAAGGACTGCTGCCGCGAGGACCTCGAGGCACGCGACGGGGCGAACGAGCACCGCTGGGAGTGCTGCAACCTCCTCGGTGGCGGTCAGAGCACGGGCCCGGAGTCGCCGATGGCGTGCACGCCGTGGGGGCCGCCGGTGCCGCCTCCGATGCGAGCACCGAAGGCGCGCCGCGCTCGCGGAGTCGCGTGATGCCGACGCTGGATCTGCGTGAGGCGGCGCGCGCGAGGCGGCCGGCGGTGCCCGAGATCGCGCACCTCCGCGAGGCGGCCGTCATGACGTGGCGCGGTCGGATGATCAACGAGCACGGCTCGGCCCGCGTCTTCGAGGCGCTGTCCTCGCAGCTCGCGGCGGCGGGCCTGCCGCAGGCGGACGTCGCCGAGGTCTCCGGGTTCGCGGCGGAGGAGCGGCGGCACGGCGTGCTCTGCGGCGCGGTCGTGGAGGCGCTCGGCGGCGAAGCGCGCGCGGAGATCGACGTCCCGGAGGAGATCCCGCTCCACGACGACGCGGCCACGCCGCTCGAGGCGGCGCTTCGCAACGTGCTGAGCGTGTGCTGCCTCAGCGAGACGGTGGCCGTCTCGCTCATCGGGGCGGAGCGGTTCGAGATGCCCGAGGGGGAGTTACGCGCGCTGCTCACGACGATCTGGGCGGACGAGGTCGGTCACTCCCGCTTCGGCTGGCGGCTCCTCGAGCGCGTGGGGCCGACGCTGGATGCCGCGACGCGCGTGCGACTCGGGGAATACCTCGAGGTGGCTTTGGCACACCTCGTCCGTCACGAGCTCGCGCATCTGCCCGTCGGGTCCGTGCCCCCGCCCGAAGGCGTCGTCTACTGTCTGTGCAGCGGTCGCGACGCGCGGGAGCTCTTCTTCGACACCGTGGAGCACGTGATCGTGCCCGGCCTCGAGGCGCAGGGTCTACCCGCGCGGAGCGCATGGCGGAACGCGCGGCGGCAGCTGGGCCTCGCCGTCCGAGCAACGGGCCGTGGCGTCCCGCGTGTCACTGCGGCGCGACGCAGCTCGCGCCGTCGGGCGGGATGACGATGACGCCCGATTTCGTGATGAGCCGTCCGCCGAGGAAGCGCGTGCTCGCGTTCGGGGGCGAGACCGTCGAGAACTCGAAGCTTCCGCGTCCGGCCGAACCAGCGACAGGGAGCTGCCAGGACGCGCTGGAGTGCATCCCGACGAGCGGATCACCGCCCGAGCGGCTCCGGAGGTTCGCGCAGCCGACCAGGCTGTAGTCGACGTCGTCGCCCAGGAGCGCGCGAGCCGGGGCGCATGCGCGCAGCGCGCCCAGGGCGAGCGCGTCGAGGTCTCCTTCCGCGGCGAGGCAGCCGCGTGTGCATCCCGTCGAGATGCCGAAGCCGAAGAGCACGAACACCAAGACGCCCGCGAGCCCGAAGTTGACCTTCGCCGCCGGCTTGAAGACCCGGAGGCCCGACGTCGCGGGGCCTGGCGGAGCCGGCGGTCTCGGCGATCCGAGCGGCGGATGCGTGGCCGAGCGCTTCTCTTCCTCGAGGTCGCGGATGCGGTCCTCGAGCTGGGCGGCGCGCCGCCGCGCGGCTTCGAGCTCGTCGCGGTAGTCCACCGAGGGAGGCTAGCACCGGGGTCTCGCGCCGCGAACGTCACCTCGGAGGCACGTCCTCACTTCGGCGCGGGCGTCGGCGCGGGCGGGGGCCACGTCGGGAACGTGCTCGGCAGGGCGGTCGGCAGCGTCGTCGGGAAGCCCGCCGGCGGCTTCCACGCCCCGGCATCGAAGCCCGGGATCGCCGTCGGAAGGGTCATGCCCCCCGGGGTGGGGACCGGCGCCACGCCGCCGTCGGCGAGATGCGGCGCACCGCCGTCGGGGAAGGTCAGCGTCGGGATCGTCGGGATGGCCGCGACGCCGCCGTCGGCGAGGCGCACCGTGCCCGCGTCGCCCGCAGGGCGCACGACGGC
>JALHPN010000154.1 GCA_022842465.1 Polyangiaceae bacterium | reverse complement strand
CGCGGCGCCGACGCCTCCTCCTCCTGCCCCGCAGATCACGATGCCCGAGCCGCCCGCGCGTCCGGAGCCGCCGGCCCAGGCGCAGCGCCCCTCTGGACCGCCGAAGACCGGCGTCGAGTACTGGGCGGGTCGTCCCGGTGTCCCGATGCCGACCCCGATCGGCGCGCAGCGGACGGGTATCGGCGGCGGCGCGACCGGCGCGATGCCGCGCCGCGTGCAGTACGATCCGCGTGCAGGCGGCGGCGCAGGCCGTCCCGGCATGCGCCCCGGTCAGCAGATGGGTCGTGGCCCGATGGGCCGCGGAGGCCCGATGGGCCGCGGTCGGCCCGGCTTCCCGCCCATGCGCAAGGGCCCGGTGAACGTCTCCACGAAGGAGATGAGCGCCGACAAGAAGGTCATCCGCATCGAGGAGAACATCACCCTCGGTGCGATGGCCGCGAAGCTGAGCCTCAAGGCGACGGAGCTCCTCATGAAGCTCCTCTCCATGGGGATGACGGGCGTGCACATCAACTCGACCCTCGACGCCGACACCGCGAAGATCCTCGCCGGCGAGTTCGGCTGGGAAGTCGAGGACGTCGCGACGACCGAGGAGCAGGACATCGCAGAGGCGCGCGGCGAGGTCGTCGAGGCGACCGCGGCCGTGGTCGAGGAGGGCGTCGAGAAACGTCCGCCGGTCGTCACCGTCATGGGTCACGTCGACCATGGCAAGACGAGCCTCCTCGACAAGATCCGCAAGGCGAACGTCGCGTCGGGTGAGGCCGGCGGCATCACCCAGCACATCGGCGCCTACAAGGTGAAGACGGATCGTGGGACGATCGTGTTCCTCGATACGCCCGGCCACGAGGCCTTCACGGCGATGCGCGCTCGCGGCGCGGGCGCGACGGACATCGTCGTCCTCGTCGTCGCCGCCGACGACGGCGTGATGCCCCAGACCAAGGAGGCCATCGCGCACGCGAAGGCCGCCAAGGTGCCGATCATCGTCGCCGTGAACAAGATCGACAAGCCGGGCGCCGAGCCCGAGCGCGTCAAGCGCGAGCTCGTCGAGCAGGGGCTCCAGCCCGAAGAGTGGGGCGGCGACACGATCTTCGTGAACCTGTCCGCGATGACCGGGGAGAACATCCCGCAGCTCCTCGAGATGATCGAGCTGCAGAGCGAGGTCCTCGACCTCAAGGCGAATCCGAAGAAGCCTGCGCAGGGCGTCGTCCTCGAAGCCCTCCTCGACCGTGGGCGCGGTCCCGTGGCCCGCATCCTCGTCCAGGAAGGCACCCTCAAGGTCGGCGATTTCGTCCTCGCGGGTCCGGGCTTCGGCAAGGTCCGTGCGATGACCAACGAGCACGGCAAGCAGGTCCACGAGGCGGGGCCGTCGACGCCCGTCGAGATCCTCGGCCTCTCCGACGTCCCCGGCGCCGGCGACCCGCTCCACGCCGTCAAGGATCCGAAGAAGGCGATGGAGATCGCCGAGCAGCGCAAGTCGAAGCAGGACAAGGTCCGCATCGGCGGCGACGTCCGCGCCACGTGGGAGGAGATCGCGCGGCGCGCCTCGGCAGGCGAGCAGCAGGAGCTCCGCGTCATCGTGAAGGCGGACGTCCAGGGCTCTTCGGAGGCGCTGAACCAGGCGTTCACGAAGCTGTCGACCGACCGCGTGAAGCTCACGATCATCCACGCGGGTGTGGGCGCGATCACCGAGGGCGACGTCAATCTCGCCATCGCGTCCCGCGCCAGCATCATCGGCTTCAACGTCCGCCCGGCCGGCAAGGCTTCGACGGTCGCCGAGACCGAAAAGGTCGAGATCCGGCTCTACACGATCATCTACGACGCCGTGGACGAGGTGAAGAGCCTGATGGAAGGCCTCCTCCCCACGACGAAGATCGAGAAGCTGAACGGCAAGGCCGAGGTCCGCGCGGTCTTCAAGATCCGCGGTGTCGCCGTCGCCGGCTGTTACGTCATCCAGGGCAAGGTCGCCCGCGGCGGCCACGCGCGGCTCGTCCGCGACGGGTCCGTCGTCTGGGACGGCAAGGTCGACGCCCTCAAGCGCTTCAAGGACGACGTGAAGGAAGTGGCCGAGGGCTTCGAGTGCGGCATCAGCCTCGAGGGCTTCAACGAGCTCAAGGAGAAGGACATCATCGAGTCCTTCGACATCGAGGAAGTGAAGCAGAGGCTCTAGGACCCCACCCCGCGTCGCCTTCGGCGAGCCGCGCTTCGCGCGGATGAGTGAAAGAGATGATGGTCGGGGTGCTCAGGTTGGTGTTCCACATTCCGCACGCGCGATCGCTCAAGGACAAGCGATCGGTCGTGCGGAAGTTCCGGGACCGCATCCGCGCGAAGTACGACGTGTCGATCGCGGAGGTGGAGGCGCAGGACCTCCACCAGAAGGCGGTCTTCGGCGTCGCCGTCGTGTCGGCCGACGCCGCGGTGTGCGACTCGGTTCTGGAGCAAGTCGCGAAGAGCGCCGAGCTCCAGGAGGAGGCGGTGCTCACGGACCGATCGACGGAGCTCATCCCCGTCGGTGACGAGCTGTACGGAGACGAGTAGATGCCTGGAGACAACAGACCCGCCCGCGTCGCGGCACAGGTGAGGCAGGAGCTCGCGAGGCTCCTCGCCCGCGATTTCGCGGACCCGCGACTCGCGGAGCTCGTCGTCACGAACGTCGTCATGACCGGCGACCTGCGCGTGGCGAAGATCTTCTGGCGCCTCGCCACCGTCGTGACCGGCGCCGAGCACGATGCGCGCAAGGTCGACGCGAAGGCCGGGCTCGAGAAGGCGTCCGGTCGCCTCAAGCGCACCGTCACCGAGCGCGTCGGGCTGCGCTACGCGCCCGAGCTCCGCTTCGTGTACGACGCCGGCCAGGATGCACGAGACCGGATCGAGGCCCTCCTCCACGAGGTCGCCCAGGACGCGAAGAAGCCGACCGAGTCGTGATGCGAGGCGCGCGCGCGCTCGCATCCTCCGTCCTTCTCGCCGCCTGCGGTGTGCCGGGCGCGCCGCGTGTCGTCGCCCCGCGGGACCTGCCTGACGACGGGCCGCCCGGCGCGGTGTGCCACGTGACGGAGCTCTCCGGATGGTCGCGCGACCCCGCCACGGGCAACGCGGTCGCCGCCGAGGGGCGCCGCTGCTTCTTCGACCTGGACGGCCGGCCGCTCCTCGCCGTCGAAGCGCGCGCGGGTCTCACGCGGACCGTGGCGAGCGAAGGGGCGTGCCCTCCCGAGCGGTCCGAGCAGAGCGGGATCGAGCGCGATGCGCGCGGCCGCATCGTCCGCACGTCGACCACCGCCGCCGGGGGCGGGCCACGGGAGCTCGCCGACCGTCACATCACAGAGCTCGCGTACGAGGGGGATCGCCTCGTGGCGAAGCGGGTGGCTCGCCATCGCACGACGTCCCTCTACGGCCCTCCCGTCGCGAGCGTCGATGTGCGCCGCTACACCTACGAGGGGCGCTGCGAAGCGGCCGCCGAGCGCTACGTCCCGCGCTGAGGTGGGCTAGGATCGCCGGATGCGTCGTCCTTCGGTCCACCTCGGTCTGTTGGTCGTCGTCCCCCTCGGAGTCCTCGGCGTCGCGTCCTGCAAAGGGATCGAGGAGCGGCTCGACGTCCTCCGCGCGAGGCGGATCGAGCTCGTCGACGACGACGACAAGGTGACGCTCGACGTCGGTCGCGACGTCCGGCGACTCGAGGAGCGCGTCACGAAGCTCGAGACGGAGCTCCGTGCGGCGAAGGCCGACGCGGAGCTCGCGAAGGCGACGCCGGCTCCGACGCGCGACGGGGGGGTGGCCGCAGGGAGCGCGGACGCGGAGGGCGCAGACGCGGGGGGACGGCATGGCTCGCGCCGCGGCACGGGGGCGCCGCGGCCGTCGTCGAGCTCCACCAGTCCGGACCTCTTCTGAACGCGCTATCGTCGTCGGCGTCATGAACAAGCCCCTGGTGCTCGCCTCGTATGTCGCGGCCGTCGCCGCGGTCTCCTTCCCGAGACTCGTTCGCGCCGACGTCGTTCCTCCCGACGCGTACGCGTGCAATCGCAACGCAGCGCCGGGCGTCTTCGATGCGTCGAAGATCGGGACCGCCTGTGAGCTCGGCGACGGCTCGAAGGGCGCCTGCCAGAAGGACACGTGCCAGGGCATCGACTACGCGAGCTGGGATCGCGACGCGAGCCCGACGCCGCCGTCGAAGACGTTCGACTGCCTGAAGTGCGTCCCGGGCGCGCTGCCGAGCTCGAGCGGCGACGGCGGAACGCCATCGTCGACGGCTGGGAGCGACGGCGGATGCACGGTCGGTCGTGCGCCGCTCCGGACCGCGGGGCCTTGGCTCCTCGCGCTCGGCGTGCCCGTGATGCTCTCGGCCTCGCGGCGTCGGCGGCGGCGCGCGTGAACCTGGATCTCCCGGGGCTGTCGGCCGCCGACGGAGCGCGTGCCGCGCTGCTCCGGAGCTTCGGCGCGCCAGGGCGCGCGTTCCTCCGCGATCCGTCGCTCCGCGTCGTCCTCTACGGCCTCGTCGGCGTCCTCGCCGCGCTGATCCTCACTCTCGCGGCTCCGGCCCACACGTATGCGGTCGCTCCGCTCGTGCTCGGCGTCCCGCATGTGCTCGCGGATGTGCGCTACCTCGTCGTCAGGCCGGGCCTTCACCGTCGCGCGTGGCTCGCGGCTCTCGCCGGGGTTCCGCTCGTCCTCTCCGCGACGACGTGGCAGCCGGCGGTGGGACTGTCCGCGTCGCTCGTGGTGGCGCTCCTCGCGCGCGGCTCGGTCGCGCGCCGCGCGGCCGTCGCCTCCGTCGCCGCCGCGCTCGTCGTCGTCGCCGGCGTCTGGCCCCGTGAGGCCGCGCTCGCGATCGTGCACCTCCACAACGTCATCGGCGCCGTCTTCCTGCTCGTCGTGTTCACGCGGCGGAGGTGGCTCGAAGCCGTGCCCGTGGCGCTCTTCGTGCTCGCCTCCGGGGCGTTGGCCTTCGGCGCCTTCGACGCCGCGCTCCTGCGCCCGTTCGCGCTCCGCGCACCGACGGGCGCCGATCCCGTCGCGACGACGGTCGCGATCATGGCCCCGCTCGCCGACCCCGTCCTCGGGCTCCGCGTCGTCTCCCTCTTCGTCTTCGCGCAGGGCGTTCACTACGTCGCGTGGCTGCGCCTCGTCCCCGAGCTCGCGCGCGGTCGACGAGGGATCCGGAGCTTCTCGTCGAGCGCCGTCGCCGTCGTCACCGATCTGGGACCGTGGGTGCTCGGCGCGGCGCTCCTCTCCGCGCTGATCCTCGGCGCGGTGGCCTTCACACAGTCGCTCGCCGATGCCCGCAGCGTGTACCTCACGATGGCTGCCTTCCACGGCCCGCTCGAGATCGCGGTCCTCGCGCTCGTCGCGGTCGAAGGGCGGCGCGCGGTCGCTCCTTCGTGCTGACGGCCGCCTACCTCCTCGCCTGGCTCCGGGCGCTCGCCTTCACGCAGGTCGTGGAGGCGCCGATCTATCGGCGCGCCCTCGGCGTCGGCTGGCCGCGGGCTCTCCTGCCGTCCTTCGTGACGCATCCCTTCGTGTGGTTCGCGTTTCCGCAGCTCACGCGGCTCGGGCTCTCCTACGCCGCGTGGGTCGCCGCGGCCGAGGTCACGGTCTGGCTCGTCGAGGCCGGCCTCCTGGTCCGGCTGGCGCGCGCCCCGTGGTCTCGGGCACTCCTCGCGTCGCTCGCGGGGAACGGCGCGAGCTTCCTGCTCGGCCTCGCTGCGAACGAGCTCTTCGGGGGCATCTGACGACGGCCGTTCTTGCGCTCGAAGCCCGCGCGCGCTAGTTGTGTGCCCGCACGAACCGCTGCCCGTCGCACGTGCGATGCGCCCGACAGAGGAGGCGCAACTGCCAGCGGTGCCCGATGACGCTCGATCGGTCGAGCGTCCCATCCATCCTCCGCCCGCGGCCGCGCGGAAGGGTCGTCCGTGCGCCCGTTGCCCGATCCTTGTTGGGCTTTTGTAAGGGCTGGTCGCACGAAACGAGACCCCGAGCGTGAGTATCCCTACGCGGCGAGCCGTTCACGGCGCCGCCCCCTCTTCCCCTTCTCTCCCCAGCGACTTCGCCTCCCTCGGCCTCCTGCCCGCGTTCGTACGCGCCGTGGCGGACGAGGGGTACTCGACGCCGACGCCCATCCAGGAGCGTGCGATTCCGCACGCCATCGAGGGGCGCGACCTCGTGGCGTGCGCGCAGACGGGCACCGGCAAGACGGCCGCGTTCGTCCTGCCGATGTTGCAACGCCTTGGCGCCGAGCCCCGCAGCGGGCGCATCCGCGCGCTCGTCGTCACGCCGACGCGTGAGCTCGCCGCCCAGATCGCGGAGCGTGTCACGGCCTACGGTCGACACGGCGCGATTCGTCACGTCGTCATCTACGGAGGCGTCGGCCAGCGTCCGCAAGAGGACGCACTTCGCAAGAAGCCCGACCTCGTCGTGGCGACGCCGGGCCGACTCCTCGACCTGATGGGGCAGGGGCACATCGATCTCTCGCAGGTCCGCACGCTCGTCCTCGACGAGGCGGACCGCATGCTGGACATGGGCTTCCTCCCGGACGTGAAGCGCATCATCGCGGCCGTTCCTCGCGAGCGACAGACGTTGCTCTTCTCGGCGACGATGCCGGGGCCCATCGCGGAGCTGGCGAAGGGCGTCCTTCGGGACCCCATCCGCGTCTCGGTGACGCCACAGGCCACCGCAGCGGAGACCGTCACGCAGACGGTCTACCTCGTCGCGAAGAGCGAGAAGCGCGCGCTCCTCGAGCGTCTCCTCCGCACCTCGGGGATCGACCGCGCGATCGTCTTCACGCGCACGAAGCACGGGGCGAACCGCGTCGCCGAGCAGCTGTCGAAGGCGGGCATCGACGCCCTCCCGATCCACGGGAACAAGTCGCAGAACGCGCGTGACCGCGCCCTCTCGCAGTTCCGATCGGGTGTCACGCCGGTGCTCGTCGCGACGGATCTCGCGGCGAGAGGGATCGACGTCGACGGCGTCTCGCACGTCATCAACTACGAGCTCCCGAACGTCGCCGAGCAGTACGTCCACCGCATCGGTCGCACGGGCCGGGCGGGGGCGACCGGAGCGGCGTTCACGTTCTGCGATCCGGCCGAAGAGCGCGGCCTCCTCGCCGACATCGAGAAGATGCTCGGCTCGAGGATCCCGCTCGCCGAGGGCGGCCGCATCGAGTCGCGCGAACCACCTCGGGAGTCGCGCGACGCCCCGCGCGACCGCGATTCGCGTGACGCGCGCCCGTTCCGCGACGACGGACGTGGCCCGCGCCCTCAGAGGCCGGTCCAGGGCCGGCCGGCCTCGCCCCCCGCTCGAAGCGCGCCGAGCCGGAGTGCGACCGCGAGCACGGGCCCGAACGTCACGTCGGGTGCGGCGCGCGGCCCGGCTCCTGGCGCCGCGTCCAGCAACGAGGCCCGCGCGACCAACGATGCGCCCGCGGCACCGCGCCGCCGGCGCTCACGTCGTCGCTACCGCGGCGCGAAGGTCGCCTGAGGGCCCCTCACTCTTTCTCACCTTTCTCGAACCAGGAGGATTCATGAACCCGAGCGTCAACAAGCGTCAGAAGGAGCGCGCTCGCGCCGAGCGTCAGAAGGAAAAGGCCCAGGACAAGGTTCGCCGCCGCGAAGAGAAGGCCAACAAGCCCGCGGGGCCGCCGGGCGAGGACCCGGACATCGCCGGCATCGTCCCCGGCCCGCAGCCGGTCGAAGAAGACGCCGCCGACAGCCCGTCCTGACGGGCCGCGTCCGGGCGGCGCGACGATCGCGCCGACGTTTCTCGTCAGCGAAGCTTCGTCACGTACCAAGCGCCACGGAACGCGACCATCTCGGCGATGCGCACCGTGTGCGGGCGCCCGTCGACGACGAAGGCGAGCTTCGAGCCCTTGACGCGCCACACGGGGCTCTTCCAGTCCTTCTTCTTCGGCGTCAGCTGCTGGACGGAGTGACCGAGCTCGAAGCCGACGAACTTCGCGTTCGCGACGCGGCCGTCGCGCACGGCGGTCTTGTGCAGCTTCTCGACGGACTTGTGGAAGGGGACGGAGACCTTCTTCTCCCACGCCTTCGCGGGATCGGGGCCGTCGCGGAGGAGGAGGTACGCGTCGCGCGGGAACACGGCGTCGTTGGCGAGCTCGGCGTTACCCTGCGCGATCGCCTCGAGCAGATGGCGCATCCGCGCGGCAAGCTCCTCGCTGTTCGCGGGCGGGAGGATCGTGTCCTCGGCCGTCGCTCCGGCGTCGGCGCGCGCGGCCTTCGGGGCGCCCGCGTCGCCCGCGTCGCCCGAACGGCCGACGACCACCACGGCGTCAGCCGAGGACGTCGTGGTCGTCGCTTCGGCGCGCCCGCACGCGGGCATCGCGAGCGCGAGCGCGAGCGCCGCACGACGTCCCAACCGCGACGAGAGGCCCCCCACCACCTTCATGGCGCCCCGATCAGGCCAGGTTCGGGAGCTGGACGATGTCCACGTGGAGCACTTCTTCGAAGGCCCGGATCTCGTGCATGCACGCCTCGCTCGGACGCGAGACGACGCGGAGCTTCGCGCAGGAGGCGGAGCCGCCGTCGAAGACGGTGTTCGTCACCTCCTCGACGTTGATCCCGTGTCGCTTGATGACCGCGAGGACGTTGGCGAGCGTGCCCACCTTGTCGAGCATGCGGATCACCATCTGGAACCGCGCCGTCGAGAGGTTCGTCACGTTCACGACGTTCGGGACCGTTCCCTCGAGGAGGAACGAGCGGATGACGCGGACCGTCTCGGTCGCGATCGCGAGCTGGCCTTGGTCCGTCGACGCCGCGATGTGCGGTGTCGCGTAGAGGAAGCCGCCGGTGGCGGACGCCGCTGCGCTCGTGAAGAGCTCGGGGGAGACCTCCCGCTTCCCGCGGGGCTCGTTCGGGATGACGTCGATGCCGACGCGGAGGCCCCGCTCCTTCATCGCGTCCGTCATCGCGGCGTAGTCGACGAGGTCGGGGCGGGCGA
This sequence comes from Polyangiaceae bacterium, assembly GCA_022842465.1. Classification (GTDB taxonomy): domain Bacteria; phylum Myxococcota_A; class Polyangia; order Polyangiales; family Polyangiaceae; genus Labilithrix. The sequence goes on along the minus strand of JALHPN010000154.1, from coordinate 14,042 downwards.
GGTTCAGGAAGATCGCGCGCTTCGGCATCGCGTCGAAGACGCGCTTGGAGGCGATCTGCCGCGTGCGGTCGTTCAGGGCGAGGTGGAGCGTGAGGATGTCCGACTTCGCGGCGAGCTCTTCGATCGAGCTCGAGTACCCGATGCCGAGCTCGCTCGCGCGCGCGTGCGTGAGGCTACGGCTCCAGCCGACCGGGTGGAGACCGAACGCCTTCGCGCGAGCCGCGACCTCGCGTCCGATGGCGCCGAGGCCGGCGATGCCGATCGTCTTGCCGAGGATGCCCTCGGCCTTTCCGTACTCCTGACGCTCCCACTTGCCCGCCCGCAGAGAGGCGACCGCGTCGGGGATCCGCCGGTCGATGGCGAGGAGCATGCCGAAGACGAGCTCGGCCACGGCCGATGCGTTCTTCCCGGGGCAGTTGGAGACGTAGATGCCCCGCTCGCTCGCCGCCTTGACGTCGATCGTCGACGTCTCGGCGCCGGCGCGGACGATGAGGTTGAGCGTCTTGGCCGACTCGATCGCCTTTCGCGTCACTTCCTTCGAGCGAACGACGAGGATGCCGACGCCCGCGAGCTTGGACGACTCGAGCGTCTCCTTCGTGATCTCCGGCTCGTAGATGACGTCGAGCGGGAGAGCACGGAGCTCTTCGACCGCACGGGGATGGAGCTTGTCGGCGATGAGGAGACGCATGGCGCGCGCACTCTAGCCGAAAACGGCAGAACTTCTAGCCCGTGAGACGCACCGTGCCGCGCTTCGTCGCCAGCACCGCCCCGCCGCGGTCCTCTCCGAGGAACGGGCCCAGCTGGGTCTGTGCGAAGCGCGTCAGCTTCGCCTCGAACGGGCCGCCGTTCGCGCCGGCCTTCACCTTCACGTAGACGGCGCCGCCGTCGCCGAGCCGCGCCGTGGCCGGGTCGAGCGGCTCTTCGGTCCCGTCGCTGAGAACGAGCATCGCCTCTCCCCCCTCGTCCCGGACGCTCCGGACGAAGAACGGCACGTCCTCCACCGTGAAGTACGTCCAGTCGTACCCGTTCGTGAGGATGTACCGGCCGTCGTCGGGATGTCGCGCGATCCAGGTGTGCATCGCGTCGGCGAGCTTCGGATGCTCGACCGGAGCTTCGTCGTGAAAAAACCGCCCCTCGGGATCGAGGCGGATGGTGCTCTCGCGGGAGCGGCCCTCGGGCGCGGGGAACCGGAAGAACTCGGGGTGGTCGCCGGGCTTCACCTGGCCGAAGGTAAGGCCGTCCCGCGCGCGAGCCAACGCGGCGAAACGACTCTCCCGGCGCGAGCCCAGCCGTTCCTTGACGCCGGCCGAGACCGGCCTATACAGACCTTTCAAAAGGTTTTGAAACTTGTGGGGCGCTCGCGAGCCCGACCGCGCGAGGAGAGAGGAGCCGTGGAATGACGAAGACGAGTGTCCCCGTCCCCGACCTCGCGCGGCGAGCGGAGGCGCCCGACGCCCACGCGAGCGCGAACCGGGCGATGTTCGAGCGGATCGCGCCGACGTACGACGTCCTCAACAAGCTCATGACGGCGGGGATCGACAAGCGGTGGCGGACGCGCGCCGTCGCGAGGATCCGCGCCGCCGCGCCGGGCGCCGGGGCACGGGTCCTCGACCTCTGCGCCGGAACGCTCGACCTCGCCGCGATGCTGGAGAGCGCGCTCCCCGCGGCGGAGATCACGGCCTGCGACTTCTCCGCCCAGATGCTCGCGCGCGGGAAGGACAAGGTCCGCCGCACCGACGTCGTCGTCGGCGATGCGCTCGCGCTCCCGTTCCCCGACGCCTCGTTCGACGTCGTCGTCTGCGGCTTCGGGATGCGCAACCTCGCCGACCTCCGGCGCGGCATCCGCGAGGCGAAGCGCGTCCTTCGCCCCGGCGGCACGTTCGTGACCCTCGAGCTCTTCGCCGCGAAGAAGCTCCGGACGCGGGCCTTCCACGAGACGTTCGCGAACCTCGCGCTCCCCGCGCTCGGCGCCGTCGTCGCGGGCGATCGCAGCGCCTACAAGTACCTCGCGAAGAGCATGCAGGGCTTCGTGACGCGGGGCGAGTACGAAGGCCTCCTCGCCGACGCCGGGTTCCGCGACGTCGCGGCGGAGGACCTCACGCTCGGTGTCGCGTCGATCGTGTGCGGGCGTACGAAGGCGGACGCGTGACGTGATGACGAAGCGCAAGATCGTGGTCGGGATCACGGGTGCGAGCGGCGCCCCGTACGCCAAGCGGATCCTCGGTGTCCTCTCCGCGCGCGCCGACGTGGAGCTCGGCGTCTGTCTCTCGGCGACCGCGCCCGAGGTCTGGAAGCTCGAGTGCGGCGGCGACCTCCGCGAAGAGCTGGCCGGGCTCCGCGTCTGGGGCATCCGCGACTACAACGCTCCGTTCGCGAGCGGCAGCGCGGGCTGGCACGCGATGGCCATCGTGCCGTGCTCGATGGGGACCTGCGCGCGCATCGCACACGGCATCTCGGACACGCTGCTCACCCGGGCCGCGGACGTCATGCTCAAGGAGCGCCGCTCGCTCGTGGTCGTGCCGCGCGAGACCCCGCTCTCGGTGATCCACCTCGAGAACCTGACGGCGCTCGCGCGCGCCGGGGCGGTGGTGATGCCGGCGATGCCCTCGTTCTACGGAAGGACGAAGACGCTCGAGCAGGCCGTCGACACCGTCGTCGGTCGCGTGCTCGACCACCTCGGCGTGGAGCACGCGCTCCTCCGTCGGTGGGGAGATGCAGCGGAGGGAGAGTCGTGAGCCGATTTTTGGAAGAAGCGATCGCACGTTCGGGGCTCCTGCCGGTCCTCGCCGCCAAGCGCCTGGACGACCTCGACACGGTCCGCGCGAACGTGGTGGTGCTCGAGCAGGCCGATCTCCTCGCCCTCGGCGCGGTCGCGGACCTCGTGCGCAGCGAGGAGCTCGGCGACGTCGTCCGGCTCCACCACGAGCACGACGACTCCTCGGGCGTCGCGTGGGTCGACGTTCCCGCCGGCACCTCCGAGCTCGACGTCCTCCGTGCGCTCGCGATCGCGCGCATCGCGAGCGCGAAGGGCGCGCGCGTCGGCCTCGACTGGTCGAAGCTCGGACTCGAGCTCGCGCAGGTAGCGCTCGGCTTCGGCGTGACGGATCTCCGCGGCTCGCTGACTCGCAAGAGCGGGCTCCCCATCTACGACGACGAGGTCCAGAAGGTGAAGGGGGAGGGCATGGTCGATCTCAGGTCCCTCAAGAAGCGCGAGCTCGCGAAGCTCGTCTCTCACGCCGGGCGCACGCCCGTCTTCGTCGAGGACGAAGGGCGCGCCGCCGTCGGTTCGGCTCCCGAGCACGAGGCGACCCATGCTTGATCACATCCGGGAGATGGTCCGCGCCGGGGAGCGCCTCTCGTACGAGGACGGCCTCGCCCTCTTCGTCGAGCCGGATCTCCTCGCGCTCGGACAGCTCGCGAACGAGGTGCGCGAGAAGCGGCACGGAGATCGCACCTACTTCAACAAGAACATGCGCCTCGAGGTGACGAACGTCTGCGTCGCGTCGTGCCTCTTCTGCTCCTTCGCGAGGCTGGAAGCGCACATGCCGGGCGCGCACACGATGTCCCTCGAGCAGGCCTGGAAGGAGCTCGAGGATCGAATGGACGATCCGCCGACCGAGATCCACGTCGTGAACGGGCTGCATCCCGGGCTGCCGTTCTCCTACTACGAGGACCTCCTCCGCGGGTTCAAGCGCATCCACCCGGGCGTGCACTTGAAGTGCTTCACGGCCGTCGAGATCCACTTCTTCGCGAAGCACTACGGGATGACGTACGTCGAGGTGCTCGAGAGGCTCCGCGCGGCCGGCAACGACAGCCTTCCTGGAGGTGGCGCCGAGATCTTCCACCCCGAGGTGCGGACGAAGATCTCGGACGACAAGGCGACCGCGGACGAGTACCTCGAAGTCCACCGCGTCGCGCACCGGATGGGAATGAAGACGAACGTGACGATGCTCTTCGGGCACATCGAGACGTTCGCCCACCGCGTCGATCACATTCTCCGCTGCCGCGAGCTCCAGGACGAGACGGGCGGCATCCAGGCCTTCATCCCGCTCGCGTTCCATCCGGACGGCAACGGGATGCGGAACCTGCCGGCGCCGACCGCGATCGACGATCTTCGCACCTTCGCCGTGAGCCGCCTGCTCCTCGACAACGTCGATCACATCAAGGCCTTCTGGGTCAGCTCGGGTCCGGACGTCGCGCAGATCGCGCTCCGCTTCGGCGCGGACGACATCGACGGGACCATCGTGCACGAGACGATCTACAAGGCCGCCAACACGGCCTCGCCAGGCGCGCTCGGCTACCACGAGCTCGTGCGCCTCATCCGCGAGGCAGGCCGCGTGCCGGTCGAGCGCGACACCTTCTACAACGTCGTGAAGGAGCATCCGCGGGCGGACCTCCCCGAGGCCGCGTCGAAGGTGAAGGACCGCGAGCGGAAGCCGAGGACGAAGCTCCCCGTCGTGGCCTCCGCGCCCGCCGGGGCCAGCGCCGAGGAGGTGCCGTCGTGAGCCAGGTCGATCCGAAGCTCCGCGTCCTCGGCGTCGGCTACCTCAACGCGCGACCGCTCTGGGAGTCGCTCTCGGACGACGGACGTGTCGAGCTCACCCTCGGCGCGCCGAGCGAGGTCGCGCGCGCCCTCGCGGAAGGGGAGGGCGACGTCGCTCTCCTCCCCGTCGCCGCGGCGGCGACGCTCGGTGGGCTCGAGCTCGTGCCGCGCATCGCGATCGGCGCGAAGGGGAAGGTCCGTAGCGTCGCGATCGTGTCGGAGCGCCCGATCGACGAGCTCGAGAGCGTCGGCCTCGACCTCTCCTCGCGGACGAGCGTCGTCCTCGGCCGCCTCCTCCTCGAGCGGCGAGGCCTCCGCCCCGCCTTCTTCGGCGCCGAGCCCGGCGAAGCGCTCGCGCGCGTGAAGGGCACGACCGGAGCGCTCGTCATCGGGGACGCCGCGCTCGCCGTCGAGGCGCGCTTCCCTCATCGGCTCGACCTGGCCGAGGACTGGCTGGCGTGGACGGGCCTCCCGTTCGTCTTCGCCGCGTGGTTCGCCGCGCCCGGCCGCCTCGCGCCGTGGGCCGTCGCCATGCTCGAGGAGGCCAAGAGGGCCGGCCTGTCGCGCGCCTCTGCGATAGCGAGAGACCACGCGTCTCGCGCAGACCTCCCCGAGGACTCGCTTCGTGACTACCTCACCGAGTCCATCCGTTACGACCTCGACGAGGACGCGCTCCGCGGTCTAGAGCGCTTCTACGCCGAGGCGGCGAAGGCGCGGCTCCTGCCGAGCGCGACCGTTCGCTTCGTCACCCCCTCCGTGCAGGTGCCCGCGGAGGTGAAGGCTCCGAGGCCCTCGCGTTCGCCGTCGCTCGACGGCCTCCTCTCGCGCGCCGCGGACGGTGAACGTCTCTCCGCCGCGGAGGGCGTGCGCCTCCTCCGCGAGGCCTCGATGTTCGAGCTCGGCTTCGCCGCCGACGCCGTGCGGAAGCGGAGGCACCCCGACGGCGTCGTGACCTACATCGTCGATCGCAACGTCAACTACACGAACGTCTGCACGACGAGCTGCCGGTTCTGCGCCTTCTATCGGCCTGTCGGGCATCCCGAGGGGTACGTCCTCACTCGCGAGGTCCTCGGCCAGAAGCTCCAGGAGGTCGTCGACGCGGGCGGGGTGCAGATCCTCCTCCAGGGAGGGCTGAACCCGGATCTTCCGCTGACCTGGTACGAGGACCTCTTCCGCTGGATGAAGAAGGAGTACGGCCTCGGCCTCCACGCTCTCTCGCCGGAGGAGATCCTCCACCTCGCGAAGCTCGAAGGCCTCTCGGTGCGCTCGGTCCTCGAGCGCCTCCACGCGGCGGGTCTCGACTCGGTGCCCGGCGGCGGCGCCGAGATCCTCGTCGATCGGGTCCGGCGGAAGATCGCGAAGACGAAGTGCACGAGCGCGGAGTGGCTCGGCGTGATGCGCACGGCCCACCAGATGGGGCTCCGCTCGAGTTGCACGATGATGTACGGCACCGTCGATACGACGGAGGATCGCGTACAGCACCTCGTGAAGCTGCGCGATCTCCAGGACGAGACGGGCGGCTTCACCGCGTTCTTCTGCTGGGACTACCAGTACGAGAAGGGCACGCGCATCCAGGCGGGAGAGAACGGGACGCATCTCTACCTGCGCACGCAGGCCGTTGCGCGGCTCCTGCTCGACAACGTCGACCACGTGGGCGCCTCGTGGGTCACGCAGGGGCCGGCGATCGGCCAGCTCGCCCTCCGCTTCGGCGCCGACGACTTCGGCAGCGTGATGTTCGAGGAGAACGTCGTCTCGAGCGCGGGCACGACCTTCGGGATCAACGCCGGGGCGATCGAGGGACGAATTCGCGAGGCGGGCTTCCGCGCGACGCGCCGCAACGTGCGCTACGACTGGCTCACCGAGCCGGCGTGAGGAGAGGAGCCGTCTCGTGAGCGCCGTCCCCCTCGTCCTCCACGCCGACCGGGTGTTCACCGGGGAGGGCCGCGTGCAGGACGACGGCGCCGTGGTCGTACGCCGCGGCACGGGAGAGGTGCTCGACGTGGGGCCGGCGACCGATGTGCTCGCGCGGAGCGCCGGCGCGGAGCCCGTGCGCGTCCGCGGGCTCCTGACGCCCGGGCTCGTCAACGCCCACACCCACCTCGAGCTGTCGAGCTACCGGGGCAAGGTCGCCGGAGGCCGCGGCTTCGTGGGTTGGGTGGACGCTCTCGTCTCCATGCGGAGCGAGAGCAGCGCCGAGGAAGACGAGGCGGCCGTCGAGGCGGCAACGGACGACCTCGTTCGCTTCGGGACGGTCGCCGTCGGCGACGTGACCAACACGCTCGCCGCGGTGATGGCTCTCGCCCGGCGCGGGATCGGAGGCTCGGTCTTCCACGAGGTCTTCGGGATCGAGCGGGAGGCCGTGCTCCGCCGTGCCGAAGGGCTCCGCGCCGAGCTCGCATCGCGCGTCCCGACGTGGCCGACGACGGACCTCGCCTACGCGCCGGCGCCTCACACGCTCTACACGACTCATCCCGATGCCGTCCGCGCGCTCGTCGAGGCGGCACGCCGCGCCGGCAAGCCGACGAGCATCCACCTCGCGGAGCACGCCGCCGAGCGACGCGCGATCGAGGAAGGGGAGGGCGCGGTCGTGGCCTGGCTCGCAGAGCGGACGCGTCAGACACGCACGTGGCCGAAGAAGGGGCTCTTCGACGTCGCCGAAGAGCTCGGCGTCCTCGCGCCGTCGACCCTCCTCGTCCATCTCACCGAGGCGCGACCCGGCGAGCTCGCGCGCGTGGCGGAGCGGGGCGCGTCGGTCGTCATCTGCCCGCGTTCGAACGCACACATCGAAGGGCGCGTCCCTCCGGCCTCGGCGATGCTCGCGGCCGGCCTCCGGCCTGCCCTCGGCACGGACTCTCTCGCGTCGTGTCCGTCGCTCGACGTGCTGGAGGAGGCTTCGGCCGTCGCGGCGTCCTTCCCCGAGATTCCGTTCCACGAGCTGCTCGCGATGGCGACCGCGAACGGTGCGCGCGCGCTCGGTCGACCGGACCTCGGTCTCTTCGCGAAGGGAGCTCGCCCCGGCGTCCTCGCCTTCGACACCGCGGCGACCGACATGGCCGCGCTGGTCGCGGCTCCGCGTCGCTTCGTCGTCTCGCGTTTCTCCTCTCGCCCGGAGTTCGTCTCATGATCCTCGCGCGCGTCCGTCGGTACGGCGAGCTCGTCACGTTCTCGCACACGATCTTCGCGATGCCCTTCGCTGCGAGCGCGGTCGTCATCGCCATGTCGTTCCCGCACGAGAAGCTGACGCCTCTTCGCGCCGCGGCGATGATCCTCTGCATGGTGACGGCGAGGACGAGCGCGATGGCGTGGAACCGCTGGGCGGACCGCGACGTCGACGCGAAGAACCCGCGGACGGCGGGACGCCCCGTACCCTCGGGCCGCGTGAAGCCCGTGGAGGCGCTCGGCGTCACGATCGCCTCGGGCCTCGCCTTCTGCGGCCTTGCCGCGACGCTCGGCTTCTGGCCGGCGGTCCTCGCGCCGCCGGTCCTCGTCGTGCTCCTCGGCTACTCGCTCGCGAAGCGCTTCACGTGGGCCGCTCACGCGTGGCTCGGGCTCGCCCTCGCGCTGGCGCCCGGCGGCGCGTGGATCGGGATGGGCGCCGCGCCGAACCTCGGCATCGTGCTCCTCATGGTGGGCGTCCTCACGTGGCTCTTCGGGTTCGACGTCCTCTATGCCCTCCAGGACGAGGCCTTCGACCGGGCGGAGGGGCTCTTCTCCGTGCCGGCTCGCTTCGGGACGAAGCGGGCGATGGCGCTCGCCGTGGCCGCCCACGTCGTCACGGTCGCGTGCCTGATGGCCGCGGGCCGGCTCCTCGGACGCGGCCCCGTCTTCTTCGGCGGCGTGATGCTCGTCGGCGTGATCCTCGTCGTCGAGCACCGCCTCGTCCGCGGCAAGGGCGGGGAGGCGGACCTCGCGAAGATCCCGAAGGCGTTCTTCGACTGCAACGCGTACGTCAGCATGGGCTTTTTCGCGGCGACCGCCGTCGACGCGCTCCTTCGCTGAACGTCCCATCGGCTGACTGGCAGGCGGGCGCGTGCCCGGCGATGCAAGATGCAACAGGTCAACGCCGCGTCGCTCGTGCGAGCTCACGCCCAGGCCACGTCGTGGCGGCATCTCGCCCGAGTCCGGTCACACTGGAGCATGGCCGACGGACGACCGTGGGCCGTTGCCTTCTTCCCCTGCGAGGTCGAACTTGCTCACGCGTCACGCCGGCGTCGCCTTCCTCCTCGTCGCGCCTCTCGCCCTCCTCCCGAACTGCTCCGACCAGGAGAGCGAGCCCTTCGGCGTCGCCGGTCCGGGCAGCCCCGACGACGGCGGGCGCGGCGGCGGCGACGTGCCTCCGCCTCAACCGGCGCAGCCGCACCCGAACAAGAACCCACAGCCCGAGGTCGTCACGTGTGCGCGGAGGCTCACGCCGCCGGCGTCCGGCACGTGCGCCGTCACGAAGACCGGCAGCGCCGGCACGATCCTCCAGGGGACGATCCTCGCGCCCGACGAGACGCTGCGGGGCGGGGAGGTGCTCTTCGACGCGGAGGGCACCATCCTCTGCGCCGCGTGTGACTGCAGCGCGACGCCGGCCTACGACGCCGCCTCCGTGATCACCTGCGCCGACGGGGTGATCTCACCGGGCCTCGTGAACCCGCACGATCACATCACGTACGCGAACAACAAGCCGGTGGCGCACGGCACGATCCGCTACGAGAACCGCAGCGACTGGGGCGGCGCCCGAGGCCACCAGCGGCTCGTCTACGAGAGCGGCGCGAACCAGACGACCCAGGCCTACGCCGAGCTTCGCTTCGTCATGAGCGGCACGACGACCATCGCCGGCGCCGGAGGTGCCGCGGGCCTCCTCCGCAACGTCGACGGCGCCGTCGATCGCCTCGAGGGCCTGCCCATGCAGGTCGCCGACTCGGACACGTTCCCCCTCGGTACCCCCAACAAGAACATCACGTCGGGCTGTGACTACAACGCGCTCCGGAGCCCCGCCCTCGTCCAGCAGCTCCAGGGGTACATCCCGCACATCTCCGAGGGCATCGACGCCGAGGCGAACAACGAGTTCAAGTGCCTCAGCGCGCAGAACGACGTCGTGCTCCCGCAGACGTCGATCATCCACGCCGTGGCGCTCTCCGCGGCGGACGCGGCGAAGGTCCACGAGAAGCGCGCGAAGATCGTCTGGTCGCCTCGGTCGAACGTCGATCTCTACGGCGAGACCGCGAAGGTCGTGATGCTCGACATGGCGGGCGTGAGCCTCTCGCTCGGCACCGACTGGATGCCGTCGGGCTCGATGAACATGCTCCGCGAGCTCCGCTGCGCGGACGAGCTGAACACGCGGCACTTCGACAAGCACTTCACCGACGCCGACCTCTGGCGCATGGCGACGGCGAACGGCGCCCTCGCGGTCGGAGCGTGGCACGCGATCGGGAGCATTCGCCGCGGTTACCTCGCCGACCTCGTCGTCTACGACGGGAAAGGGCGCGGCGAATCCGACCACCGCGCCGTCCTCGACGCTGGCGTCGAGGACGTCGCGCTCGTGCTCCGCGGTGGCAAGGTGCTCTACGGCGACACCGCGCTCGTCACCAGCGCGCCCTTCCTGAACGGCACGGCGTGCGCACCGTACGCCGGCGACGTGTGCGGTCGGGCAAAGACGGCGTGCGTCGACGCGCGGGTGAGCGGCGACCTCGTCGACCTCGCGACCCTGCGTACGACCGGCGAGGCGTTCTACCCGCTCTTCTTCTGCAAGGACAAGGTGCCGGATCTGGAGCCGACGTGCGTTCCGTTCCGCGACGAGTCGGTGAAGGGCTCGTCGCTCTACACGGGGCAGATCACCGACGCGGACAAGGACGGCGACGGCATCCCGAACGAGCAGGACGACTGCCCGACCATCTTCAACGCCGTGAGGCCGATGGACGGCGGACGCCAGGCCGACGCCGACAACGACGGGATCGGCGACGCCTGCGATCCGTGTCCGTTCACGCCAGGCGCAGAGTGCAGCGGCACGTCGGTCGCCGACCGCGATCAGGACGGCGTTCCGGACCCGATCGACAACTGCCCGGACGTGCCGAACCCCGATCAGGCCGACGCCGACACGGACGGGCGCGGCGACGCTTGCGACGTGTGCCCCGCGGTGAACCCCGGCGCCGTCGGCTGCCCGCTCCCGATCGCGTCGGTGCGCGATCCGTCTCAGGGAGACCACCCGCGCGCCGGCGACGTCGTCCGCGTGTCCGGGTACGTGTCGGCCTTGAAGACGAGCGACTTCCTCTTCCTCCAGCAGGAGACGCAGGCGGCGCCGTGGCAGGGCATCGAGGTGCTCACGGGCGCGCAGACCGGCACCGCGGCGACCGGCCTCCGCGTCGGGGACCGCATCACGGTGCATGGCGTCTACCACGAGAACTTCCAGACCAGTCGGATCACCGGCGCGCGCGTCGTCGTCGACTCGGGTAGGCCGAACCCCGTCGCGACGATCGAGCCCCTCACGGTGACGACGTCGCAGATCAACAACGCCGCGGGCATGGCCGCCGAGCCGTACGAAGGCGTCCTCCTGCGGGTAGACGGACCGCTCAGGATCACGAACGACAACCCCGACTCTGGACCGTTCTACGAGTTCGTCGTGACGGGCAACCTGCGCGTCGACGACTACATCAACACGCGCCACGGCACCCCGGCGACGTGCAGCGGCCAGCCGTGCCCCTATCCCCCGGCCACCCTCGTGAACGGCACGACGTTCACGAGCCTCACCGGCATCGGCGGCTTCTCGTTCGGGAACCGCAAGCTCTACCCCCGCTCGACCACGGCGAGCCTGAACGACATGCCACGTTGACGCCGCGATCGCGATCGACGCTCTCTCTCGGAGGACGTTCGGATTTGCACGCCGCGTCGTGCGCGATCGAGACGAGCCCCAGGCAGACAGCCGGGCGCGTCGCGGACATCCGCGGCGTTTCGTGCGGCACGTGACGTGCGTCGAGAGCGGCCATGCGCCCTCTCGCCGTCGCGACCATGGTCTCCGCTCTCGTCGTCGGCTGCGGGGGCGCGGCGTCCGTCGATCTGCCGAGCGGCCCCGCTTCGCCTCCCGCGGAGCAGCCCCCGTCCCGAGGTGAGGTCGAGCCCTCGTCTGCGGACGAGACGCCGCCTACCGCCTTCGGGACCGTCACCTTCCACCAGGTCGCGCCCTTCGAGCGGTTCGCGAACGGCTTCGCCTCCGCGGCCTTCTACGATGATCCGCTCGCGGGCTTCGCGTACGCCGCCTCGGGCACCGGGTGCTCCATCGGTCCGCGCTCCGTCGAGCTCCAGAGGGTGAGCCCAGGCGAGCTTCGCCTCGAGATGTCGTCGACGCCGCACGCCGTCGTGCTCCCGTTCCTGCCCGGAGCGGGCGGGTGGCTCTCGACCGCGCAGCTCTACGACGCGACGAAGGACGCCGTCCCGGACGTCTTCGCGCTCGACACGGTGGCCAAGCCGCTCCGGGTCGTCGCCGACGGAGACGTCGTCCCTGCGTTCGAGGCGACGCTGACCGGAGCCGACCCCGTCGAGTTCGAGACGATGAAGGACGACATCCATCGCGTAGGCAGGGGGGACCCGCTCCGGATCACGTGGAAGGGCGGCGCGAACGACAGCGCCGAGGTGCTCCTGATGAACGCGGCGGAGGTCGCGGTCTGTCGCTTCGATGCACGGGCGCGGAGCCTCGAGGTCCCCGCCGCCGTGGTCGCGCAGATCGCGGCCGGGCCCTTCGAGCCGGGCAAGCCCGAGCTGCCGCGGCTCGTGGTCGATGTCGGTCGCGAGGCGCGCGTGCGCGCGGGACGGTTCGAGGTCGTCGTGCGGAGCGACTTCCAGGACAGCGGCGTCGTGCAGATGCTCCCGTGACGGAGTCGAGGCTGCAGCGCGAACGACGCCACGCACGCGAAGCTCCCGTGGCGTCGCACCCCGCGACGTGCGCCACGGCGCGTCCGTTCACGGTGTCTCGCCGTGCCATGCGTTCCTCGCGACGAATCCGCGGGAACGACGCGTGCAACGTGCGCGTCCCTCGTGCGCCGCGTAGTCGCCTACCTCGTTCTCCTCGCATGCTCCACCCTCGGCGCCTCCGCGTCCGCCCAGCCCTGCGAAGGGAACGACGCGTTCTCCGCCTCCCGCCGTGCTAGGCGCGTCCTCGACGACATCCGCGCGACGGATCGCGACGTCGACCGCGACGTCGCCCAGCTGAAAGCCAACCAGGCGCTCGCGCCGGACGGTCACCTCCGCTCGTACTCCTACGGCGTCGCGCTCGGCGAAGGCGCGCTCTACGCGCCTGTCCGCACGTGCACGCTCGGAGCCGGAACGCTCGACGGGACGCTCGGCCGAACGCGCGTCGGGCTCCTCGCCGGCCACGACACCGGCACGTTCGACCTCCGCGTGCACTGGGTACACGCCGGCGATCACCTCTCCGCTTCGTCCGGTCGCGACGCGCGCGGCGCGGCCGCCGGGCCCACCGCCGCCGCGACCGCGGGGCAGGAGGCGCTCGGTGGGTCCGTCGCGTGGAGCGGCGTCGTCCGCGTCGGCGTCTCGCGCGTCGTCTCCCACGCGCCCGCCTTCACGGGCGATGCCCCGCTCGCCTCCGCGCCGTCCGGGAAAGAGGCGACGCGCATGCTCTTCCACGCCGGCTTCCCGGCGCTCCACCTCGACACCGACGTCGTCACCGATGCGTCGGGCGGTCGCCTCGAGCTCGCGTCGGTGCGATCCACGCGCATGCGCGCCTTCGATTCGCCGCTGCTCGTCACGGTGGGCACGAGCTTCATCGCCGACGAGCGCCAGGTCGCGACCCTCGGCGGGCTCACGTGGCAGCGATGGTCGAGCGTCTCGCGACGGAGGCCGCCGTCGTTCGTGCGGACGCCGGAGAAGGTCTCCCGTGAAGGCACCGCGGTCGAGCTCTCCGCCGAGGCGAGCGGAGAGCATCGGAGCGGCCGCCTTCGCCACGCGCGCGTCCGCGTCGAGGGCATCGCCCAGGGGGACCGCGCCTTCCCGCGCGCCGTGACGTACGGTCCGACGTACCTCCGCGCGGGGATCTTCGCGGAGGCGACGAGCTTCGGAGGCGCCTACTTTGCCTCCCGAACGGGGCGCGACATGGTCTTCGGCGGTGGCGGCGGCGCCTACGGCGTCGTGGGGACCCGGATCGTCACCCTCCGGCTCGACGTCTACGGCGGCGCGAACCGACCCGAGGCGCTCGCTCGCGCGAGCGAGCTCTCGCGGCGCGGCGAGCTCGCCGGAAACCTCTACGTGCGGCTCGGGTGGTGACGGAGCACGGCGAGTGGACGGCTGCGTCACCGACGTCGATCCGTGACGCCCGTTCGAGTACGGTGGGCGTGTGCGCGTCCTCCCGAGAGGCTTCGTCGTCGTCCTCGCGGCATGGTGCATCTCGGGGTGCGAGCGTGAGTCGAAGGGGAGGGACGCCGGCTCCGCGCATCCGCTCCCCGTCGAGGCCGCGGCCGTCCCCGCCACGACGTCGGTGCGCGATGCGAGCCTCGACGCCAGGAGCGAG
>JALHPN010000153.1 GCA_022842465.1 Polyangiaceae bacterium | reverse complement strand
GGCGGTCCGAGGATCGGATCGAAGCGGCGCAGCGGCGGTGCGGCGGGGCAGGGGACGCCCGCGGTCGGCGCCGCGACGACGACGACCGCGCCGAGCGCGACGACGCGGCCCGAGCTCCACCCGAATCCGTACGGCCCCTGACCCTGCGGAGCTGCTAGCGTGTCGTCCGGCCGCCCGAGCCGCGGCCGCGGAGGACGAGCATGAGCGATCCGAAGAGCATCGAGCTTCTCGCGCGCGCCGAGCGCGTGATCCCGGGCGGCGTCAACAGTCCGGTGCGCGCGTTCCGCAGCGTCGGCGGAAAGCCCGTCTTCGTCTCGCGGGCGGAGGGCGCGTACCTCTATGGAGCGGACGGTGCGAAGTACACGGACTTCATCGGCTCCTGGGGACCGATGATCCTCGGCCACGCCCACCCTGCCGTCATCGAGGCGATCGTCTCCGCGGCGAAGCACGGCACGAGCTTCGGCGCGCCGACCGAGCTCGAGATCCAGTTCGCCGAAAAGGTGATCGAGCTCTACCCGTCGATCGAGATGGTCCGCGCGTGCTCGAGCGGCACCGAGGCCTGCATGGCGGCGCTCCGCGTCGCGCGCGGCTTCACCGGTCGCGAGGCGATCGTGAAGTTCGAGGGCTGCTACCACGGCCACGCCGACTTCCTGCTCGTGAAGGCGGGCTCGGGCGCGCTCACCTATGGCGTCCCGGACTCGGCGGGCGTCCCGTCGGCCGTCGCGAAGGGCACCGTGACCCTGCCGTACAACGACATCCCTGCGCTCGAGAAGCTCTTCGCCGAGCGCGGCAAGGAGATCGCCGCCGTCATCGTGGAGCCGGTCGTCGGCAACATGGGTGTCGTCCCGCCGGAGAAGGGCTTCCTCGAGGCGATCGTCCGTCTCTGCAAGGAGCACGGCGGCGTCTCGATCTTCGACGAGGTCATGACGGGTTGCCGCGTCGCCCGTGGCGGGATGCAGGAGCGCGCCGGCGTCCGGCCGGACATGACGACGCTCGGCAAGATCGTGGGCGGAGGCATGCCGCTCGCGGCGTACGGTGGTCGTCGCGAGATCATGGAGAAGGTCGCGCCGCTCGGCCCCGTCTACCAGGCGGGCACGCTCAGCGGGAACCCGGTCGCGGTCAGCGCGGCGCTCGCGCTCCTCGGCCGCCTCGACGAGGGCGTCTACGCCACGCTCGAGGCGCTCGGGGCGCGGCTCGAGGCGGGCATGCGGGCGTCGATCGAGAAGCACCGCGTCGAGGCGTGCGTGCAGCGCGTCGGCTCGATGATCACGCTCTTCTTCACGCGCGGCCCGGTGAGGTCCTTCGACGACGCCGTGAAGAGCGACACGAAGCGCTTCGGGCGCTGGCACGGCGAGATGCTGAAGCGAGGTCAGTACTGGCCGCCGTCGCAGTACGAGGCGGCGTTTCTGAGCGCCGTGCACACGGAGGCCGACATCGACCGCGCGATCGCCGCGGCCGACGAGGCCCTCGCCGCCAGCGCGTAGAGCGCGCCCGTTCGTCGTCGTGTCATTTGCCGTCAGCGGCGCGTGATCCGGAGGCGGCCTAGCTTCGAGGGGTGCTGCCCCATCCCGACACCTCGGCCGTCATCTCCGGGGCCGGCGCGTCCGGCCTCCTCCACGCGCTCTCGCTCCGCGCCGCCGGCGTGCGGATCGCGGCGGTGTTCGATCCGGACACGGCGCGCGCGCGCGCGCTCGCGGAGGCGACGGGCGCTCGAGCCGCAGCCTCGATGGATGAGCTCGTCGAGGAGCGCGCCGCGTTCGGCTGCGTGTGCTCCCCGCCGAGCGTGCACGTCGAGCAGGCGTCGCGCTTCGCGGAGAGCTCGCGCATCGTGCTCGTCGAAAAGCCGGTAGCCGTGCGGGAGGTCGATCTCACGCGCCTCCTCTCGCTCCCGGCATGTGTGCCGATCGTCCAGTGGCGAGCGGGCAGGGGGCTTCGCGCGCTCCGCGCTGCGATCGCGCGCGGCGAGCTCGGTCCTGCGCCGGTCGTGTCGCTCGACCTCGCCTGGGGCCGCGACGACGCGTACTTCCGCGCGCGTGAGAGCACGTGGGGCTGCGGCGCGCTCCTCTCGATCGGCATCCACGCGATCGACGCGATCACGTGGGCGCTCGGCCGCCCGATCGCGAGCGTCTCGGGCCTCACGCTCGAGCGGGAGGGCGTCTCCGGCGAGACCGGCGCGGTCGCCGTCCTCCGCTACGAAGGCGGCGCGCTCGTCTCCCTCCGCCTGTCGCTCGACGGCGGCGCCGACACCACGCGCATCACCGCCTGCGGCGGCGGCGTGACGGCGATGCTGCGCGGCTGCGAGGCCGACCCCACCGCCTCCCCGATCGACTGGCACACCGCGGACTCCTCCACGCGGCTTCGGCTCGAAGCGCTCGAGCGCTCCGCGACGGGCTCGCTCGGCGCGCCTCTCCTCGTCCCCTATCTCGCCGACGTCCTCGCCGCCTACCTCGACGGCGAATCCCCCGGCGACTCCGACCGCATGCCTTCCATCCGCAACACCGCCTCCGCCCACGAAGCCGCCATGCTCCTCGCCGCCCCGCGCGGCTGAGCCGTCCTCGACGCGTTCCGGTGGCCTCTCCGAAAGATGCGAACGGTCCGACCGGAACCGGGGGTGTCGGTCGCTCGTCGAGAGACACCGCGCACGTCCGCGGAGCCGTCGCTCATCGCCCAGCACCGTCCCACCCACCCGCCGAGGTGTCTCTCGTCGAAACGCGCGCTACGCGCCCCCTGCACCCCGACGCGTCGCCGCTGCCGAACCAAGACGATCACGTTCGCACCGCCCGCATCGTTCCGCAGGGCGTGTCCCTGAACTCTCTCGCTCTCTCCCACGTGCCCGTGCCCGTGCCCGTGCCCGGCGATGGAGGCAATGAAGGTCGCCGAGCGGCCGATGCGCAGGGATGCAAGCGCTCGATCACGAACGGCTCGACGTCTAGTGCAGCAAAGGTACATGGGTGACGAAGCTGCCAAGCGCAGGGCAGAAACGTCACCCATGTGCCTAGGCAGGAACGTCACCTATCTGCGTTGTTGCACCGGCAAGGGGTGCCTTTGGCAGCACCCCGGACCGCCGGGCACGGGCACGGGCACGGGCACGGGCACGGGCGAGAAGGAGCGGAGCCCTGGATTCATGGAAACGCCCTAGGGCGCCCCCCGCGCGAAGCGCGATCGCCGAAGGCGACGCGGGGGAGGCTCGCCGCGGAGCGGCGAGGGGGCCCGCAGGGGCCCCACCAGACCAAGGTGCCTGGGCTCGGGTCATGACACCCCCCGAAGCCACAGTCGCCACCCCCTCCCCCGACGCCCCACGAAACCCGAGCCCTCAGAGCGTCTTCAGGTACTCGAGCAGCGCGCTCTTGTCGTCGTTCGAGAGATCCTTCCCGAACTCGTGGCCGCGGTTGCCGTTGCCGCGGAGGTTCGTGTCGTACTCGACGGCGCGGACGTTGTCGTAGCTGCCGGGGGCGGGGGCCTCGTCGTAGACGAAGCCGACCTTGCGCTGGTCGTAGTTGATGTTGCCGCGCACGAACTTCGCCGGGCGCTGGTCGGGGTTCAGCATGTGCCAGAGCGTCGGCACCGAGCCGTTGTGGAGGTACGGCGCCGAGGCCCAGACGCCGTGGAGCGTGTCTGCCTTGTAGCCCGCGTTCTCGCGGCTGCGGATCTCGCGGTAGTACTCGTTGTCCTGCTCCGCCCGCGAGTCGCCCTGCGGGGTGCACCAGGACGCCGAGCGCTCGTTGCCGTCCGGTCCGACGCACGCCTCGCGCATCAGCTCGATGAGCCCCACGCGCGCCTCGTTGCCGACCGTCGTCGCGCGGTTCGGGTCGACGCCGAGGGCGTCGAGCTTGTAGATGCGCTCGTTCTTCGGCTTGTGGCAGGTCGCGCACTCCTGGCGGAAGATCGTGCTGCCCTTCTCGGCGAGGTCCATGTCGACGCGGAAGGGGTAGGGCGTCGGCGGGAGCTTGTTGATGAACGGGTTCATCCCCCGGTGGATGTCGCGGTTCACCTTCAGCGGATCGCCGACGGCGGACGTGCCCGACGCGATGACGCGCGCGTCGTTGCCCTGGTTGCCGTCCCACCCCGCGTGGTGGCGGTCCTCGGCCCAGTAGAGCGACTTGATGTCGACGCCTGCCGGCTCCTTCGGCAGGCGCTCGGCCCACCATGCGATCACGGCCCCGTTGTCGTCGCCGCTCGGCACCGCGATCCCGCGCTGCTGGAGCTTCTCGCGGAAGTCGTACCTGCCGCTCGCGTCCTTCCGAAGCGAGTGCAGGACCGTGAGGCCCGCTGCGATCCCGTACGCGTCCATCCGGCCCGGGCGCGGTCCGAAGTGCGGCCCGGTGCGCCCGTCGTTCTTCCCGTAGGAGCCCGCCATCCCGGGGAGCGTCTGGTAGATGAGCTTTGCCTTGATGCCGGTCCCGATGAGGCCCGCGAGCGTCTTGTCGTAGGTGATCTGCGGGTCCGGGGCGTCCGCCGGGCCGTCCTGCGTGATGAGCTTCAGCTGCTCGTAGGCCTGGCGGAGGCGCTGCTCGTTGAGCTCCGCATCGTCCGTCTTCGCGGCCCAGAACTCGTCGACCGAGGGGACGCTGTCGAGGAGGCCACCCCAGCGAAGGGCGCAGCTCTGGTCGCTACTTCCCGGCTGGAGGCGCTGCGCGAGGCAGTCGCGCATGTTCTCGAGGCGGACTCTGAGGCCCCTTCGGTCCGCGAGGCTCACGCCCTTGTAGGTCGCGCTGAACCGGCTCAACGAGACGCCGATGCCGCTCGCGTCCGCTTCGAGGGTGTGAAGCTTCGACGCGTACTTCATCGTCAGCTCCGTGAACATCGCCGGGTCGACCTCCGTGTTCGGCGCGCCGAACATGTGCTTCACCTTGCCGTCCACGATCACGCGGCCGGTGTGGCAGGCGCCGCACGAGAAGAAGACGTTCTGGACCTCCGGCCCGTCACGCCGCGTGGCGACGAGGTTGGGGTCCTGGTAGACCATGCCGTACGGCAGGACGTGACGGCGCTGCGGTTCGGGCTTGAGGACGCCGTCCTCGTAGTCGTCCGGATGCGGCGCAAACCCGAGATTGTCCGCCGGCCACACGTCTGGGTACATCTGCTGGAGCATGCGGAGAAGCACGTACGGCATGCCGCCGAACCCGAGCGGGCTGTCCTTGAACCAGGAGAAGTTCGCCGCTTGTTCGCGGCTCTTCGTATAGGTCTCGATCTCCTTCTCTCGGCACTCGCGGAGCTGGTTCCAGTCCGTGCCCCGGCACTCCGTCGCCTCGCTCTGGGCCGCCCCCGACGAGCCGCTGTCGTCCTCGGCGCTCGAGCACGCGAGGAGCGCTGCCCCGCCGCAGACGACGCTCACGAAGGCGCTGGCGCGGAGACGACGGAACAGCGACGGACGACGGTTCATCGGAGCGGTCATGATGGTCTGGTCCTCGGATGGGGGTACGGACACGAGCATCCGCACGACGCGTGCCGCGAGGGCGCGTGACCCCTCGCCCCGACGAAGCCGTCGAGATCACGTCGCTTCCAGTCGTTGCATCCCCCCCCTGCGGACTCGATGCGCACGGGGGATCGATCCACCGCGCGCCGCGAGAGCATCGTGTCGGGGCGGGGCTGCGACGAGGTCTCAGCGCTTCGACTTGGGCGCCTTCTCGCTCTTCTCGGGCTTCGGCGCGAGCCGGCGTGCGTCCTTGATGAGCGCGCGCGTTCGCTCGACGACGCCGGTGACGTCTTCGTCTGCAACGAAGCGTATGGGGAGGATGCGCGACGCGCCGTCGACCCCGTCCACGACGAGGCGCCGTCGCTCGACGCGCACGGCGCTCACGGCGTCGAGGTTCCATTGCCGGAGGACGGTCTTCGTGTTCCGGACGATGAGCCCCTCGGGGCTCACGCTCACCTCGAACTCACGCCGCGCGCGTCTCAGCACGACCCAGTTCCGGAACGCCGGGATCGCCGGCACCGAGGCGACTGCGAGAGCCACCGAGAGGAGGCCGAGGCCGAGCGACGCCTGGAACGGCGCGTGGAGCCATACGATCATCGCGAAGCCGAGGACGCTCGACGCGAACCCGGCCGCGAGCGCGCGCCCGCCGACGGTGCGGAGGTCGAAGGTCGCCCGGAACGGCCCCGTGCTCGGCTCGTCCTGCTTCGGCTCCCGCGTGAGCGGCGCGGCCTGCGCGAGCGGTGTGGAGAAGGGACCGGAGCGGTCCGCCATCCCGTCGCCCCGCTCCTTTCTCGTCCCACGTCCTCGGCGCGTCGCGACAGCGTCCTGCCGGTCGATCTCGTCCTGATCGACGGCGCGGAAGACGAGACGGACGGGCTTTGGGAGCCTGCCGACCTCGTGGAAGAAGCGCGCCATGGGGGAGCCCGTGCTCGTCAGCGTCCCGCGATCAGGCCGTTCCGGCGCCCGACGCGCCGCCCTTTCGCGACGCCACCTCCGCCTGCGCCGCGGCGAGCCGCGCGATGGTGACGCGGAACGGAGAGCACGACACGTAGTCGAGCTTCGCGGCGTGGAAGAACTTGATGCTCTCCGGGTCACCGCCGTGCTCTCCGCAGACGCCGCACTTGAGCGCGCTCTTCACGCCGCGCCCGCGCTCGACCGCCATCTTCACGAGCGCGCCGACGCCGTCCACGTCGATCGTCACGAACGGATCTTTCGCGAAGACGCCCGTCTCGATGTACGCGGGGAGGAACTTCCCGGCGTCGTCACGGGAGAGACCCATCGTGCACTGCGTGAGGTCGTTCGTGCCGAAGGAGAAGAACTCGGCCGACTGCGCGAGCTCGTTCGCGCGGACGGCCGCGCGCGGCAGCTCGATCATCGTGCCGAACGCGAAGGGGACCTTCGGGCGATTCGCGAAGACGTCCTCGGCGACCT
This sequence comes from Polyangiaceae bacterium, assembly GCA_022842465.1. Lineage (GTDB taxonomy): Bacteria > Myxococcota_A > Polyangia > Polyangiales > Polyangiaceae > Labilithrix. The sequence continues at coordinate 16,163 of JALHPN010000153.1, read as the reverse complement.
TGTCGACGATCTGCCGCATGCGCACGAGCTCCTCGCGCGTCATCGCGAGGGGGATCATGATCTCGGGGATGACGCTGGCCCCCTGCGCGACCACGTCCGCGGCCGCCTCCAGGATCGCGCGCACCTGCATCGCGTAGATCTCCGGGTACGTGATCGCGAGCCGGCACCCTCGGTGGCCGAGCATCGGATTGAACTCGTGGAGGTCCTTGATGCGCTGCTCGATGCGTGCGGCGGGGACGCCCATGAGCGCGGCGAGCTCGTCGATCTGCTTCTTCTCGTGGGGAAGGAACTCGTGGAGCGGCGGATCGAGGAGTCGGATCGTCACGGGGAGCCCGCGCATCTCGCGGAAGATCTCGACGAAGTCGCTCTTCTGGTGCGGAAGCAGCTTCGCGAGCGCCTTCTCTCGTGCCGCGACGTCGTCTGCGAGGATCATCTCGCGCACCGCGCGGATCCGCTCCTCGTCGAAGAACATGTGCTCCGTGCGACAGAGCCCGATGCCCTCCGCGCCGAAGCCGCGCGCGATCTTCGCGTCGAGTGGGGTGTCCGCGTTGGCGCGCACGCGGAGCACGCGCACCTCGTCCGCCCAGCCCATCAGCTCGGCGAACTCGCCCGTCTGCGCAGCGTTCACCGTCGGGAGCGCGCCCTGGTAGACGTGGCCGGCGCCGCCGTCGATCGTGATGACGTCGCCCTTCTTGAGGAGCGCCGTCTCCGTCGGCCGACCGTCATCGTCGTAGACCGTGATCGTGACCGTCTGGTCCGGGTAGCTCACGCTGAGCGCCGAGCACCCCGCGACGCAGGGCTTGCCCATCCCGCGGGCCACGACGGCCGCGTGTGAGGTCATGCCCCCGCGCGCCGTCAGAATCCCTCGCGCCGCCTTCATGCCGTGGATGTCCTCCGGCGACGTGTCGACGCGCACGAGGACCACCGCGAGCCCCTGGCCCGCGAGGCGCTCGGCCTCGTCGGCCGAGAAGACGATCTGCCCCTGCGCCGCGCCCGGGCTCGCCGCGAGGCCGCGCGCGAGGAGCTTCTTCGGCGCCTTCGGATCCAGGGTCGGGTGGAGGAGCTGGTCGAGCGACGACGGATCGACCCGCGCGATCGCCTGCTCCTTCGTGATGAGCCCCTCCTTCACCATCTCCACGGCGGCGCGCACGGCGGCCTTGCCCGTCCGCTTCGCCGAGCGGCACTGGAGCATGTAGAGCTTGTTGTCCTGGATCGTGAACTCGAGATCTTGCATGTCGCGGAAGTGCTTCTCGAGGCGCGTGCCGATCTCGACGAGGCGCGTGAACGCCTCCGGCATCCGCTTCTCGAGGGAGTCGTCCGGCCCCGTGCCCGCGTGCTGGAGCGTGTACGGCGTGCGGATGCCGGCGACGACGTCCTCGCCCTGCGCGTTCGGGAGCCACTCGCCGTAGAGCTTCTTCTCGCCGGTCGACGGGTCGCGCGTGAACGCGACGCCCGTGGCGCTCGTGTCCCCGAGGTTGCCGAACACCATCGCCTGCACGTTCGCGGCGGTGCCCCAGCTCTCCGGGATGTCGTGCATCTTCCGGTAGACCTGGGCGCGCGGGTTCATCCACGACTGGAAGACCGCGAGGATCGCGCCCCACAGCTGCTCGCGCGGATCCTCCGGGAAGTGCTTGCCCGTCTTGTCCTTCACGATCGCCTTGAAGGTGGCGATGACCTGACGGAGCTCCGCCTCCGGGATGTCGGCGTCCGTCACCTTGCGACGGAGCTCCTCGGCGTTGAGGCGCGTGGCGTCGATGCCCTTGCCCTTCGCGACGCGTCCGCGCGCCTCGTCCAGGGCTCGCTCGAAGTGCTCACGATGCACGCCCAGCGCGACGTCCGCGTACATCGCGATGAAGCGGCGGAACGCGTCGAGCGCGAAGCGCGGCTGCCCGGTCTTCTCCCCGAGCCCCTTGCACGTGGCCTCGTTGAGGCCGAGGTTGAGGATCGTGTCCATCATGCCGGGCATCGACGCCCGGGCGCCGGAGCGGACGCTCACGAGCAGCGGCGCCGAGGGGTCACCGAAGCGCATGCCGACCCGTGACTCGAGGAGCACGAGCGCCTCGTCGACCGCGGGCTTCAGCGTGTCGGGCACGCTCCCCGTCGAGGCGTAGACACGGCAGGCGTCCGTCGAGATGGTGAAGCCGGGCGGGACGGGCAACCCGAGCGAGGTCATCTCGGCCAGCCCAGCACCCTTGCCGCCGAGCAGATCGCGACGTGTCGGGTCGCCCTCTGCCTTGCCATCTCCGAAGGAAAAAACGTGCTTCATCGCGGGCGCAGTCTACACGAGAGACGGGCGCCGTGGTTGGATGCCGTGGATGCCGTCGACCCTCCTCGACCCGAGCCCGACGCTCGGGATCGGCGTGCTCGCGATGACCGTGCTCCTCGTCTGGGGATGGCGCTCGGCGGCGCCGGACGAGCGCGGCGTCGTTCTGCGGATCGTGGCGACGCACGTCGGTGTGACGACGGGCGCCCTCGCGATGCTCTCGATCGTCGTCGGTCGGTCGGTCGGAGGCGCCGCCAACCCGTTCATCGGCCGCGTGATCCAGATCGTCGTCAGCGTCGCGATGATCGGCCTCTTCTCGGTCATCGCCTCGAAGAAGGTGCTCGACCTCGAGGGCGTCTCGCGCGCGCCCGATGTGGCTCTGCCAGCGCCGGCGCGCACGAAGGCGACCCCGGGCGTGATCGTCGTCCTCGCTTTCGCGTCGGTGATCGGGGGTCTCTTCCTCTTCCTCTGGCTCGTGCTCAGCCGCGCCCCCTGACGGGCAAGCCGCTCAGCGGCACTTGCCGGAGCTGCACTTGCCGCCGCGCCCGCAGTCCGAGTCGAAGCCGCATTTCCCGTCCGGCGCCGTCGCGCACTTGCCGGAGTTGCACTTCGCGCCGCCGCAGTCCGAGTCGAACCCGCACTTGCTGCCGGCGCTGTCGGCGCACTTGCCGGAGCTGCACTTGACGCCGGCGTGGCAGTCCGAGTCGAAGCCGCACTTGCCGTACTCCTTCGCGTCGACCGTCGGCGCGCTGGCAGCGAAGGCGAGGGAGAGGGAGAGGGCGGTGAGGGCGAAGGTGAAGATCTTCTTCATGGCGCGGGAGTCCTACGCGCGGGGCGCCGTCGATCTCCCCCCTCGGAGGCGGATTCGACTAAGGTCCGCCGCCCCCGGAAGATGGCGTCCGACACGAAGAAGCTCCTCGCGCTGGCCTGGCCGATCGTCCTCGCGCGAGCCACGCAGGCGGTGGTCGGCTTCAGCGATGCGCTGATGGTCGCCCCGCTCGGCGAGTCGCCGCTCGCGGCGGTGACGACGGGCGCGATGAACACGTTCGCCGTAATCATGCTGCCGATGGGCACGGTCTTCATCCTCCAGAGCTTCGCCGCGCAGCTCCGCGGGCGAGGAGACCTCTCCGCCGCGCGTCGCTACGCGTTCTACGGGCTCGCGGTCGCGGCGCTGTCGGGGGCCTTCGCGCTCTCGTCGATGCCCCTCGTCGGCTGGCTCCTCGGAAAGCTCTCGTACACGCCCGAGGTCCGCGTCGCGATGCAGGCGTACATCGGGATCCGGCTCCTGTCCGTGCCGTTCGTCGTCGCGATGGAGGCGCTCGGCAACTGGTACGGCGGCCTCGGCAACACGCGTGTCGCGATGATCGCCGGCATCGTGACGATGGTGTCGAACGTCCTGTTCTGCTGGCTGCTCATCGAGCCTCGCCTCGGGCTGCCAGGCTACGGCGTCGCGGGCTCCGCATGGGCGGCCGTCATCGCGAGCGCCGCGGGCTTCGTCACGGTGGCGGCGCTGTTCTTCGGCGGCCGTGGTCTCGGCGAAGCGAGCGCGTTCCCGTCCGTCTCGCTCTCCGATCTCCGGCTCCACGAGCTCTGGCGCGTGATCCGCTTCGGCCTCCCGAACGGCATCAACTGGTTCATCGAGTTCGCCGCCTTCTCGGTCTTCATCAACGTCACCGTCGCGCACCTCGGCACGACGACGCTCGCCGCGCTCAACGTCGTCATGCAGATCAACTCGGTCTCGTTCATGCCCGCGTTCGGGCTCGCGTCGGCGGGGGCGATCCTCGTCGGGGAGGCGATCGGCCGTCGCGCGCACGACGAGGTCGTGCCGATCGTGCGTCGTACGGCGGCGACGGCGTGCGCGTGGATGCTCTCGATCGGGCTCCTCTACCTCCTCGCCCCGGCGCGTCTCATCGGCGCGTTCGGGCCGCGCGACGTCCCGGCAGAGAAGCTCGTGGCCGTCGGCTCGACGATGCTCGTGATGTCCGCGCTCTGGCAGATCTTCGACGGCATCGGCATGACCCTCTCGGAGGCGCTCCGCGCCGCAGGCGACACGACGTGGACGATGGCGGCGCGCGTCGTCCTCGCGTGGTTCGTCTTCACGCCGCTCGCGTACGTCCTCGTCGTCGTGCGCGGGGGGACCGAGGTCTCCGTCGTGCTCTCGATGTGCACCTACCTCGGCCTGGTCGCGGCCGCGCTCGCGGTGCGGTTCACGACGGGGCGGTGGCGGGACATCGAGCTCGTCGAGGAGGCACCCCTCGCGTGACGTCGCGCCTCGTCGTGCAGGCCGACGCGCTCGCGTGGATGGCGTGCCGGGCGGCGGAGCCCGCCACGAGCGTCGTCACGTCGCTCCCCGACGTCTCGGAGCTCGGCGGCGTCTCGCTCGAGACGTGGGCGCGCTGGTTCGTGGACGCCGCGCGGGCGGTCGTACGCTGGACCCCGGACGACGGCGTCGCCGTCTTCTTCCAGAGCGACGTCCGGCACGGCGGCGCGTGGATCGACAAGGGGCACCTCGTCCACCAGGCCGCCGACGCGGAGGAGGCGCGCCTCGTCTGGCACTCCGTCGTCTGCCGGAAGCCGGCGGGTACGGTCTCGCTCGGGCGTCCGAGCTACAGCCACATGATCTGCGTCGCGCGGAGCGGCGCGCGCATCTGGTCGTCGCCCGGCGCGTCGCGCGGTCGCCCCCCCGACGTCCTCCCCGACGCGGGCCTCATGCCTTGGAGCCGCGCGATGGGCGTCCTCGCCTGTCGCGCGGCGGTGCGGTTCGTCGCGGAGGCCGCCGGCGCCCGGGTCGTCGTCGATCCGTTCTGCGGGCGGGGGACGGTGCTCGCCGTCGCGAACGACATGGGGCTCGATGCGATCGGCGTGGATCTCGCCGCGAAGCGCTGCAAGGCCGCGCGTCGGTGCGTCGTTCCGGCGTAGACTCGGGCTCGTGCGCCCCAGAAAGGCCTTCGTAGCGCTGCTCCTGTCCCTCGCGGGCATCGCGTCGTCCTCCGGCGCGCGCGCCGAGAGCCCGTATCGCCTGCGCCCGGCGTACGACGCCTCGCTCGTGGGGCTCGGCGCCGCGGGCGCGATGACGGCCCTCGTCGGTCACACGAAGCCCGCTTGCTTCCCTGCGTGTGTCCCGCCGCCGTCGATGCTCGGGATCGACGACGCGTCGGTCGGCAACTACTCGCGCCCTGCGCACGGCCTCGCCACGGTCCTCGTGTACGGCCTCGTCCTCACGCCGCTCGCGCTCGACGCCGCGGACTCGCGCTTCGACGGATGGGCGGAGGACTCGTTCGTCATGCTCCAGACGATCCTCCTCGCCCAGGCCGTCACGCAGGTCACGAAGTCGGCCGTCGGGCGAAGCGCGCCGTTCACCTACAACGCGCGCGCGCTCCCCGAGGACATCGAGAGCCCCGACGCGTTCCGGAGCTTCATCTCCGGCCACTCCTCGACCTCCTTCGCGGCGGCCACGTCGTACTCCGTGACGTTCTGGCGCCGTCATCCGACGAGCCCGTGGCGCTGGGTCGTCCTCGGCGTCTCCCACGCGCTCGCGACGAGCGTGGCGCTCCTGAAGATCGAGGCGGGGTACCACTACGCGACGGACGTCATGGCCGGCGCCCTCGTCGGCAGCTCGCTCGGCCTGGCGATCCCGACGCTCCACGCCGAGTGGTGAGCGTCAGCGCCTGGGCGCCGCCGCCATGATCGCCGGCTTCAGCCAGCCGAGCTGACGCTTCCGCTCGGCGGGGAAGAGCTCGTCGAGCATCGCGCCGGCGCGGGCGGGCACATGCACCGCCCGGTCGCCTACGAAGGCCTCGAGCTCGCCCGCCATGTCGGCGGCCGTCTGGTAGCGGTGCTCGCGGTTGCGGAGGAGCGCCTTGTGGACGATCTCGGCGAGGCGAGGGGGCACCTCGGGCACGATCGAACGGAGCTCGGGGATCGGTCCCACGTGCACGGCCTTCACGGTCTCCACGTCCGTGTCGCGGTGGAAGAGGCGGCGCGTCGTGAGCAGCTCCCACATGCTCGTGCCGAGGCCGAAGACGTCGGCGCGTCGGTCGAGCGGGAGCTGCATGATCTGCTCCGGCGCGAGGTAGGGGAGCTTCCCTTTCACGATGCCCGGGTCGCTCTTCGCATGGCGGCTCTCGGCCTTCGCCATGCCGAAGTCGAAGAGCTTGATCTCGCCGGCGAAGGTGAGAAACACGTTCGACGGGTTGACGTCGCGGTGCACGATCGAGAGCGGCTTGCCCGCGTCGTCGACGATGTCGTGCGCGTGAGCGAGCGCGAGCGCGACCTTCGCGCCGGCGAACGCGACGATGTCCGGGTCGAGCCGGAGCCCGCGGGTGATGCACTCCGCGTAGACGGCGCCGAGCGTCTTGCCGAGGAGGAGCTCCATCGCGATGAAGCGCTGGCCCGCGTCCACGCCGACCTCGAAGATGCGGACGATGTTCGGGTGGACGAGGCGCGAGAGCAGGTTCGCCTCGTCCATGAACATCTTGTCCATGTTGTCGTCGTCGAGGAGATCGTGGCGCATCGCCTTCATGGCGACGACGCCCTCGGGGTTCGTCTTCGAGCGAGCCAGGTAGATCGACGCCATCCCGCCGCCGGCGATCTTCGCGAGGACCTCGAAGCGGCCGAGGTTCGTCGGTCGCGCCGGCGCCGCGCTCGGACGGAGCGACGGGCGCATGCTCTCCGGCGTGGTGGTGGAGAGCGGAGACACCGAGGGGCGGACGGGCGGTCGCATCGCGGGCACGTCCACCCGAGGTGTCGGCGGGGCCACGCTGGGGCGCGAGGGCGGGACGGGCGGGACGGGCGCCGCGGCCTTCATCGGACGCGACGAAGGACGTCGCGAAGGCCTGTCGGTCCGCCTGGTCATCCGGCTCGGATCTTTGCCCTTTTCGGGGCTCCCGGCAACTTCTACGGAGGACCCCGCGAGGATCAGGCGAGCTTCGAGAAGTCCGCGATCTTCAGCATGCAGGCGGCGCCGTACGAGAGGAGCTCGAGGCGCTTGGGCGTGCGGGCATCGGCCGGGTCGTTCACGAGCGTGTTCGTGAACACGTCGTCGAGCGTCTTCGCGAGATCTTCGGCCTGCGCGAGCGCGGCGCGGACGCCGTCCTCGGTCGCGAGCGCCTTCGTGCTCGCGTCGAGCTTCGCGACGAGATCCACGATCTGCGCGTCCGTCGGCTTCTCGAACTCGGCCTTGCCGTGCAGCACGGACGTGGACTCCTTCGAGATGCCCGAGAGGCGCTTCGCCACGGTCCGCGCCTTCGCGAGCCACTCCTTGCCCTCGGTCACCGCGCCGTGGAGCGCCTTCGCGCGGGCGAGCGCATGGGACGGTCGATCGAGGACGCCGCCTACGCAGACGGCGTCCGCGACGGCGCTCGAGGTCGCCGTCGCGAGGAGCCCGCGGAGCCGCTCGAAGGTGAACTCGCGGAGCTTCGCGACCGTGTCCTCGCGCGAGAGGTCGAGCTTCTTCCCCTCGAAGCCGTCATAGGCCCAGCCGTAGAGATCGGAGAGCGAGAGGGACGCGTACGCCGGGCGGGGGGACGGGGCGGCAGAGCCCTCCGCGACCGCGCGGCTCCGCTCGAGGAGCGTGCGGAGCGTCGCGATGCACGCGCGGCGGAGGGCGAACGGATCGGCGGCGCCGGTCGGCGAGAGGCCGACCGCGAAGCAGCCGGCGAGGGTGTCGAGCCTGTCGGCGAGCGCGACGACCGCGGCGACGTCGCTCTCCGCGACGGGCCCCTCGGCTCCGATGGGCCTATAGTGATCGCGCACCGCGTCCGCGACCGCCGAGGGCTCACCCGCCACGGTCGCATAGACCCGGCCCATGTCCCCCTGGAGCTCCGGGAACTCGCCGACCATGAGCGACACGAGGTCGAACTTGCAGAGGTGCGCCGCGCGCGCGACGTGCGCCGTGACGTCGGCCGGGAGGCCGAGCGCCCCCGCGATCCTCGCGGAGAGCCCCTCGATCCGCGTCACCTTCTCGCGGACGGTGCCGAGTCGGTTGTGGAAGACGATGCCGGCGAGCTTCTCGACGCGCTCGTCCGGCTTCGCCTTCTTGTCCTCCTCGAAGAAGAACTTCCCGTCGGCGAGGCGCGCGCGCATGACGCGGTAGTTGCCCTTCGCGATGCGCTCCGGATCGAGCGCCGTGTTCACGACGGTGAGGAAGAAGGGGAGCAGCTCGTCGGCGTCGGTCGCGCTCTGCACGCAGAAGTACTTCTGGTGCCCGCGCGCGACCGCCTTGATGACCGCGGCCGGGAGCTCGAGGAACGCCTTCTCGAACGTCCCCGTCACGACGAACGGCTCCTCGACGAGCGACGCGTTCTCGTCGACGAGCGAGGCCTCCGGATCGTGGACGCCGCCCGCGGCCTTCGCGGCGGCGGCGACGCGGTCCATCATCGTCTTGGCGCGCTCGTCGCGGTCGGCGAGGACGTGGGCCTCTCGGAGCGTCTCGACGTACGCGTCCGCCGTGCCGATCTCGACGGCGGCGGGCGCGAGGAAGCGGTGTCCGCGGGACGTCCTGCCCGAACGGATGTTCGCGAACGTGAGGTCGACGACCTCGTCGCCGAAGAGCGCGACGATCCACTGGACGGGACGTCCGAACGTGGCGTCCCCCGCGCCCCAGCGCATCGACTTCTTGAACGGGATCTCCGCGCAGAGCTCGGTGAGCGCCTTGCCGACGAGCTCGCGCGCGTCGCGGCCGCTCTCCTTGCGACGGCCGACGAGGTAGCGGCCGGCCTTCTGCTTGCCGCTCGCCGCCTTCTCGACGACGTGCACCTGCTCGAGCGAGACGCCGAGCTTCGTCGCGAACGCCTCGGCCGCCTTCGTGGGCTTGCCGTCCTTGAACGCGGCGCCCTCGGGGGGCCCGATGACCTCCTCGTCGAGATCGGGCTGCTTGCCTTCGACGCCGCGGACCAGCACCGCGAGGCGTCGCGGCGTCCCGAGCGCCTTCACCTCGCCGTGCGCGAGGCGGAGGCCTTTCAGCTTCGTCGTGACGAGGCCGGGCAGGGCGGCGAGCGCGGCGTCCACGAACGACGACGGGAGCTCCTCCGCGCCGATCTCGATGAGGAGGGATTTCTCCATGGCTTCTGGCGCGGCACGCTAGCAGAAAAACCGGATACGGTCGGTCGGTGATGCTGCCCGCGTGTCTCGCCTCGTTCGTCGCGCTCGCGCTCTCCGCGCTCGTCGCCTGCAACAACATGGTCACCGGCGAGCTGACGCCGGTGCCGCCGGTTCACCGCGCCTCCGACGACGTCCTCGGGACCGTGATCCTCCTCGACGAGGACCCGGCGATGGAGACGAAGGATCCCGAGCACGTCGCCCGCGCGACGGAGAACCGCGTCCCACAGGACTTCCGCGCGTCGATGGTGCGCTCGTTCCAGCTCGCGGGTTTCAAGGTCACGGCGCGGAAGGAGGAGCCCCATGCCCTCGTCGCGCGTCTCGCGCTCGCGGTGAGCGAGGAGAACGGGAAGGTCCGCCAGGTCTACCGGTGCGGGCTCCGCTCGCCCGAGGGGGCCGTCGTCGAGCAGGTGGACTGGCAGTGGCCGCAGGGCACGTACGTCGATGCGGCGGAGGTCTTCACGTTCGCGACGAACCACGTGGCGAACGAGGTCGCGATGTCGCCGAAGGTCTCGGGATTCCTCAGGGGGCGCCGCAACGCGCCTCCGTGAGCTGGATCACGCGCGGACCAGGTTTCTGGCCCGTTTTCGACGTCTCGGAGACGTCGCCCGCCTTGCTTACATCTGCGCCAGGCGGCAGGATGCGCCCGCCGCCGTGCCTGACAAGAAACACGCTTCCTCCCCGCGCTCCTCTTCCTCCTTCGACCTCCGACGCTTCGTCGCCGTGGCCTTCGTCGGCCTCGCCGGCATGGTCCTCGGCCAGACAGGCTGCGGGGACGCCTCCGACGGCTCGCAGTTCGGCACGTCGACGGGAGGGCCCGACGTGCCGCCCGGACCGACGGATCCGTTCGGCAACAACGTCGACGGCGGCGACGGAGACGGCGGCATCGATCCCGGCCAGCTCGGCACCCTCACGGTCGATCCGCCGGCGGCGGACATCCAGGTCGTCGTCACGAACGGCGTCGCGACGACGAACCCGCCCGTCACGTTCAAGGCCTCGTACAACGGCCAGCAGGTCGCCGCGACGTGGCTCTTCGATCGCGGCGAGCTCGGCGGCTTCGGCGCCCCCGGCATCTTCACGGCGTCTGGCAAGGGCGTCGGTGAGGGCACCGTCACCGCCCGCTACGGCGCGCGCGAGGGCAGCGCCAAGATCAAGGTGACCGTGAAGGCGTCCCAGAACGGGACCCCGCCCGACGCGCCCCCCGCGCCCGGCCCCGGAGACACGGGCGGCTACGGCGGCGTCGGCGGCGAGCCGCTGGGCCCGGCCGTCGACGCGAACACGGTCGCGAAGCTCAAGGGGCCGGCGACGGCGCCGACGACGCCCGCCGAGCTCTCCTTCGTCTACCCGTACGACAAGACCGTGTGGCCGAAGGGGCTCCTCCCGCCGCTCGTCATGTGGAACACGACGCACGCGAACGCGGACGCCGTCTACGTGAAGCTCTCGCAGGGGAACTTCGCGTTCGAGGGCACGTACTCGCTCGCGGTCGCCGCGAACGGGCAGCCGATCCCCGCGGGGGACGTGCGTCGGCGCCGGCTCCGCCTCGAGGACACCGCGTGGCGCACGGCGACGAGCGGCAACCAGGGTGACGACCTCGTCCTGGAGGTCCGCATCCACGACGGCGGCACCGTCTACGGCCCGATCACGCGGACCTGGAAGGTCGCGCCCGGGATCCTGCGCGGCACCGTCTATTACAACTCCTACGACTCGAAGGTCGTCACCAACAACGGTGCGGTCCTCGCGATCAAGCCGCGCTCGCCGAAGCCGGCGCTCGCGCTGCCGGGCGCCCAGTCGTGTCACGCGTGCCACGTCGTCTCGGCCGACGGCTCGACGATGTTCGCGCAGGACGCGCCCGATCCGTACGCCGTCGGCGCTTCCTACGATCTCAAGAACGCGAACCCGTACGGCGCCCGCGCGACGTACACGGGCGCGGCGAACACGCGAAAGTTCGCGTGGTCGGCGCCGTACCCGGACGGGTCGTTCGCCCTCGCGAGCTCGCGCTACGTGCGCGAGCCGTACCTGTCCGATTCGAACCTGTTCAGCCGCGCGAGCGGCGGGGCGGCGCGCGCGTCGAGCGGCTTGACCACGGCCGTGACGAGCGCGGTCACCCCCTCGTTCTCGCCGGACGGGAAGAAGGTCGCCTTCAACTTCTGGACGGGCGCGGGCGCGAACGGCGTCGCGGCCGGCAACGGCCACTCCCTCGCCGTCTTCGACCACGGCTGCGGCGCGGCGGCAGGCTCCGTCACCTGCACCTCCAATTCGACGTTCTCGAACCTCCGCCAGCTCTACGCGGACGCGAACCGCTGGCCGGGCTGGCCGTCGTTCCTCCCCGACGCGAAGGCGGTCGTCTTCCACAACACGCTCCAGATCGGGGAGTTCTCGGCTGCGGGCACTCCGGATCCGAACAGCCGCTACAACAACATCCTCACGACCTGGTTCCGCGGGAAGGCGGAGATCTGGATCGCGGCGGACGGCGGCGCCCAGGGCGCGCGGCGCCTCGATGCGCTCAACGGCATCGGCTACCTCCCGACGGGCGACCTCCACCCGGACGACACGTCGCTCAACTACATGCCGACGGTGAACCCCGTCGCCTCGGGCGGCTACTACTGGGTCGTCTTCACCTCGCGCCGTCTCTACGGCAACGTCCTCACGAGCGATCCGTGGGCCGACGGCACGAAGCTCGACGGCCTCGAGAAGTCCGTCCAGAAGAAGCTGTGGGTCGCGGCCGTCGACATCAACACCGGCGCGATCGATCCGAGCCATCCGGCCTTCTACCTCCCGGGCCAGGAGCTCGCGGCGGGCAACGCGCGCGGCTTCTGGGTCGTCGACCCGTGCAAGCCGAACGGCACCTCCTGCGAGACGGGCGACGAGTGCTGCAACGGCTTCTGCCGCAACGACGGCAACGGCAAGCTCGTCTGCCAGGACAAGCCCCCGGGCACGCAGTGCGTCCAGGAGTTCGAGAAGTGCACCGTCGACGCCGACTGCTGCGACCCGCTGCAGAAGTGCATCAACGGCAAGTGCTCCCTCGAGCGCCCGCCCGTCGTGAAGTGATTCAGAGCGGCGAAGCGCGCGACGAGAGCGCCGCCGTCGGCTTCGTGGTCGACGCCGGCGCCATCGGAGACAGCGCGGGCGGCGTGAGGTACTGGCGTGGCCAGAGGAACGACGGAGCGCGCGACCAGTCGCCGAGGAAGATCGTCGTCCCGTTCCCTCCGAGCTTGCCGAGCGCATCGTAACCCGCGGCCTGCACGGTGAACGCGGTGTGGGCCGCGGCATCGGCGCGGTTCTCGTTCGCCTTCGCCGACGCGAGGAGCGAGCGCTCCTTGGCCGCCGCGTCCGCGCGAATGACCTTCTGCTGCGCCTCGAGCCGATCGATCGCGATCTGCTGCTCCAGGACCTCCTTCTGGTTCTTCGCGGTCAGGAGCGCGAGCTCGGCGTCGCGCCGCGACTTCTCCGCGGCGATGTCGTTCTGGAGGCGCGCCTGGTTCGCCTCGGTCTCCGCCTTGAGCTTCGCCTGCGCGGCGGCGAGCTCGAGCTGCGTCTTCTCTCGCGCGGCCTGCGCCTCGATCGCCGCCTTCTGTCGCGCGGCCTCCTGCTGGCCGATGAGCCGCTTCTCGACGGCGGAGGCGATCTCCGGAGACGCGTACTTGATCTCCTCGAGCGTGATGCTCGCGATCTCGACGTGTTTGCCGTGCGTACGTCGCCGGAGCTCCTCCTCGACCTGGTCTTCGACCTTGTCGAGCTGGCCGACGAGGTTCGTATACGAGTGACGAGCGAGCACGTTGCGCGCGGCGCTCCGGAACTCGGGCCCGACGATCTCGTCGTAGTAGTCCTTTCCGATCTCGGTGTGGAGCGCGTAGAGCTCCGAGATGACGGGGCGGAAGAGCACGCTGCACTTGACGTTCATCGCGAGCCCCTCCGACGAGGGCGTGAACACCGTCTCCTTCTTGGTCTGGTACGTGACGTCGTACGTCTCGATGTACCCGCAGTCGCGGAACATGCACCAGCCGAGCCCGTGCGACCCAGGCTGCATGACCTCGGGCTTGACGCCCCCGTCGTGCGGATTGTAGCGGAGCCCTCGCTGGCCGGGCTCGATGGCCTGCCGGCCGCAGCCCACGAGCGCCACCGCTGCCGTGATCACCATCGCATTCACTCTCATCGACAGCCTCCTCGTGCTCAATCGTCTTCGCCAGGTTCATCGGAGTCGCCGTCACCGTCGGTGTCGGTGTACGAGCCGGACGCGCCGATGACGCCGCCGTCCGGGATGACGTAGTTCCCTGCCGCCTTCGGTCTCTCGACCGGATCGGCCGCGGCGAGCCAGCTCGTGAGATCGCGACCGATCCGGGTCATGCACGCGTAGAGCACCGGCGCGCCGTCATCGGCACGCACGAGCCCGCCGTCACGGCAGGCGGTCTCGGTCTGCGCGATGTGGGCGCCGCCGACGCGCGCCCGGAGCGTCGCGCGGACGCCGATCGTCACGATCATGCGCGCGCCGTCGTGCTCGGCCTCCGCCTTGATCACCTCGACGAAGAGCTGCCAGCCTCCCGGCCTCCGCGCGCGGTTCTCGTCCGCCCACGGGACCGCGGCGCTCGACACCGCATGGCCGAGCGCCGCCTCGAAGTCGCCGTAGACCACGCTCGCGCCGCTGACCGGTAGGGGATCGCGCACCGACGTGGATCGGGTGACGATCTCGAGCGGGACCGAGCCGTGGGAGCGGGTGATCGGGATGCCCGACGAGGAGAGGAGCGGGACGATCCGTTGCGCGCCGCACCCGGCGAGCGCCGCGATCGCCGTGGCCAGCGCGCAGACGAATCCCGTTGCCCAGCGCGTGGGCAAAGACGATGAGCTCGACATTCGAGTGGCGCGCGTCGCAGCAAGCGGCGCGCCGTGCTCCGACGCGCGGGATCCGCGCGGGATCGGCCAACGGCGTGAACGCCGAGCCGCGTCGCCCGTTGCGATCGGCGACGAACGACCTGCGCGCGCAGGTGCCGGCGGTCGGCGCCCGACGCGAAGCGATCGGGAGTCCGCGGGCGCGTTGAGTCAGGTGGCACACGTTGCCACGGACCGGCGGCACACGTCGACGCGATACCCCGGCGGATCGCGATGGCATGCGGGGTGCTTTCGCGCCCCGCGATGCTCGGGCGGCCGCACCTGGCGACGTTGGTCTACATGCTCGTGACGGCGCTCGCGCGTCCGGCGACGGCGGCGGACGCGATCGACTACGAGGCGCCGTCGCCCTGTCCCGGCGCGGACGCCTTCGCGGACGCGGTTCGTTCCCGGACGGGGCGCGAGCCTCCGGGAGCCCGCGTGAAGATCACGCGCTCGGACGGCGCGTATTCCGGCGTCGTGGCGGTCGAGCAAGGCGGACGCGTGAGCGCTCCGCGAAACGTCACGTCGGCTTCGTGCGCCGACGTCGTCGAGGCGCTCGCCGTCGTCGTCTCCGTCGCGATCGAGGAAGAGCGTGCGGTCGCGGAGGTCCGGCCCGAGGCGGCGCGGCCCGAGGCGGCACGGTCCGACGCGGCACACCCCGAAGCCGAGCGGGCAGCCACGGCGAAGGCTCCGCCGTCCCGCCGTCTCGTGTGGGGCCTCGGGGCAGGCGCGGAGGCGGCGTGGATCGCGGACGCGGTGCCGTCCGTACGCGTCGTCGCCGAAGTCGCGCGCACACACGAGGGCGGGCGTGGGCCTCGGCTCCGGCTGGCGGGGTCGCGAACGCTCGACGGCTCACGCGAGGTCAGGGAAGGCCGCGCGGAGCTCACGCTCACGAAGGCGTCGCTCGAGCTCTGCCCGGTCGAGGTGCGACCGACGAAGGCGCTCGCGCTGCGGCCGTGTGCCGGCGCGGAGGCCGGGATCCTCGACGTCGCCGGCAGCGGCGCCTCCCTCGTACGCGCGCGCGAGCGCTCGCGACCCTGGGCGGCGGTGTCGCTCCTCGGAGGCGCGGAGGTGACGTCGGGCAGAGTCTCGCTCGGGCTCGAGGCCGGTGCCGCTCTGCCGCTCGTCCGCGAGGCCTTCTTCTTCGAGCCCGACGCCGCCGTCTGGATGGCGCCGCGGGTGGCCGTTCTCTCCCGCATCACGGCGATGGTGCGCTTTCCGTGATCGCCAGGGCACCTTCTCCCCATCACGATCTCATGGCCCTCGTGTCGGCGATCGACGTGACCGGCGTCTCCGCCGCGCCCGACGCCGGGGAGGACCTGCGTTCGCGTGACCGCCGGCTCCGTGAGCTGCTCGCGAATCACTTCGAGGTCGTATGGCGCGCGCTCCGCCGCTTCGGCTTGCCGCCGGACCGCGCCGACGACGCCGCGCAGACCGTGTTCCTCGTCGCGTCGAGGAAGCTCGCGAGCATCATGCCCGGTAGCGAGCGGAGCTTTCTCCTCGGGACCGCCGTGCGCGTCGCCTCCGACGTGCGGAGGAGCGCGGCCTTCCGTCGTGAGGTTCCGTACGAGGATCCAGCGCACGATCTCGTCGCTCCCCAGGGACCCGACGAGCTCGTGGAGCAGCGCCGCGCGCGCGACATGCTCGACGAGGTGCTCGAGGGGCTCGACGAGGAGCTCCGCACCGTCTTCGTGTTCTTCGAGCTCGAGCAGATGAGCACGGCCGAGATCGCCGAGGTGCTCGGGATCCCGTCCGGCACGGTGGCGTCCCGGCTGCGTCGCGCGCGCGAGATCTTCGAGAAGCGGGTCGCGGTGCGTCTCGCGGGGAGGCCGCGATGAGCGAGCCGCGACGCCTCGTCGACGAAGGAGGACCGGGGGCGTGGCTCCTCGCGTCGGCGCAGGGCGACGCGCCGACGGCACGCGCGCGCGCCGGCACGGCG
>JALHPN010000152.1 GCA_022842465.1 Polyangiaceae bacterium | reverse complement strand
CCGTGGCCGCGTCCTCGCTCGCCTGCGACGCCCTCGAGCGCGCCGCCGCGGCCGACGCCGGCGCGCCTCCGGTCGACGCCGAGGGCAAGAACCTCCTCCTCGAGGCCGCGGCGCTCACCCTCGCGAAGGCCGCACCCGGGGGACGGACGTGCCCGGCGCTTTCGGCCCTCCTCGCCGATGCGTGTACTCCGCACGTGCGGTGCGGCGCGGACGGCCCGCTCACGGGCCGTGAGACGACGAAGCAGGACGAGCCGCTCTGCTCTCCGCCGGAGCTCGGCCCGATCGTCCTGCGCGAGCTCCAGCGTCCGATCCCCGAGGTCGTCGCCGGCACGAGCGCCACGCGCACGACGCTCTTCGCGTACGCGGCGCTCGTCGCGTCCTCCGCGAAGGACGCGGCGCTCCCCGCGCCCTTCGTGCTCGCCCACGCCCGCCGCCGCTACGCGCTGTCTCAGCCCGAGACGCCGTCGTGCGACGGCGCCGAGATCGGAAGGCCGTGCCGTTGCGACGAGCCGATGGTGCGCGATCAGGCCTGCCGGAACGAGCCGGGCGGCCTCGTCCGCGTCGGGGTCTGCGCGTTCACCGTCGACGACGCGTCGAAGCGCATCACGAACGTGGTCGCTTCGGCGCCGCCCTGATCGCGGCCGGGCTCAGGCGTAGACGTCGTCGACGTCGATGGGGGCGCCATGCACACGAACGCTCCCCCCCGCCTCGCCGACCTCGAACGTCCACGCGCCGCGCTCATCACGCCGATAGACCTCGATGCGTCGCTCGTCTTGCGACACGAGGACGTACTCGCGGAGCGACGTCAGCTGCTTGTAGGCCTGGAACTTCCCGTCACGGTCGTAGCGCTCCGTGGCCTCCGAGAGGACCTCGACGATCACCGTGGGGTTCGTGATCGCCTCGCCGAGCGAGCGCCCGTTCTTCGTGACCTTCTTCGTCGCGACGGGACCGCACACGAGCATCGCGCCGGCGTAGGTCGAGAGCTGAGCCGCCTCGACGTAGAGCATCGCGTCCGACGCGTAGGCGTCGCACTCGCTCCGGAGGGCGCTCCGCAGCGCCCCGATCACGGCGGCGGTCAGTCGTCCGTGCTCGGGCGTTCCGCGTGACATCGCGTACACGACGCCGTCGCACCACTCGTGCTTCACGCCGTCACTCTTCGCCTCGCGCTCGAGGTACTCCTCGAAGCTCACCCGGGTCGGAGAGGCCGCGTTCACCTCGGTAGCTTGGCACGCAGCCAAGCGAACACCAAGGCACGCCATCCCGCGGCGCGCGGGAAGCACGTCACGCGCGCGGTCGCTTCGCCGCCGGCGCGGCTCGGACCTCGGCCTTCGGCTCCGCGCGCCCTGCCTTCCGCGCCTCGAGCTCCTCGAGCGTCTTCGGCCAGTCCCCGCGGAGCAGGCGCGAGAGCGACCGATCCGCCAGGAGCTTCCCCTCCGTCTGGCACGTCGGGCAGTAGTTCATCTCGTTGTCGGCGTAGCGGATGCGCTGGACGGGCTTGCCGCACCGAGGGCACGGCTTGCCGTACTTCCCGTGGACGGCCATGTCGGGCACGAACGCGGTCACCGTCTCGGGGAACTCGCCCGAGCGCTCGCGGAGCTTGTCCGTCCACGCGGCGAGGACCTCCTGGATCGCCGCGAGGAGCGCGCGGACGTCCTCGTCGGGCATCTTCTGCGTGAGCCGCGCCGGCGACATCCGTGCATGGTGCAAGATTTCGTCGGAGTACGCGTTGCCGATCCCGCTGAAGAGGTGCGGGTCCGTCAGCGCGCGCTTCAACGTGTGGTTCTCGGAGCGGAGGCGCTCGGCGAAGGCCTCGAACGTCGCGCCCATCACCTCGAGCCCGCCGGGATCGAGCGCGCGGAGCCCCTCGTCCCGCACGACGTGGAGGCTCGCCCGCTTCTTCGAGCTCGCCTCCGTCAAGACGAGCGTGCCGCCATCGGGCACGAGCGCCGTGCTCGCCGCGCCGAAGTCGAACGCCGCGAGCCCCACCTTGCCGGGCACCGGCGCGCCGAGCGGCTTCCACCGGAAGCGGCCGGCGACCATGAGGTGGATGACCAGGTGGAGCCGCTCGGCTCCTTCTAGCGCGAGCACGATGCGCTTGCCGAGCCGGGACACCCCGGACACGACGCGGCCCTGGACCGCGCCGATCGGCGGATCGGCCGTCCGGAGGAGGAAGGGGCTCGCGAGCCGCACGCGTTCGAGCGTGTGACCGACGGTGCGACGCGCGATGTGCTCGACGTAGACGGTGACGTCGGGGAGCTCCGGCATGGCGGAGCGTCATCCTAAGCTCGCCGCGCGCGGCCGGGGAGAGCTAGAGTCGCGGGCCGTGACACGCGTACGGCCGATCACCCGCGACGACCTCGAGGCGGTCTCTGCCCTTGCCGGCAAGCTCGTCCGCCAGCACATGGCGTTCGACGCGGAGCGCTTCCTCCAGCTGCCGAACCCCGAGGCCGGCTACGCGCGGTACTTCGCGGGCGAGATGAAGAGCGACGACGTCGTGCTGCTCGTCGCGGAGTCCGAGGATGCCGCGATCGTCGGCTACGCCTACGCGCGGATGGAGCCGCGGAGCTACAACGAGCTCCTCGACGCGTGCGGCAAGCTCCACGACATCTGGGTCGAGCCGGCCGCGCGCGGCAAGGGCGTGGGCGAGGCGCTCCTCCGCGAGGTCTTCGCGCGCCTCCGCGCGAAGCGCGCGCCGCGCGTCGTGCTCCTCACGGCGGTGCAGAACGAGTCGGCCCACCGCCTCTTCCAGCGCGTGGGCTTCCGCACCACGATGCTGGAGATGACGAGCGAGCTCTAGGCTTCTCGCGATAGACATACGGAGCCGACGCGCAATCCGCCGAGCAGCGCGGTCCCCCTGGCTACGCCGGCGACGCACCGGCGGACGCACGAAGGTGTTCGAGCGCGGCTCACCACTCGAAGCTCGCGCCGTAGGTCGCGCGCGCGAGGTCGAGCAGGCGACGGCGTCGGCCGAGCAGGATGGCGATCGGCTTGAGGACGTGGAAGAGGGCGCGCTGCGCCCACGCTGGCGGGCCGGGGATGTAGAAGCCGACGTCGTTGATGAAGGGGGCGACGTCGAGCATCCCGGGCTCGCGCCCCTCGGCGCGGATCAGGGCGCCCGTCATCTTCAGCCACGCCTCGCTCTTGCCGGCGGGGCGGTACTCGACGCGGCAGAAGACCTCTTGCTCCGTCTCGTTCGCGAGCGCGTGGAACGTCCCCGGCGGGAGGTCGCACCGGTCGCCCGCGCGGAGGACCTTGCGCTCGTCGCCGAGCAAGACCGTGATCTCGCCGCGCACGCAGTGGAGGGTCTCCGACTGCGCGCCGTGGCAGTGGACCGTGGGAACGCCGCCGCCTGGCCCCAGGAAGAAGTCGAAGGCGATGCGCTCGCCCGCAGGGTCCCGCTCGCGAAAGACGATGCGCTCCTTGTGGTGAGGCATCTCGACCACGTCTTCGGGGAGCGGGCCGAGCTCGGGCGCTTTCGGAGCTCGGCGGCTCATGACATACTGTATGCCATCATGGCAGACACACTGTCAAGGCGCGCCGGCAAGCCGGGCGCGGCTCTCCGCGAGGCCCACTCGGAGTCGACACGCGCGCGGATCGTGGACGCGGCCTTCGCGCTCGTCGAGGCCGGCGAGGAGCCCACGATGCGCGCGGTCGCGCGCGCGGCCGGCGTCGGGGAGCGCACCATCTATCGGTACTTCGAGACCCACGACGCGCTCGCGCTCGCGCTCTATCCGCGCTTCCGCGGGCGGGCGGGGGTCCCGCTCCCGGACGCCTTCGACGCGCTCCCCGGCTACGTGCGAGATCTGTTCGCCACCTTTGACCGCAACGCACGGCTCATCACGACGATGGACACCGCGCCGTGGATGCTCCCTCACTTCGAGAAGACGCGGCGACGGAACCTCGACGCGCTGCGCGAGCTCGTCGCCGCCGCGTTTCCGGAAGCGCCCGAGGAGGACCGGGCGGCGGGCGCGAGCGCGCTGCGGGTGGTCCTGAGCGGCGCGGGCTGGCGGTACCTCAGGCTCTCGTGTTCTCTCTCGCAAGAGGCGGTCGTGGAGCACGCGCTCTGGGTGCTGGAGACCGTTGCGACGCGCCTCGGAGCTGCTCGCGCGCCGCGGGGGCGGAAGCGTGGCCGGTAGGCGCCGTCGCGCGATCAGAGCGGCCGTGCGCAGCGGGCGCCGACCGCGTAGTGGCTGATGTGCTCCTTCCAGCCGAGGTACGTGCCGTAGGCCTGCTTGCCGTAGTAGGCCTCCTGGAAGGCGTACTGGCGTATGCCGCCGACGCCTAGGTTCGCGCCGCTCTTGTTGCCGGACACGAACGTCTCGACGAGCCCGAGCAGGTCGGCGTGCCCGAACGGGCCGTTACCTGACGGGAAGCGCCCCGGCGCGGCGACCTCGTACGCGCGATCGATCGGGTTGCCGTCCGCCCCGAGCGCCATGCCCGCGCGCGCGAGGGGCCAGCGGTAGTTCCTGTCGTAGGACGCGCGGGCAGAGATGTTCGTCTCCGTGCCCCAGGGAAAGGGCCACTCGGCCTCCGTCTTCGTCCCACGGACGGCGCGCGCCCATTCGGGCCACGTCGGGAGCCGGCCCCCGTCCCACGCGCAGAACGCGGCGAAGAGCGCGCGCGGTGCGCAGTTCATCGTCTTCGTGTCGAGCTCGTCCTTCGTCCACTGGCGCTCGTCGCCCGCGTACTGCGCGAGCTTGTCTTCGGGGTGCCAGTACGTCGGAGCGCCCATGCCCTTCGCGTAGCAGCCGTTCGCCCTTCCCGGGGCGTTCCAGTAGGCGGCCGTCCCTTGGCCGGTGCCGAGCATCTGCACGACGTCGACCTCGTTCGCGGGGAGCGACGCGTCCCAGGTCTCCGCCCACTCGGGGGGCAGGAGCGGACGGTTCGCGCGCGCCCATCCGCGGACGTCCGGACCCACGCTCTCGACGAAGGCGCGCATGCGGCCGGCCGTGACGAGGTACTTGTCGAGGCGGTAGTCGGCCTCCGGGCCCGGTCGGACCGACAAGCAGCAGTCCTCGTGCTTGCGCGCGGGATCGTCGACCTCGCCGGGCCCGCACGTGTCGCCGCCGAAGTGGGCGCGACAGCTCTTGCCCGACGCGCACGTGCCCGACGGGCACGCGCCGCTCGTGCAGTCGTCGGCCTTCGCGCAGAGCTTGCCCGCGGCGCACTTCGGCGCGCTCGCGCCCCCGCAGTCGACGTCGGTCTCGTCGCCGTTCTTGATCCCGTCCGTGGGCGAGGGTGCCGCGGCGTCGACCGGGCGATCCATCGTCGTGCCGCCGTCCGCGGCGTCGCTCATCGCGTTCGGGAGGGGCGGGTCGGTCTCCAGGTCCGACCCCGTCGCTCCCGGAGCGCACGCGGCCGAGAGCGCGGCGACGAGGAGCCCGACTGGATGAAGCGTGCGGATCGGCCCACGTCCATGCGTGCGGCTCCCACCTGCGTTCTGCGGCGCGGATCTCGAGGTCGGTGCAAGCATCGCGTCCTCCTGCCGTCGTCGCTTGCGATGTTCGTACCGCAGTGGCGGATCATTCCGTTGTCACGGTCATGGGTTTCTGGTGCGTATCGGGCCTCGATTCTCTCCAGCCCACGAAGTCTCGAGATCGGCCCAGGTGTCACAGGTTCGTGACACCTCGAACGTGCGAGCTCGAACGAGCGGGCCGAGAGCCCGGCGCCAGGGCGAGAGCTCGTGCCTCGGAGCGCGCCGGCCGAGGCTCGCAGCGCGCGTCGCGAGCGAGCCGAGGGCACGGAGCGGTCGAGGTTCGAGCGACTCCCGCGGAGGGAGGCGCGAGTCGTGCATCTCATCGCGGCGAGGGGCGTCACTCCTTCGGGGAGGGCTCGCGCGCGCGGTCTCTCACCCTAGCAAGCGCGCTCCCTGCTGCGCGGGGTCGCCTGCGCTCCGCTTCTCGGGCGATCGCTCGCCCATGATTCGGAAGAGATGCGCTCGAAATTCGCATGAGCAGAGACGGTGAATCGCAAAAACCGTCTTGGAGTCTCAATCAATGTATGCGTCAAAACATGATGTCAGGAGTAATGCATGAACAGCGTGGATATGCGAAGTACCTTTCTCCTCGTAGCGCTGGCGGTACCCTTCTCGGTGCTCGTGACCGGCTGCCCTGCCGCCGAAACGTCGCCGTCGACTGGCCCGGAGAAGGGTGCCGACGGGAGCACGCCCGCCCCCGATGCCGGCGAGACCGCGACCGACGGAGGTGACGCGGGGGGAGGGCCCGGCGCGTGTGAAGGCACGGGGGCCAAGGACACGTCCGCGTACACCTGGAAGAAGATCCCGTCTCCGTGCGAGGGAGGAAATCTCCTCGGGCTGGCACCGGACGGGCCCAGTCGGTTCGTCGCGGCATGCGGGTTCGGGAACACGGCGACCGAGGGCATTCATCTCAGCACGGACGGCGGCGCGACCTGGGCGAAACAAGGAATGTTCCAGAACCACAAGCCCGGCCGGCTGCGGCGTGCGAGCGACTGCTCCATCGACATCGCCGGGCTCGGGCCCGAGAACGAGAAGCTGTTCGGGATCGACGCGACCTTGCCGAACAACCTGAAACCCGTCGTTCTCGTCGGCGACAAGCCGGGTCTCGGCATCGCGAGGGAGGTCGCCCGGTCGAGGGACGGCAAGCTGATCGTCGCCAACGGCGACGCGGTGGCGAACGCCGTCGTCCAGATGCCCGGTGGAGAGCCCGTGCTCCACCCGAACCTCCACGAAGACGCGATCGGCGGCGGCGCCACGGCCTCCGAAGTGCGCGCGCTCCGGATCGTCCCTGTCGGGAACGACTTCTACGCGGCGGGCAACAAGCGAGTGGGGAACAGCGACGGTCCGGCGGAGGTGTATCTGCCGTCCAAGAAGACCTCTCCCGACTACCACTTCGCTGCCCTGCAGCTCCAGCCGGACAACGAGTCGGGAAGGCTCGTCGACATGCACGCCTGGGGGCCCGACAGCATGGTGGCCGCGGGCTACGACAACACGTTCAAGACGCCGCTCGTCTACGTGTGCAAGGGCGACCCGTACGTGCGAGCGAACTGGCGCCAGGTGGATCCCCAGCTCTTCGAGCGCACCATCCCGCAAGCGAACTCGGGGATCGACGCCATCGCCGCTTCCGGCGAACGCGTGATCGTCGCGGGCAGCTATCTGACGAAGGGGTTCGTCTCGGAGACCACGGACCGGGGCGTCACCTGGAAGAACATCACGGAGACCGTCAGCCCTGGCGGCCTGAACAGCGTGTTCGATGCAGGAAACCTGGATGAAGGCCGCATGTACGTCGCGACCTCGACCGACGTGTTCGTCTTCGGCCCCTGAAGGCGAAGCGATCCCCGCGCGGCCTCCGAGGCCCGACCGCGGCTCGCCGGCGGCGGGGACGGTCGTGCCTCAGTCGGCTGCGAACGTGACGTCGAAGGCCGGGGCCACGGCGGTGGCGCCGCCGAAGGCGACGGTGCGGCGGGGGGCGCTGACGGCGTCCATCATCGCGATGAGCTCCTTGTAGGGGAGATCGTTCGGGGCGTGGACGACGGCGCGATCGCGGCCGCGGTCTTCGGGGGCCTTGTGCTCGCCGACCGCCTTCCACTCCGCCTGGACGGCGCTCGCGAGGGCGCCGAAGCGGGGGCCGTGCTCGCGGGGGACGTCGAGGGTGCGGACGACGTCGCGACCGCGGCGCCACGTGAGGAGGAACGTCTCGTGGTCCTTGGCCTCGACGTGGAGGCGCGCCTCCTCCTTGCACTCGCCGCCCTCGCAGGGCGGGAGCGACGAGGGGCCGGGGACCTGCGCGTTGGCGGTGAGACGCGAATTCTGAACCCAGACTGCGGTGAGGAGGAGGAAGGAGATGGTGACCATCAGGAGATCGATCATCGGGATCATGTTGATCTCCGAGTCGAGCCGCTTCCGTCCGCCCTTGCGTCCACCGACGTCGATGCCTGCCATGAGACGACCTCCTGGTCCGTGACGCGTGTTGGAGCGGAGGAGGCGCGCGAAAGTTCCCCGAAATGCGTCGAGCCCGCGCGGAGCCTCGGGACCTGGGTCCGGGTTCCGGCGGGCTCGGCCGCGCGTGAGGGCTTCGTCAGCTCACTTCGTCGGCAACGGCATGCACATCATCATCGGCATGCCGTTGCTCATCATCATCATCGGCGCGCCCATCGTCATCATGGCGTTCATGGCGTCGCAGCGCTCCTTCATGCGCGCCATCATCGACGGGTCGGTCGGCATCATCGTCATCGTCATGCCGTCCTTCGTCATCTCGCACTTCATGGTGCACATCATGGGCATCATGCTGCCCATCATCATGGGCATCATGCCCATGCCCATGCCGTTCATCATCGGCATCATGTTGGGCATCATGCCCATCGGCATCATCATGGGCATCATGCCGCTCGGCATGGCGTTCATGGGCATCCCGTTCATCGGCATGTTCATCATCGAGCCGTTCATCATCGGAGCCGTCATCGCGTTCATGGCATCCTCCCTCGAGGTCGTCGGACGTGGTGCGCGAACCCTAGAGCGCCGGGCTCCGATCGCGGAAGCGATCGCGCGGCGCGCCCGGGCGTTTCCTCCGTCACGACGGACGCGCGTCCTCTGCGCAGCGTGCGGCGTGACGCCCACGTTTCGGCGTGGTTTCGCGCGGCGGGCCGATCGGGTGGTCAGGATGCGCCGCGCGTGCGGCGTGGACGCTCGGTGTCGCGCGTCGGGAGCCCGGTCGCGCGCTGCGGCGCCAGAGGAGCGCGTTGCCGGTCGAGCCACAGGAGGGTCTCGATCGTGCCCGCTTCGCGCAGCCAGGGCTGATCGTGGGGCCCGGGGATCGTCCGCCCGTCGCAGGCGAGCTTCCGCGCGCGGAAGGCCGACGCGAGCGCCTCGCTCGAGGCCCGCCAGTGATCCTGCGTGCTCGTGAGCACGAGCATGGCGCGGGGCCGCACCGGCGCCCTCGCGATCTTCTCCACGAAGCCGTCCGCGGCCCACGTCCCGATCGCGGTCTGCACGCCGGCCCACACCGAGAACGTCTCCGGCGCGCGGACGAGGACCTCGAGCGAGACCCACCCGCCGAGCGACACGCCCGCGAGGTACGTCTCGTCGCGCGCGGTCCCCGCCTCCGGGAGCTCGGCCCGCACCTTCGCGAGGAGCGGCCCCGTCAGCCACGACGCGTAGGCCCCCACCTCCGCCGGTCCCTTCGGGTTCGGCATGTGCGGGCAGATCATGACGAAGCCGCGGAAGGGATCCGCCGCCAGCGAGGCGTTCACCTCGGCGAGCCGCTCGTCCGTCCACTCGCCGCGCGCGCTCGTCCGCGCGAGCGGCGGGCGCATGAGCCGCTGCCACGCCTGACCGAGGCCGTACTTCTCGAGCCACGCGTAGGCGCCGAGGCGCGGATCCATCGTCTCGCCGAGCCCGTGGAGGAGGACGACGACGGGGAGCTTCGCGCCCGGCTGGAGGTACCGCGGGGTCAAGACGACGTAGCGCCGCCCGGCCTCGGAGCGATCGAGGAGCCGGAGGTTCTGGACGTCGGCCTCCTCGTCGTACGGCGGCGCGACGTCGGCCCGCGCGCGCCGCGCCTCTGTCGCCCCGAGGAGGCCGGACGACGCGAGGAGGAGCTCCCGACGCGTCAGCCGCGCCCGCGTCATGCGGCGTCTTGGGTGCGTGGCTTCGCGAGCCAGCCGTAGGCGAAGAGCCCGAGCGCGCAGACGAGCCCGAGCGCGGCGTAGATCGACCAGATCGCGAACGGATCGCGCGGCCCCGTCTTCGGGAGGTACGTCGCGATGAGCCGGCCCGAGGCCTGCCCGCCGAACCACGCGCCGATCGCGGAGGGCACGAAGGTGAGGCCCATGTACATGCCCTCCTTCCCCTTCGGCGCGAAGCTCGCCACGAAGTCGTAGAAGCGCGGGCTGAAGGACATCTCCGCGCACGCGAAGAGGGCGCCGGAGAGGCAGGCGCCGATCAGCGTCGGCACCGCGCCCATCACCAGCATCGAGGCGGAGGCGACGAGCACGCCGACGGTCATCGCCGTCGTCGCGCGGAGGCCGGAGAGCGCCTTCAGGATGATGCCCTGGAAGAGCGCGATGCACAGCGGGTTGATGAGCGTGATGATCTCGAGCGGCGCCTTTTCGTCGATGTGACGCGTCACGTACGTCGGGAAGGTCATGTAGAACTGCTCGATCATGAAGTAGAAGCCCGCCGCGACGACGAGGAAGAAGGCGAAGCGCACGTTGCGGAGCGCGTCGCGGTAGCCGCGGAGGAGCTCGGAGAGCGCGGGCCCCTTCTTCGCGCCCGGATCGCTCGGGGGCTCGTCGTACGCGAACGCGGCGAGGCCGAGCGCGGCGAGGCTCGCGACCACGCTCGTGAACGACACGTACCGGATCGCGACGAGACGGCGGACGAGGAACGCGAGCGTCTTGCCGACGACCGAGCCCGTGTTCACCATCCGGTAGAAGATCGCGAAGCCCTCCGTCTGGCGCCCCGGCGGGCTCGTGCGCACGACCGTCCCCGTGATGACGGGCTTCAGGAAGCCGCCCGCGAAGGCGGCGAGGAAGAGGGCCAAGACGACGGGCCCCTTCGCGGGAAAGGCGAAGATGGTTCCGTACGCCGTCGCGTAGAGCGCGAACGAGAGGACGAGCGAGCGCTTGAAGGTGAGGCGGTCGGCGATCGCGCCGCACGGGATCGGCGCGAGCGACGCGACGAAGCGCCAGTTGCCGAGGGTCGAGCCGACCTCGAGATCCGTCATCCCGACGACGTTCACGAGGTAGAGCGAGAGCCCGATGTAGAGCCCGTAGTGGGCGAGCCGCTCGAGGAGCTCGATGGCGTTCGCGACGTAGAAGGTCCGCGGGAACGGCGTCTTCGCGGCGTCGCTCATCGGATCCATCCTTCGCCGAGCCGGAGCTCGAGGAGCTCGCTCGGGAGCGCCGGATCGTCCTTGTCGACGACCACCCACGCGCGCCGCGGATCC
Organism: Polyangiaceae bacterium; assembly: GCA_022842465.1. Taxonomy (GTDB): domain Bacteria; phylum Myxococcota_A; class Polyangia; order Polyangiales; family Polyangiaceae; genus Labilithrix. The sequence goes on along the minus strand of JALHPN010000152.1, from coordinate 12,463 downwards.
GCCTCGTCGAACGCGAGCCCCTCCGCCTTGTCGAGGAGCGGCCGGCCGCGCTCGTCCTTGATGCGGGCGACCTCGGCGACCCTCGCGCGATCGTCGAGGCGTCCGATCCCGACGGCGGAGACGGGCCCGTCCTTCGTCACGTCCGGCGTGTCCTCCGCGCACGCGAGGAAGGCGATGCCCCCGCGCGGCGAGAGGGCGGCGTCGGTGAACGTGAGCGCGTCGGGGAGCTGCCAGCGGACGACGTCACGGAGCGGCGGGCAGGGGCCGCCCTTGGTGAGGTACGCGACGAGGGCGGCGCGGTCGACCCGCGCGGTGGCGTCGACGGGGGACTCGCCGTCGACGGGCGCGCCGTTCCCGCGCTGGAAGAAGAGCACGTCGGCGCCGCGCACGACCGCCCCCTCGAGGTTCAGCGACGCGCCGCGGAACGCCGTGTCCGCGCGCATCGCCGCGTAGAGCTCGCGCGCGAGGACGATCGAGGTCTCCGTGTCCGCGGCCGCGCGCGACATGACGACGACGCGCTCGCGCCGCGCGGTGGAGCCCGAGCCGAACGCGAGCAGGAGCCCGTCGGTCGCGATGCAGGCCTCGAGATCGAGCTTGTCGTGCTTGTTCCCCCTTCGGTCGTCGAACTGACGCACCCCGTCCGCGGAGGGGAGGGGCAGGTCGATCACCTCGCCGCGGAGCGCCGGGTCGACGAGCGCGACGAAGCTCGCGTCGTCCTGCACCACGGCGAGCACGCCGCGCTCGAGCCGCGCGAGCGCGGAGCCCGCCCGGACGTGGAGCGGCCGATCGAGCGCGGCGTCCGCCCCTCTCGCGTAGAAGAGGGGGCGCCGCCCGACGACCTCCGCCTCGAGCTCCGTCACGAGGCGCGCCGGAACGCGCGGGCTCACGGCGCGTTCCGCGACTCGTACACCTTCATCGCAGGCAGCTCGAGGATCGTGAGAAACCCGCCCTTGCCGCACCCGGTGTCGATCACGCACACGTTCTCGCCGACCCACATGTCGAGCGGATCCTCCGGCGTGAAGGTCGAGAGCTCGGGCGGTAGGTTCTCGGTCGCCGTGTGCCCGCAGACGACGCGCTTGCCCCGGTAGCCCTCGAAGAAGCGCATCGTGCGCACCCAGAGGAGCTGCGTCGGGTTGTCGGTCTCCGACGGGTGGAGCCATTTCCCGTCCTTCTCGACGAGGCCGGCGTGCACGTAGATCGCGTGCTCGTCCTCGTAGAAGTACGGGAGGGAATCCATCCAGTCGATCACCTCCGTCGGGATGAACTCGCCGAGCTGCATCGTGACGAGGTCCTCCCGCGAGGGGATCTCGTCCTCTCGCACCTCGCGCCGCTGGTACGAGCGGAGCATCGCAAGGCAGCCGTTGGGGACCGGGATGACGAACTCGGGCCAGCCGCCGGACGCGACGCGGAGCCAGCCGTCCTCGTGGTTGCCGCGGAGGGCGACGAGCTTGCCGGGGATCTTCTTCGGCAGATCGTTCCGGACGTAGTCGATCACCTGGGCGCTGTGCGGCCCGCGATCGACGTAGTCGCCGAGGAGCACGACCGTGTCCTCCGCATCGAGCGTCGGGAGGAGCGTGAGCGTCTTCTCGAGCGCCTCCAGATCGCCGTGGATGTCGCCGATCGCGAACGTGCGCTTGGCCATGGGCCGGGTAGGATACTCCGCTCGTGACCCGCCTGAGTAGCCAAAGCCGAGAAAGGCCGACCCTCCGCGCCTGGCTCCAGGAAGGGGACTTCACGCTCGCCATGTCGAGCGGGTTCTTCGCCTTCTTCGCCCACACCGGGATGATGACGGCCCTCGAGGACGCGGGGCTCGTGCCGGCCCGCGTGTCGGGGTCGTCGGCCGGCGCCCTCGTCGGGGCGAGCTGGGCCGGCGGCGTCGACGCCCCGGTGCTCGCCGCGGAGCTCGAACGGCTCGAGCGCGCGCACTTCTGGGATCCCGGGCCCGGGCTCGGCCTCCTCCGCGGGCGGCTCTTCCGCGACAAGCTCGGCGCGATGCTCGGCGCGCGGACCTTCCGCGAGACGCGCGTCCCGGCCGCGGTGTCGGCCTTCGACGTCCGGACGCGGACGACGCACGTCCTCGCCCATGGCCCGCTCGTGCCCGCGATCCACGCCTCCTGCGCGGTGCCGCTCCTCTTCCAACCCGTCTCGATCGGCGGCCGCCCCTACCTCGACGGCGGCATCCTCGATCGTCCCGGGCTCCTCGGCGTCCCCGCGTCGGATCGGCGGGTCCTCTTCCATCACATCGCGTCCAAGTCGCCGTGGCGGAGCGCCCTCGAGATGCCCGAGCGGGAAGGGATGGTCACGCTCGTGATGGCCGGGCTGCCGCGCTCCGGGCCCTTCGCGCTCGCGGAGGGCCGGCGCGCGTTCGCCGCCGCCCGCGAGGCGATGACGCGCGCGCTCGACGAGCGCCTCGACGGCCGCGCGCTCGTCGTTCCCGTCAGATGACGCCGGCGGCCGCCTTGTCGAGCCACTCGTCGAGGGCGCCGAGGACCTCGGTGTTCCCGTCCTGCCTGTAGGAGGCGAGCCTCGCCTCGCACCCGGGGATCGCCTCGAGGAACGCGTGCACCTCTGCCGCGTCCGAGAGGCTCGTCGCGTGGCGGCCGTACCCCTCGTGCTGGAGGTAGCGCGCGTTCAGCACCTGCTCGAACTGGCGCGCGAGCGGCACCGCCAGCATCGGCTTCCGGAGGTAGACGGCCTCCCCCATCAGCGTGAAGCCGCCTCCCGCGATGACGGCTCGAGAGGAGGCGAGGTCGTCGATGAACTTGTCCTCGCTGAAGGGCTGGAAGCGGAGCTTGCCCTCGACGTGCTCCTCCTTCAGATCGCGGCGCATCCCGTAGATGCGGCACTCGAGGCCCGTCTTCGCGAGTGTGCCCGCGAGCCCCTCGTTGCCCTCGCCCGTCGTGTAGACGAGGAGGTGCTCTCCCGCCCGGCGGTTCGCGCTCAAGATCTCCGGCCTCAGGATCGGCGGCACGAGGCGCGTCCGCTCCTTCCGGACGGGGGGCCGGAAGAACGTCGTGATGAGGTACTGGTCGCAGAACGGCAGCTTGCTCTTGATGAAGGCCTTCGTGAGCTTGAACTCGGTCTCGTGGCCCTCGAGGATCTCGGCCGGCAACGTCGTCCGGTTGATGATCTGCATGTTGTCGATCGAGAGGATCGGGAGGCGGTGGGTCTTCGCGTAGAGGTACGTCCACGACTCGAAGTCGCTGATGACGGCGTCCGGACGGAAGCTCGTGATGAGGTCGAAGTACGCCGCGATGTTCTTCGGGAGCCCCGTCGCGCCGGTCACCACGTTCGACACGAGGGTCTTCATCGCGCGGACGCGGTTCTCTTCGTAGATCATGTGGAGGCCGTGGATCTTGTTCACGCCGTCGAATCGCTTCGAGAGGAAGTCGACGGCGCGGCCCGAGGCCATGATCTCGACGTCGTGCTCGTGCTTCACGAGGTGCTCGAGGATGACGCGCGAGCGCATCGCGTGCCCCATGCCCTCGCCTACGACTCCGTAGAGGATCTTCATCGTTGCCGAGTGTATCGTCCAAAGGGCCGCGCGGAATGCCCGACGAACACCTCCTCCGCATCTACAGCGAGACCCTGCCGCTCGAGCGCGTCGCGAGGAAGGACACCGTCGCGCTGCTCGCCCGTCACGGGTTAGCCCTCGTCCTCGCCGTGAGGCCGTGGGAGCTCGCCGAGCTCGCGTCGGTCGCGCCCGCGCTCCGCGACGGCGGCGTCCCGCTCGCCATCTGGCCCATGCTGGGCGACGACGAGGGACGCTGGGCGAACGCGAAGAACGCGGCCTCGTTCGCGCGCCTCGTGCGGGACGTCGTCCGCACCGTGGAGGAGGCGCACGCGCCGGCGGTGGAGGTGCTGCTCGATCTCGAGCCCGCCTTCTCCGAGGCGAAGGCGCTCTCGCACGGCGCTCGCGGCCTCCTCCGCATCGCCGGCGCCGCGAAGCGCGCGATCGCCGAGCGCGCCCGCTTCCGCGCCTCGGCCTCCGACCTCGCGTCCCTCGTCGAGGAGATCCACACGCGAGGGCTCGCGACGTCGTCGGCGGTCTGGCCCCTCGTCGCGCTCGATCCGCCGGGCTCCGTCACCTGGCAATCGCTCCTCGGCACACCGACCGACGAGCTCGCGACGTCGCGCATCAGCGTGATGCTCTACACGTCGATCCTCGAGGGTTGGTCGCGCGGCGTCTTCGGACGCGAGCACGCCGTCGAGCTCCTCGCGGCCGGCACGCTCCGGGCGCTCCGCCGGTGGGGCCCTTCCGCCGGCGTGTCGATCGGCTGCGTCGGCGTCGGCGCGTTCGAGGACGAGCCCGTCTACCGATCGCCGGCCGAGCTCGCCGAGGACGCCGCGCTCGTCCGCGTCGCCGGGTGTCGCGACGTCTCGCTCTTCGATCTCGGGGGCGTGCTCACGCGCGGACCGGCCGAGCCGTGGCTCGAGGCCTTCGTCCACCCCGAGGCGCATCTGCCCGCCGCGAGCCGCGCTCGGCTCCACGCGCTCCTCGGGCCCGACGGGCGGAGCCGGCGCGTCCTCGCGACCCGTCGCTTCGCGCGCGCGGTCACGTGGGCGATCGGTCGCGGTCGTTCGTCCTAGAAGGGCCGACAGGCGCGCTCGCGTTGCGTCTGGATCCAGTGCGACGGCAAAGCTTGCCGCCGACCCTCGCGCAGGTGCGCGTAACTACCTTGACCTACATATCAGAAGAGTCTCCGAACCGGTTTCGCGTTGAGCAGCCTCCGGATCCGGCCCAAGGTGCGCTCGCCGTCGGGGGGGCTCGGCCCCCCTGAATCCCCTGGAAAAGCGAGACGAATGAAGCACTCCACTCCCGGTTGCCGCGCGGTCCTCGGCGCCTCTCTCCTCGCCGCCAGTTTGGTCACCGCCTGCTCGGACGGGTCCTCGGCCACCGAGACCCACGCGATCGGTCGAGCTCAGAGCGCCGTCGTCAACGGCAAGCCCTCGACCTCGGCGCAGGACGCCGTCGTCCTCCTCATCCATTACGAGAGCAACGATCCCTACGGCGTCGGATCGTGCACGGGCACCCTCCTCTCCGACCGCATCGTGCTCACCGCGCGACACTGCATCGCCGACACCGATCCGTACGCGGCGTGCGACGAAGACGGCAACGCGCTCCAGGCCGGCGCGGTCCGGAGCAACCACCGCGCCGCCTCGCTCTACGTGTTCACGGGCAAGGACCGGCCCGACTTCTCGCGCGGCGAGGTGAAGCCCGCCGCGCAAGGCCTCCGCATCGTCGACGACGGCAGCAAGACCCTGTGCAACGCCGACATCGCGCTCGTCGTCCTCGACAAGCCGATCGCCGGCGCGAAGATCGCGCCGATCCGGCTCGAGACGGACGTCACGAAGGGCGAGACGATCACCGCCGTCGGGTGGGGCGTCACCGACGTCACCCCGCAGCCCGAGGTCCGCCAGCAGCGCTCGGGCATCAAGGTCACGGCCGTCGGCCCCGACAAGACCGCGCTCCCCCCCGTCGCCGGGAACGAGTTCCAGGTCGGCGAGTCGATCTGCTCCGGCGACAGCGGCGGGCCCGCGTTCGCGGAGTCGACCGGCGCCGTCGTCGGCGTCGTCTCGCGCGGCGGCAACGGGCGCCAGAGCCGCCGCGACCCGTCGGCCGCATGCATCGGCGCCGACGCCGAGAACATCTACACGAAGGTCACGCCGTTCAAGGACATCGTGATGAAGGCCTTCGAGCTCGTCCAGGCCGAACCGTGGATCGAGGGCCAGCCCGATCCGCGCCTCGCGGTCGCGGGCTCGCCCTGCGCCGACCCCGCCGAGTGCCGGTCGAACCTCTGCCTCGCCGATCCCTCGGCGGCCGAGGAGCTCACCTGCGCCCAGGACTGCTCGAACACGGACTGCCCCGAAGGTCAGGTCTGCGCCGTCGAGAGCGACGTGCAGGTCTGCCGCTCCGCTGAGGCCGTCGCTGCAGCTGCGGCCGCCGCCAACCCGCCGAAGACCGGCGCCGGCTGCGCGAGCGCGCCGTCGTCGTCGTCCGACTCAGGTCGGGTCGGACTCGCGCTCGGACTCGCCGCGCTCGGCATCGTCGTCGCCCGCCGCCGCCGCGGCTGATCGCTCCTCGACGACCGGGCTCTCCGGCGGCAGCATCCGCCGGAGCGTCACCGCGAGCGTCTGCGCCGCGCCGCGGAGGATCGCGAGGAGGGGCGGCGAGAGCGACCGGCCCCCGTCGCTGCCGAGCTCGACGTCGTAGGCGATCATGCCCGCGCCCGACGACCGCGCCTGGGGCTTCGCGCCGGCCGCGTCGAGGATCGCGCGCATCGATTCGTTGTCCGCGAGCACGTCGGCGCGGAGCCGCTTGATGCCGCGTAGCTTCGCCGCCTCGGCGAGCTCGCGCACGAGCAGCGTGCCGAGCCCGCGCTTCTGCATCGCGTCGACGACGGTGACCGCGGCCTCTGCCACGTCGGGCTCCCCTTCGACCCGGATGAAGCGCGCGACGCCGAGGCCCCGCTCCTCCTTCAGGTCGTCCGTCGTCGTGGTCGCGACGATCGCGACGTGGTTCACCTGGTCCACGTCGGTGAGGTACCGGAGCATCGCCTCGGAGAGGTCGCCCACCACGCCGAGGAAGCGGAGGTAGCGGGTCTTCGGCGACGTCTCGAGGAACGCGCGTCGGAGCCCCTCGCGGTCTTCGGGGAAGAGCGGCCTCAGCGTGACCCGCGTCCCGTCGGCGAGCACGTGGCTCACGCGCCAGGACGGATCGCCGTCGTACGGGGGGTCATCGCGCGTGGTCACGCAGCGAGCCTATCGCAGCAGGTGACGGGACGCGTAGACTCGAAGCCGGGAGGCTGACCTCATGACGACCGCGTACGACCTCTGCGTCCTCGGCGCCGGCCCGGCAGGGTATGCCGCGGCGATGCGGGCGCATGATCTCGGCAAGCGGGTGGCGCTCGTGGAGGCCGGCCGCGTCGGCGGCGCGGGGATCCACGCCGGCGCGCTCTCGTCGAAGACGCTCTGGCACCTGTCGAACGACTTCGCGATCGCGCGGCGCACCGACCGCGGCTACACGGCGCGCGACGTCGACGTCTCGCTCCCGAAGGTCCTCGAGACGATGCGGAGCGCGGTGACGGAGCGGCGGGCGACGCTCGAGAAGCAGCTCGAGCGTCTCGTCCTCCCTTCGGAGCGCGGCGGTGTCGTCGACCTCGTGCGCGGGCGGGCGCGCTTCGTCTCGCCGCACGCCGTCGAGGTGACGGGCGACGCGGGCCCGCCGCGGAGGCTCGAGGCCAAGAGCTTCCTCGTCGCGACCGGCTCGCGTCCACGCATCCCGGACAACATCCCGGTCGACGGCGAGCACATCGTCACGAGCGATCACATCGAGAGGTTCCCGTGCTTTCCGGAGAGCCTCGTCGTGGTCGGCGCGGGCGTCATCGGCTGCGAGTACGCGACCATCTTCGCGAACTTCGGCCACACCAAGATCCACATCCTCGACCGCCAGCCGCGCATCCTCCCCTTCGAGGACGCCGACGTCGCCGAGGTCGTCGCGAAGAGCTTCGAGTCGATGGGGGTCACCATCCACCGCGCCTCGAAGCTCGAGAGCATCGCGGTGAAGGACGGGAAGGTCGAGTACGTCATCAGTGACGCCGAGGGTCGCACGCAGACGATCCGCGTCGAGCGCGCGCTCGTCTCCGTCGGCCGGGTCCCGAACACCGACGCGCTCGGCCTCGAGGTCGCGGGCGTGAAGGTCGACAAGGGCGGCAGCATCGTCGCCACGGACTGCCAGTCGACCGCCTCGCACATCTGGGCCGCCGGCGACGTCACGATGGACATCGCGCTCGTGAACGTCGCCGAGCTCGAGGGGCGCTACGCGGTCGAGAAGATGTTCGGGCTCGATCCGCGCCCGATCCACTACGAGGCCCTCTCCGCGATCATGTTCCTCCGCCCCGAGGTCGCGAGCGTCGGGATGAACGAGCTCGAGGCGAAGAAGAAGGGCATTCCCTACCGCGTCGGCGTGCTCGACAACCGCCTCGTCAACCGCAACATCGCGATGCGGAACACCACCGGCTTCGTGAAGCTCCTGGCGGCGAAGGACGAGGGGAAGATCCTCGGCCTCCGCGTCGTCGGCCCGCAGGCGTCGAGCACGATCCAGGGCATCGCCTTCCTCATCCACATGGGCGCGACGCTCGACGACATCGACCACTGCGTCCACCCGCACCCCGCCGTCCCGGAGGGCGTCCAGGAGTGCGCGCGCGCCATCCTCGGGCGCTCGGTCCTGAAGAGCGAAGTGTTCGGCGACGAGGGGCTCCTCCGGCGCGGCGAGGGCTGACCGCGCGACGTCAGCCCGGCCAGCGCTCTTCCGCGTACCGCACGAAGTCCTCCTGCGCGGTCACGTCGCCGTGGTGGAGGGCGACGCGCCGGACGTCGGGGACGTGGCGGAGCCATGCGAGGAGCTCCTTCCGATCCGCGTGCGCGGAGAGACCCTTCAGCGTCCGCACCTTCGCGCGGACGAGGACCTCCTCGCCGTCGACGTGGACCTTTCCGCCCCTCGCCGCCGCGCTCTGGATCCGGCGGCCGGGGGTCCCCTCCGCCTGGTAACCGACGAAGAGCACCGTCGTGGTCGGATCCGGCAGGCCCTCCCGCAGGTGACCGAGGATGCGGCCGCCCGTGACCATCCCGGAGCCGGCGATGACGATCATGGGCCCGGGGAGGTCGCGGATCCGCGCCGAGTCCTTGCCCCGCTTGACCTGGAAGAGCTGCTCGAAGTCGAGGGGGTCGTCGCCGACGGCCAGCCTCTCCATCGCCTCCTTGTCGAAGAGCGATCGCCACTGGCTGTAGGCCTTCGTGACCGCGATGCCCATCGGCGTGTCGATCGCGACCGGGATCGCCGGGATCCGCCCGCTCTCGACGAGGTCGTTCAGAAACCAGATCAAGGTCTGCGTGCGGCCGATCGCGAAGGCAGGGACGAGCACCTTGCCCGAGACGCGGATCGCCTCCTTCACGACCGCCTCGAGCTCGCGCTCGATGTCGTCGTGCGAGTGGACGTGCTCGCGGGAGCCGTACGTCGACTCCATGACGACGACGTCGACGGGAGGGCCCGAGGCCCAGGTCGTGTTCGGATCGCGGAGGAGCGGGCTGTCGGGGCGTCCGAGGTCGCCCGAGACGACGACGCGGGACTGTTCGCTCCGGATCTCCGCGCTCGCCGAGCCGAGGATGTGCCCCGCTTCGTGGAGCGTGAGCTCGGCGCCCGCGATGCGCACCGTCCTGCCGTAGGGAAGGGGCCGCGAGAGCTCGCCGAAGCGCTTCAGGAAGGCGTCGATCTCGCGATCGGGGAGGCGATCCATCCCGAGGCTGTCCTCGAGCGAGATCCGCGCGATGGCGAGGGTGGCGGGCGTCGCGTAGATCGGGTTGTCCCAGCCGCCGTCGAGCAGGCGCGGCACCTGCCCGATGTGATCGAGGTGGCCGTGGGTCAGGACGAGGGCGTCGGCGTCCTTCGCCGCCGCCTCGAGCAGGTTCGGCGCCCGATCTCGTCCCTGGGAGACGCCGCAGTCGACCAGGAGCCGCGCGCGGCCCGTGTCGACCCGGGTCATCGCCCCCGTCACCTGACGGACCGCACCCAGGAGGCGCACTTCGCCATCCAAGAGGGGATGAGCTTCGGTGTGGGCGGCGAAGGCAGGGCGCGACATGGACCGGCGAGGGTACCTGTATCTCCTTTGCGAGAGCGGCCCATCGTGCGCACGATGAGGGCCTCCGTTTGAGCCCTCCCCGCCGCCGCCCGCCTCCGAAGAAGGATCCGACCGAGAAGGTCTCCCGCGTGCGCGCCCTGCGGGAGACGGCGAGGTACACGCGCCGGGCGATCGCGCTCGTCTGGGCGTCGTCGGCGAAGCTGACGGTCGCGCTCGCGGTCCTCACGCTCGCTGCCTCCGCCGTCCCCCCGGCGATCGCGTGGGCAGGCAAGGCGATCGTCGACGCGGTGGTCGCCCACTCGCGGGAAGGCACGATCCGGTGGGTCGCCATCGAGCTCGGCCTCGTCGTCGCGCAGGCGACCGTGACGCGCAGCCTCGGGCTCGTGCGGAGCGTCCTCGGCTCGCGCCTCGGCGTCGACGTGAACGTCGCGATCCTCTCGCGCGCGACGAAGCTCGAGCTCCGCCACTTCGAGGACCCCGAGTTCTACGACCGGATGACCCGCGCGCGTCGGGAGGCCTCGATGCGCCCGGTCACGCTCGTCACCGACGCCTTCGCGCTCGTCCAGAGCGCCCTCACGCTCGCGGGCTACGCGGCGATCCTCGTCCGCTTCAGCCCGTGGGTGGTCCTCGTCCTGATGATCGCGACGGTGCCGGCGACGATCGCGGAGATGCGGTTCTCGAAGACGGCCTTCCGCGTCCGCAACTGGCGCTCGCCCGAGTCGCGACGGCTCATGTACCTCGAGTACGTGCTCGCGAACGACGAGCATGCCAAGGAGGTGAAGCTCTTCGGTCTCGGGCCGCTCTTCCTCGGGCGCTATCTCGAGCTCGCCGAGAAGTTCCACGGCGAGGACTCGAAGCTCGCCGTCACGCGCGCGGGCGTCACGCACGGCCTCTCGCTCTTCGCGACCCTCTCGTTCTACGGCGCGTACGCGGCGATGGCGCTCCTCGCGGCGGCCGGCGCGCTCACGCTCGGCAACATGACGCTCTACGTGCTCGCCTTCCGAAGCGGCCAGCAGTCGTTCCAGTCGATCCTGAGCGGCATCGGCAGCATCTACGAGCACAACCTCTACATGTCGAACCTGTTCGCCTTCCTCGACGACACGGGAGGGACGGATCTGAAGGAGGGCGTCGCGGCGCCGCCGCTGGCGAGGGCCGAGCGGCCGAAGCCGGCCCTGGGCGACGAGCGCGGCATCCGCTTCGAGAAGGTCTCGTTCCGCTACCCCGGTCAGGAGAAGTGGGTGCTCCGCGACGTCGATCTGTTCGTGCCCGATGGTCAGAGCATCGCGCTCGTCGGGCAGAACGGCGCCGGCAAGACGACGTTCGTGAAGCTCGTCACGCGCCTCTACGAGCCGACCGAGGGGCGCATCCTCCTCGACGGGAAGGATCTCCAGGAGTGGGATCGCGACAGGCTCCTCGCGCGCTTCGGCGTCGTCTTCCAGGACTTCAACCAGTACCAGCTGAAGGTGCGCGAGAACGTCGGGGTCGGCAGCGTCGAGAACCTGGAGGACGACGTCCGCATCGTGCGCGCGGTCGACCGCGGCGGCGCGCAGCCCGTCGTCGCGGGGCTCGCCTCCGGGATCGAGACGCCCCTCGGTCGCTGGTTCCAGGACGGCGTCGAGCTCTCGGGCGGTCAGTGGCAGAAGCTCGCCCTCGCGCGCGGCTTCATGCGCGAGGAAGCCGACATCCTCGTCCTCGACGAGCCGACCGCGGCGCTCGACGCGGAGGCCGAGCACGCCGTCTTCGAGCGCTTCCAGGAGCTCTCGAAGGACAAGACGACGATCATCATCTCGCACCGGTTCCCCACGGTCCGGATGGCGGATCGGATCCTCGTCCTCGAGAACGGCCACATCGTGGAGGACGGCACGCACCAGGACCTCCTCGCCACGCCGAAGACGTACGCCCGTCTCTACGCCCTTCAGGCCGCCGGCTACGCATGACGTCCGCGCAGACCGTGGCTTGAACATACGTACGGCGATGCTAGTTTGTCCGTACGATGATCAAGAAGCTCACGCGAACGGGCAACAGCGCTGCGCTCGTGCTCGACAAGCAGCTCCTCGAGGCCGCGAACCTCGATCCCGAGGCCCAGGTCGAGGTGTCCACGAACGGTCGCGTCATCGTCATCTCCCCCGTTCGCAGCAAGCGCGAGGTGGACAAGTTCGAGCGCGCGGAGGCGAAGATGCACGCGAAGTTCGCCGGCGCCTTCGCCCGTCTCGCGAAGTGAAGATCCGCTTCCTCGGCCTCGAGGAGATCCTGGCGTTGCACGCCGACCAGATCGAGCGCTACGGCGGCTCGGCGGGAGTGCGCGATCTCGGCTTGCTCGAGTCGGCCGTCGCCACGCCGGAGTCCACCTTCGGTGGCGGCTACCTGCACGGCAGCCTGCCCGAGATGGCCGCGGCCTACCTGTTCCACCTCGCCCAGAACCACGCCTTCGTCGACGGGAACAAGCGCATCGCCGCGGCCGCGATGATCATGTTCGTCTACCTCAACGACCACGACCTCGCGTGCGGCGAGGACGACCTCGTCGCGCTCACGGTCGGCGTCGCCGCGGGCACGACGACGAAGGCGGAGGTCGCCGTGTTCCTCGCAGCCCGCATCACCCGCTGACGGAGCGCATCGCGGAAGGTGGCCCGCGGGGGCGTTGCCGCGTCGACGGCGGGCACGTAAGCTCGTCGGATGTCGCTCAGCAGCTGCGCGAAGTGCCACCGACACCTGCGCGCCGACGGCGCCATCGCCTGCCGTTTCTGCGGCGCGGCGCGGGGCGCGGTCGAGGTGTCCGTCGCCGGCGGGGGGCGGCTCTCGCGCTCGGCGGCGGCCGCCGCCGCGTT
>JALHPN010000151.1 GCA_022842465.1 Polyangiaceae bacterium | reverse complement strand
CGTGCGCCCGCGCGCTCCGGTCTCGTCGCCGCGCCTCGCGCCCGCGTCGAAGGCCCGGCCACCGGCCGCGCCGCCCGAGCGCCCGGTCACCTCCGACGCGCCGTTGCACCTCTGACCCTCCGCCGCTGACGCCGCGCGCGACGTCGTCGCCCACTCACCGTGCGACGAACCAGTAGTGGTACGAGATGAACCTCGCGGTCCCGGGCTCCGCCGTGACCTCGACGACGCTGGTTCCTCCAGCCGCCATCTCCGCCGGCACGTCGAACCCCACCTCCGTCCAGCCCCCTGCCGGCACCGCCAGCCGGCCTGCCTCGCGCCCGGCGACCTTCACGAGCAGCGTGACGTCGTCCGTGCTCGCCCCCACGCGCGCGATCCCCCGTGAGGCGCCCTCGAGGCGCGCCACGAACCGGTCCCGCGTTCGCTGCGTCCGCCCTCCGTCGACCACGGCGGCGCCCGCCGTAGACGCTCCCTCCTCCGCGACCTGCTCGCCGTCCCTCGCGCCGAGGAGCGCGTAGGCATGGGCGGCCTCGCTCTCGAGGTCGGCGACGTCGATTGCGTCGATCACCGTGGCGCCCGGCGCGCTCCACGGCGCCTCTCCCGAGCCGAGCGTGTCCCACCGCGCCTCGTGCGCTTGCATCACCTGGCCGCCGAGGATCGTCGCGTCGCGTACCACCGCCGCGTGGAGGAGTCGCCCGAGCACGGGCGGGCACGCCATCCACTCCGGATACACGACGAAGTGGCTCGGCAAGCTCGCGGGCGACGTCGCGTGCACGCGCTCGTAGTGCTCCAGCCTCGACCCCGCTCCCGCGACCCAGTAGCGCCCCTCGGTCGGCGTCGTGAGGCCGACGACGTCGAACGTCTTCCGCCCGCCGAAGTATGCGATGGCCCCCGTGTCGTTGAGGCCGACCCTCGCCCCCGCCGGCAGGGTCTCCGCGACCCACTTGCCGAGCGCCACCTGCTGGCGATCGATCCCGCTCGCCGACTGCGCGACGTCCTCGATCACCCAGTCGAGCTTCGAGCCCAGCGCCACGACCACCGCCGCCGTCATCGCGCCCGCGAGGCCCTCCGTCACCCGTGGTGACACCCTCGGCACGTACGCCGCGATCACCCGCGCGAGGCACGCGACCCCGACGAACCATCCCGGGATGAACGGCCACACGTACCGGAGGCGGTTCCACAGGAACGTGACGTACGCGCACGGCACGAACATCGTCAGCGCCGCCGCGAGCACGAGCGCGGCCCGCACCCACAGCTTCGTCTGCGCTCCGCGCACCACGAGCGCGACGAGCCCCATCGACAGCACCGGCGCGCCCCCCTTCGGCAGGAACTCCGCCGTCCACGGTCCGCCGTCGAGGACGCTCATGACGAGGAGGCGCGCGTTCGCCGCGAAGGCCGCGCCGAGGTCGTAGTACGGGTTTCCGACGAGGAGCTTCACCTGCGCGGTGCTCGTCGTCGGGCTCCCCGTCAGCGCGAGCAGCATCAGGTTCGGGAGCGCCGCGGCCAGGACGAACGCGAGCGCCGGCGTGCGCCCGCGGAGCCCGGGCCCGCGTGGCGCCACGGCGACGACCGCGCCCATCGCGAGGGCCGTGAGCGCTCCCTCGGGGCGCAGCATCGGCGCCGCGACCGCGACCGCGAAGAGCGTCGCCAGGCGTCGCTTCGTCCGCGCGCGCTCGAGGCCTTCCGCCCACTCGCTCGCGAGCCGCACCCCGAGCGCCGACACGAACGCGAAGGGCACGACCTCCATCCCGCTCGCGGCGCCCCAGACCAGCCCGCCGAACACGAGCGTCATCGCGCCCGCCCCCACGGCCGCCGCCCGTCCCGCGAGCGGCGCCGCGAGGAGATACACCTCGCGCGCGAGCATCCCGTGCGCCGCGAACGCGACGAGCCACGCCGCCCACATCAAGGACGCCGCCTGGAGCCCGAGCGCGTAGAACGGCGCCAGGAGCGCGGGCCAGAGGAAGCTCGTCGCCCCGGTCGAGATGGGCTCGCCGGCCTGGTAACGGAACGGGTGTCCCTCGACGATCGCTCGCGCGTACTGGAAGTGGATGTACGCGTCGTCGAGCGCCGCCGCGGGGTGCCCGCACTTCGCGAGCACGGCCGAGACGACCATGCGCGCGAGCACCGTCGTCGCGACGACGAGCGGAACCCACGGAGCCCACGACCTCCACCCGCGCACGCGCGGACGCTACCACAGCCGACGCGTCCGCTTGACCTGCGCGTCGCGTCCGTCTATCCGCAGGCGCGCCGTGAGCGAACCGACCGAACGCCGCCCCCCGCGAGGGCCCTATGCGGACGCTCCGCGCCTTCCCCCCGCCGACCGTGACGAGGTCCCCGGCTCGCTCGATCTCCGGTCCCTCGTGACCGGGGCCGAGCTCGAGCTCGAGATCGGTCCGGGTCCGAAGGCCGGCTTCCTCCTCGAGCGCGCGACGTCCGCGCCGACGTCCGCGCTCGTCGGCCTGGAGATCCGTCGCAAGTGGGCCGCCGTCTCCGACGGGAAGCTCGCGAAGGCCGGCCACGGCCGTCGCGCCCGCGTCTTCTGCGAGGACGCGCGCGAAGCCCTCCCGCGTCTCGGCCCGGCGGGCGGCGTCGCGCGTGTCTTCCTCCACTTCCCCGACCCTTGGTGGAAGAAGCGCCATCACAAGCGCCTCGTCCTCGGAGACGTGTTCCTCGACGAGGTCGCGCGCCTCCTCGCCCCGCGCGGCGTCCTCTACATCCAGACGGACGTGGAGGAGCGCGCCGACCTCTACGAGGAGGTCACGTCGTCCCATCCCGCGTTCCTCCCCGCTGGCGACGTCCCCGGCTCCGCCCGCGTGGCGGAGAACCCCTACGGCGCTCGGAGCCCTCGGGAGCACCGCGCGATCGAGGACGGCCTTCCCGTCTATCGGATGCGCTTCACGAGGCGGTGAGGCGCGCGCGTCACGCGTCGACGCGCACGAGCTCGATGTCCGGCTCCGGCACCGGTCGGGAGGGAGGGGCGACGGCGTCGGGCCGGAAGAGGCGATCGCGAATCGCCTTCTTCAGCGACGCGACGGCGTCGTCTTCGGTGCGTCCCTCGCCGGCGACGTCGGACTCGACGCATTCGGCGATCACGTATCCGTCCGCGTCCTTCGAGAGCGTGTAGGAGAGCTTCATGGGGTGCGTCCGTGCGGCACGTGTGGCGGTCTAGCGCGCCGAAACGCGACGCGATCCTTCCTGGACGGAGGTGCGGGGGAGCGGGGCTCCCGGGCTCACGGGACGCGAAGACGGCTCCGCTGGGGTCCCGGAGTCGAGGGACGAGGCGAGAGGGGTCGGGCGCATGGCCGCCTCTGGTGCACACGCGGTGCCCGTCCGGTCGAGGCATGGCTCTCGCAAGCTCCGGTGATCCAGAAAGGAGTCTGTGACCCCATGTTGTACTGGACCGCCGTGTTCTTCGTGATCGCTCTCGTCGCTGCCGTGTTGGGCTTCAGCGGCCTCGCCGCAGGCGCCGCGGGCATCGCGAAGATCCTCTTCTTCGTGTTCCTCATCCTCGGTGCGCTCTCGCTCGTCTTCGGCCGCCGCGTGCCGGCCTGAAGCAGGGCGCGCACGATGAAGCTCGGCCTCGTCGTGACCCGGGACGAGCTCGCGGCTCTGGCCGCTGAGCTCGTCCCGGTGCGCATCGTCCTGCGAGAGCATCCCTACGGCGCCGTGTCCTTCGGTCGCGCGTTGGAGCTCGAGCTCGTCGAGAACCAAGGCATTCGCGTGCGCGGAGACGCCCGGATCGCCCTCTCCGTTGCGGGCCTCACGATGCAGGTCGGCGTTCGCGCGTGGCAAATCCTGCTCCGCCCGTCCGTCGCCGGCGCCGTCCCGGCCCTCGCGTTCGACCCCGTCCTCGAGCACCTCGATCTCGAACGCGTCCCGGGCTTCCTCGACGGGCGCATCGTCGAAGGTGTCAACGAGGCGCTCGCGGGCGGAAAGAAGACGCTCGCCTGGCGCTTCGCCGAGAAGCTCGCTGCGCTCCGCCCGCTTCCGCCGAAGGTCTCTCCCCGCGGGACGTTTCGCTTCGTCGCGGCGTCCGCGTCGGTCGTGGTGACCGAGGCGGAGCTGCGCCTCGAGGCCGACTTCAGGCCGGAGCTCGCTCTCGAGCGCCGCCCGGCTGCCCCCGCTCCTCCGCGAGAACCGCCTCGCGCCGCTCCTTCGCCGCCGGGCAGCCCGTCATCTCGCAGTGCACGCGTGTGAGCTGCGCGCCGAAGAAGATGATCTGCGACGAGAGGTAGATCCACGTCGCCATCGCGAGCACTCCGCCGACCACGCCATAGGCGGAGTAGCTCGTGAGGTGCGTCAGGTAGATCGCGAAGACGGACTTCAGGATCGTGAGGCCCACGGTCGTGAGCACAGCACCGCCGATGACGTCACGGAAGGGGGGGCGGGTGCGGGGTAGGAAGTGGAACGCCGACGCGAAGACGAGCGAGAGGAGCAAGATGGACGCGAAGAGCTCCGCGGTCTGCAGCAGCGCCGGAGTGAGACGCGATGGCGCGTGTCGCGCGACGACTCCGAGGACCGAGCTCGTCACGAGCGAGGCGAGCATCGTCACGCCGATCCCCATGACGATGACCATGCCCGTCAGGCGGTCGCGCAGGAACAGCTTGACGCTCGCGAGGATCCCGTCCGTCTTGGGGACCGGGACCTGCCAGATCCGGTTCAGCGCGGCGTCGAGCTCCGCGAGGGCGCCGCTCGCTCCGAAGAGGAGCGAGACGAGGCCGATCGCGAAGGAGAGGCCTCGGCCCGACCGGCTCGACATCATCGACGTCAACGTCTGGTCGACGATGCTGCGGATCGACGCGTCGCTCGCGACCGCCGCGATCATCCGCTCGCGCACGCTCGCGTCGTCGCCCAGCACGAAGCCGAGCACCGTCACCGCGAGGAGCACGAGCGGAAAGATCGAGAACGTGGCGTAGAACGAGAAGGCCGCGCCGAGCCGAGGTCCTTCCACCTCGCCGAAGCGGTCGATCGTCCCCGAGAAGAGCTGGACGAGGAAGCGGGCGCGCTCCTTCACGTTCGCGTTCACCAGGACCTCACTTCTTCGCGGGGGTCTCGGCGTTCTTGCCCTGCTGCTCCGCCTCCCGGAGCGCGTCGCCCTCCTCGCCGTCGAGCGCCTGCTTCGCCTTCTCGGCGAGCTCCTCGGTGCGGCCATCCTTCACCGTCTTCTCGACGCCTGCGTCGTAGCGCCGCGCAGCGTCGTAGTTCCCCTCTCCGCCGCGGTCTCCGTGGCCGGGGTCGATCGTGTTCGTCTTCTTGGAGTCCGGTGTGTTCGTCATGTTCGGGTGTCCTCCACCTCTTCCCGCTGCAACCCTCGTTCCTGCTAGGTTCGGCCGCGTGACGCGGTTCCGCGTGATGACGTACAACGTGCACCGGTGCCTCGGGCCGGGCGGCAACGACTCGGTGGAGGAGATCACGAGCCTCTGTCGCGAGGCCGAAGCGGATCTCGTCGCGCTCCAGGAGCTCGATGCGCCGGAGACCGACGACATGGAGGGCGTCCACCACGCGCGCGATCTCGCGAGCGCGCTCTCGATGCAGCTCCTCTTCTGCCGGACGTTCCGCCGTGGCGTCGGGTACTACGGTCACGCGCTGCTGAGCCGTCATCCGATCGAGCTCGTGAAGGTGACGACGTTTCCGGCCGCGCCCAAGCCGAAGAGGGGCAGCGAGCCGCGGGGCGCGATCTGGGCGCGCGTGCGGCCGCCGTCCGGTACGGTGGACGTCATCAGCACGCATCTCGGCCTCTACCGGGGCGATCGCGCGCTCCAGTCGCGCGAGCTCGTCGGGCCTCTTTGGCTCGGAAGCCCCAACCTCGTCCACCCCGTGATCCTCTGCGGCGACCTGAATGCGGTGCCGCACGCGACGACGTATCGTCGTCTCGCGTCCGTCTTGAAGGACGCACAAAAGGTGCTGGCCGGGCACTCGCCGCGCCCGACCTTTCCGAGCCAGTGGCCCGTCCTACGCATCGATCACGTCTTCGTCTCGGACGACGTCATCGTGCACGGCGTACGCGTCCCGAGGGATGCCCGCGCACGCCGCGCATCGGACCACCTCCCGCTCGTCGTGGACCTCGATGTCCACACGACGAAGCGGAAGCTCTGAGACGACGTCACTCGGCGTACGAGCCCTCGCCGCCCGCGCCGACGTCCTTCTCCTCGAGCTTCTTCTGGAGGTTCTGCACGAGGCCGCTCGAGATGCGCTTGATCTCGCCGCCGAGCTGGTCGCTGAGGAGCGAACCGACGGCGGTGAAGAGGATGAAGCGCGTGATCTTCGAGCCCATGAGGACGCCGATGCCGAGCCCGAGGACACCGGCCGCGACGGGGACGAGATACGGCTTGTCGCGGAACGCGAGCTCCGCGCGATCCCGCACGTTCTCGACGATGTCGCGGACCTGCTCGACGCGCTGCTTCAGCACCTCGCCTCCGTGGCCCGCGATTCCGTTCTGCTCGTTCTGGTCGACACTGACGTGGTTCATGACTGTTCTTGCTCCTTGATGGTTCACGGACCGCCGCGGCGGTTCTTGCGGACGATGACGGCGCCGATGGCGGCGAGGACGACGAACATGGGGACGATCGGGGGGGGCGAGGGGGCTTCGCGTCGCGTCCGAGAGGCGGTGCACGAGACCGATCCCTCGGCCTCGCCGGTGCACTCTCCGTTCACGCACTCGCCGCTGGCGGACCCGGATACCTGCACGTTCAGGACCGCGCGGAGGGCGTCGATGCAGCGCTGGACGTCGCCGGTGTCGACGAACTGACCGTCGCAGAAGAGCGCGCCCTCGGGCCTCTCACAGCGCGCGCGGCAGCCGCCCTCGAGCTCGGCGGTGCACGATCCCTGGAGCTTCGCCTGACAATCGACCTGGCACTGAGCGCTCGCCTTCGCGTCGCACGAGCCGCTGCAGGACGCTTCACACTTCCCCTCGCACGTCGCCGACGGCGGCGTCGCGCTGCACTGCGCGTCGCACTTGGCGGTGCAGTTGGCGCGGCACGACGCGCGGCACGTCTCGCCGTCGTCCCCGCTCCCGCATCGCCCGCTGCAGTCGGCGTCGCAGGAGCCGGTGCAGCTCCCCTGGCAGTCGAGCTCCCCGCCGCTCGCTTCGCATCGGCCACGACAGTCCGCCGTGCACGAGCCCGTGCACTCGACGGTCGCGCGCGCGCTGCACTCGCCGGCGCACTGGCCCGTCAGCTTGGCGGAGCACGCTGCCCGGAGCGCCACGGGCTCACAGCGTGCGGTGCATCCGCCCTTGGCGACGAGCTCGCAGCGGGCGTCCCCGCGGACGTCGATGTCGCCGCACGCCTCGAGGCCGCGGATCGCGGCCGCTGCGTCCTTCGGAGCCGCGAGCGCGAGCGCGAAGGCGATCGATGCGGCAGCCTGGAGGACGCGGCGCGTGGAGGGGCTCCGATCGGAGCGGGGGCGATGCATGCCGGGCGCTCCAGCAATCCGTGTTCCGCGGCTGCTGCCGTCGCTCGCGGCCGTCCGGCGCGGTGGAACGCGGCTCGGCGCGTCCGGCTGGGCGGAGCGCCGCGTAGCGCAAGGTCACACTTGTCGTGCTCCTGCTCGGGCCGCCGCCGTCAAGGGAGCGCGCGGATCCGGCTCTCGAGCCAGCCCCCGTCCGCGAAGGGGACGAGGTCCGCGCTCCCGCCGCCGGGGGGGAGGGACACGCCCGCGTGGAGCGGGCCTGCCTCGACGAGGAAGACGCCTCGCATGCCCGTCTTCCCGTCGCGGAGCATCCCGCGCGCGCGGACGATGCCGTCTCGCGCGTCGACCACGCGGAGCTCCGTCGTCACCGGCGTCTTCCGGAGGCGGAGCTCTGCCGTCGCCTCGGGCCCTGCCGCCGCACGGGCGAGCCACTGTGGCGCACCCGCGAGGGAGGACGCCGCCTCCAGCACGCGTGCGCCCGGCGTCGCGCGAAGCGAGAGCGTGGAGCTCATCGTGCCGGAGGGCAGGAGCACCGTCGTCGTCGGCGCCCGTACGTCGACCGCGATGCCCTCTGCGCGCGCGCCGCCGGACGCCACGCTCACGTCCGTGAAGGAGAGGCCCGAGGACGGGAACGCGATCGCCTTTGCGACGTCGTCCGTCGCGATGTTCGCCCAGACCTTCCCGCTCGCTCCCATCTCGGCGTCGCCGAAGCGGACGCGCGCCCGCGTGAGCGCCAAGTCGACCCGGCCTTCGAGGGCCCGCTTCGTCAGGCTCGCGCGCGCCGCGAGGCCCGCACCGCCGCCGCGCACGAGGACGCCCTCGGGAAGAAGCGGCTGGAGCTTGGTGAGATCGGGGGCGCTCACGTCTCGCAGCTCGACCCCGCCGGCGAGGAGGAGCTCGTCCGGAGGAGGCGGGGTCACGAGGTCGGCGGCCGCGATGCGCGCGCGGACGAAGCCGACGCCGATCGTCGCGGCCGCTTCGCTGCCGGTCGCGAGCATCGCCTTCGTCGTCCTCACGTCGAGGGCGAGGGCGGAGGCCTCCGCGACCTCGGCGCGGAGGGCGACGGGGCCTCGGACTCCGACCCGCGCGCTCTGGACGTACGCCTCGACGAGATCGAGACGGAGCGAACCACCGTGCGCGAGCACGCCCCGATTCATCGCCACGTCTACGTCGAGCTCGCCGACGCCGCCGCCGACGCGCGGATCGTCGCCGTAGAGGGCGGTGAGCGGGGTGATGCTCGGGACCTCTCCATGCAGACGGATTCGCGCGTCGACGAAGCGAAGGATCTCGAGCCCCTTCGGGACCCGCACGTCGACGTGGTGGACCGTGGTGAAGACCTTGCTCGGCCGGAGATGAAGGATCGGCGCGCTCGCGACCGACAGATCGCCCTCGGCGAGATCGAGCTCCGCGGGGAACACGTCGAGCTCTCGCATCGGCACGAGGCGAAAGGCGCCGCGCACCGTGCCAACCCCCGTCCACCGCGCTTCGAGGAACCACAGCTCGCGCACGGAGGCGGCGACGTCCTCGATGTGGATGGTCCAGAAGCGATCGGCGGGCGGCGTCGGCTTCTCCGGCGCGCCCTCCGGCTCACGGGCTTTCAGCGGCGGATCGGCGTAGCCCTCGATCCGAGGGAAGGCCGCGAGCCGCGCCTCCTGCCCCTTCGGGTCCTCTACCTTCCCGCGCATCTTCGCGGAGGCGCCCTCGGCGCGCACGCGCGTGACGTGGAACTCCTTGGAGAGGAGGGCGAGGAGATCGACGCGGATGCTCGCCCGATCGAGCGCGAGGTGGAACTGGACGTTCTTGTCCTGGAAGCGGAGCGTGAAGTCGGTGACCGTCGCAGAGCCGGGCACGATCGTCCACGCCTCCGCGTAGCCGATGGACAGCTCGTCGGCGTCGCCGTTCAGCGATCGCTTGAGGATGCCCGTCCCGATGAGGAGGTTCGCGACGAGCAAGTAGACGAGCCAGAGCACGAGGACGGCGGCGACGACCACGCGCACGGGCGTCGGCCATCGGCCGGCCGGGCGCAGGCGGAAGAGCGCGCCGAACCCTCGCGTTTCCCGCGCGCGCGCTTGGCCCGGATTCACCTCTCCAGGCCTCACCGCGCGCGCGTTGGCCACGGATCAGCGGCCCTCGGTGCCTTGCTGGGGGGGCGTCGTCGACGGCGAGCTCCCCGGCGACGAAGAGCTACCCTGGCTGCCCTGGGTCCCGCCCTCGACGATGAGCTCGACGCGGCGGTTGTTCGCGCGGCCCTCCGCCGAGGCGTTGCTCGCCACCGGCTCCGCCTCGCCCTTGCCCTCGGCGACGATGAGATCCTCTCGTACGCCGCGCGAGACGAGGTGCTTGCGCACCGACTCCGCTCGCTTCTGCGAGAGCTGCTGGTTGTAGTCGTCCTTGCCGACGTTGTCCGTGTAGCCGATGACGCGGATGTTGCGACCCTCGACCGACTTGAGCGCCTCGGCGACCTGGTTCAAGCGCTCGGTGGCGGCGGGCATGAGCTCGCTCTTGTTCGTCGCGAAGAGGACGCTCCCCGAGAGGGTGATGACCATCCCGCGCGTGTCGTCCTTGACCTGCGCGAACGACGAGAGGCGTCCGAGGGCGTCCTTCGCCCGCTGCTCGGCCTCGGCGCGGGCCTTCTGCTCCTGCGCGAGTGCCTGCTCCTGGCGCTGCAGCTTGCTCTGCGACTGATCGAGCTGGCCACGCGCCTGCGCGAGCTGGGAGCCCTGCATCTGCACGAACTGCTGCTCGGCCTGCTGTTGCTGCTGCTGCGCGAGGGCGCTGTTTGCATTCTGCTCCGCGAGGAGGATTCGGCGGTGCGCGACGTAGGCGAGGCTGCGGGCCTCGGGCGAGCCCGAGTCGTCGTCCTGCCTGCGCTCGGCGGCGTCGAGCGCCTGCTTCGCCTCGTAGAGGCCAGCGGGGTTCACCTGCGCCGCCGGGCCGGTCTTCGCCCGAGCGTAGGCGGAGCGCGCGTCGACGAGCTCCGGAGGAGGCTGATTGGACGCGCAGCCGGAGATCGCGGCGGCGCCGAGGAGAATCATCGAGACGTACGAGGGCTTCATCGGAACATCCTCCTTCACTGCTGGGGAGCGGGCTGCGCGCCCGTTCCGATGGACTGGAGCTTGGACTGCGCCGCGTCGGAGGCCTGCTTCGCCTTCGTCGCGCGCGTGATGCCGATCGCGAGCTCGGCGTCGGCCTGGCTGCGCCTGAGGAAGAGGTCGGCCTTCTCGGCCTCCCCGTCCTTGATGAGCTTGTTCGCGGTGCGGAGCTGGTCCTCGGCCATGCGGACGTGGAGCGCGGCTTCGGGGATGGCGCTCGCCCCGACCTCGTGCGCCGACCGAACGGCGGCCTCCGAGGAGGCGGCGCGCGCGGTCGGCATCGGGCTCGAACCGCAGGCGGTCAGCGCGACCGCAAGGCCTGCGGCGAGGCCGAGGCTCGTGAACGTGGGATTCATGAAAAACTCCTCCGTTGTGGGTGGCAGGGGTCGAGTGCATCGCTCGTGCCCTCGCCGAGGACACGGAGGTCACGGCGTTCGCCCCGCCCCGGGCGCGCTCCTGCCGTAGCGCTCTGCCTCGTCCACGCCTCCCATGCCACGTGTCATCGCGCGTCTCGACCTCCTCTCGCAGGTCGACGCCCGACGAGGGCTCGCGCCCGGGGGCACGCTCCTTGTACGGCCGATGACGATGCCCTCGCCTGGTGACGTGATCGGCGGCAAGTATCGACTCGACGCGGTGCTGGGACACGGCGGGACGAGCGTCGTCTTCCGCGCCACACACGTCCATCTCGGGCAGACCGTCGCCGTGAAGGTCCTGTCCCCCGCGGCGCTGGCGGTGCCCGAGTACGTCGTCCGTCTCGAGCGGGAGGCTCGCGCGGTGTCGCGGATGCGCAGTGAGCACGTGGTGCGCGTCTTCGACGTCGGCAAGCTCGAGGACGGCGGCGCGCCGTATCTCGTCATGGACTACCTGGAGGGTGAAGACCTCGCCGCGCTCCTGGCCCGCCGGCGTCGCCTCCCGGTCGAGCTCGCGGTCGAGTATGTCCTCCACGCCTGTGAGGCGCTCGCCGAGGCGCACGCGATGGGGATCGTTCACCGGGATCTCAAGCCCGCGAACCTCTTCCTGACGGAGTGCCTCGACGGCTCGCCGTGCGTGAAGGTGCTCGACTTCGGCATCTCGCGGATGTCGACCGGACTCCCGACCACGGCGCTCACCGATCCGGGGATGGTCGTCGGCACGCCCCGGTACATGGCGCCGGAGCAGATGGAGTCGTCGGACGGGGTCGATGCGCGCGTCGACGTCTGGGCCCTCGGCGCGATCCTCTACGAGCTCCTCGTCGGCGCGGCGCCGTACCAGGGCGAGACGCTGCCGCAGATCTTCATGCGCATCATGCGATCGAAGACGCCGCGACCGTCGGCCGCCCGGAGCGACGTCCCCGGCGAGCTCGACGGGGTCGTCGCGCGCTGCCTCGCGGTCGATCCCGCGAAACGCTTCGGAAGCGTCGCCGAGCTGGCCGTCGCGCTCGCAGTGGTCCAGGCGCCGCGGGTCCAGGACTCCGCGGAGCGCGTCGCGCGCGTGTGGGAGCGCACGTCGAACCCCGGCGGCGCGAGGGCTGCTGCACGGCGCGAGGACGCGGTGGCCCCGAGGCCCGCAGGCGCCTTCACCCCGCGCGCACCGCGCACGGGATCGTTCGGCGCCGGCGCCGTCCTCTCGCCCGCCGTCCTCGTCGTCGCCCTCGGCGCGCTCGGCGTCGGCTTCGCCTCGACGTTCGCCGTGCGCGGGCCCGAGCCCTCGCCGCCGTCGGCCTCGAGCGAGACGCGTACGACCGCCGCGCTCTCCCTCGCCGAACCCCGAGCGCCCGCGTCCGAGCGAACGGACGCAGGCGCGAGCGAGGACATCGTCCCGTCGCCCCTGGATCTCAGCGACGACGACGACGACGCGCCAACGCTGCGAGCGCGGCAGCCGTGAGACCGAAGGTGCCGAACGAGAGCGCCGGCGAGCTCGCGCCGAGCGTGTTGCAGGCGCAGCCGCCACCCTCGATCGAGAAGTCGTCGAGCGCGGGATCCTCCGCCGCGCCACCGCCGTCTCCTGCGTCGCTGCGTCCCGTCCCGGCGTCGCTGGTCACGCCACCGCCGGCATCGCGACCCGCATCGCGCGCCCCGGCGTCGGCGCCCCCGTCGGTGCCCGCGTCGGGCCCCGCGTCGACGCCCTGATCGACGACGCACTGACCGATCGCCGTCGTCTGCGAGGTGCAGACGTCGCCCTGCTTGCAACCGTTGCCGGAGACGCCACGGCATCCCGAACGGCACACCTTGTTCGTGTCGTCACAGACCCGCCCGGACGTGGCGTTCCCGCAGTCCGCGTCGGTGGCGCAGCCGCACTGGCCGCCTGGACGGCAGACGTCGCCGGTCTCCTCCACCTTGCACTTCGTCTCGTCGACGGCCGGAATGCACTCGACGCAGACGTTCGTCGTCGGGTTGCAGAGGAGGCCTCCCTGGCAGTCCGCGCTCGTGAGGCACTGGACGCACTGGTTCGTCGTCGTGTTGCACTGCGGGGTCGCGCCCGCGCAGCCGTCCACGCACGGCTGGGTGCACGTTCCCGTCTGCGCGCCGTTCGCGATCGTACAGGTTTGACCTTGCGGGCAGGCGTTGCCGCCCGCGGCGCGACAGCCCGGGACGCAGACGCCCGGCGTGCCCGAGCAGATGAGCCCGGAGGTCGCGCCGCCGCAGTCGGCGTCGTTCACGCAGCCGCAGCTCCCCACCTCGGGGAGGCAGATCGGTCGCGTGGGCGAGCAGAGGTTCAACTCGCCCGGGCCGCACTGGGTGCACGAGCCGGAGGTCGGTCCTTGCGTCTGGCAGACCGGCGCCGTTCCCGAAGGGCACTGGGCAGGATCGCCGGAGCCGTTGTTCGCGCTGCACGGCGCGCAGACGTTCTCCACGCAGACGGGCTCGTTGCCGGAGCACTGCGCGCTCGAAGTGCACTCGACGCACTGGCCGACGTTCGTGTTGCACACGGGCGTGTTGCCGTTGCACTGGCTCGTGTTCATGGTCGAGCACTGGCCGCAGAAGCCGTTCGGCTGGCATGCTGGCGTGTTTGCCGGGCACTGCACGTCGCTCAGGCAGGGGATGCAGTCGACGAGCGGCGGGACCGTGAGGCTGCCGGTCGCGATCACGAGGTACGTCACGTCCTGCGTGTTCGTCTCGGTGTTGCCCGTCGCGGCGCTGAACCCGACGATGACCTTGTTGTCGTGCTGGCCGGCCTTGACGGCGGCGTACACGTCGACGACGTGCGAGAAGAGCGGGAGGGCAGGCTTCAGGCCGGTCCCCTGCGACACGAAGACGGACATCGTCTTCGCCAGCGCGTCGTAGTCGACCCACGCATCGGTGGAGATGCCGCTCTTCAGGTTGAACCCGGGCGTCCCGGACGCGAGGTGGACGGAAGCCTTGCCGTCCTGGATGACGGCGACGTGGTTCGCGTTCGGATCCCCCTGCGTGTCCGACGCCGTGTCGAGCTCGACGGCGAGGCTCGGCGAGACGCCGTTCAAGCCGAGGCCTCCGCCCGAGCCGGACCCGGCGTTGAGCCCTTTGTTCTGGAGCACGAACGCCAAGCCGGCGCCTCCTGTCCCGTCCGAGTTCGGGTAGAGCCGGAAGCGGAAGTGGGCTGCGAAGGAGGTCGTCGGCGTGAGCGACATCGGCGTCCGCACCCACGCGCTCCCGGCCCGGTTGGGCAGGTTCGGCGTGAGGTTCACGAGATCCGTCAGCGCCAGCGCCCCGTTCAGGGCGAGCGTCTGCTGGTTTCCATCGGTGAACTTGCAGAACGAGACTTCGTTCGCGGCGTCCGCGCGAGCGGCGCCCGTCATCGCGCCGAGGACGACGGCAGCCGACGTGAGCGCTCTCGAGAACCTCGACTTCATGACCTCACCCTCCCTACTTCCGGATCACTTCGGCTTCGCCGGGGGGCTCTCCGTGCCCGCCCCGGCTCGCGTTGCGTCGGGCGCCATCTCGATGTGGAGCTCGACGCGACGGTTCTCGGTCCTGCCCTCGTCGGTCGCGTTGGTGTCGATCGGCCGCTCGAGGCCGAACCCCTTCGCGTCGAGGCGCTTCTTGTCGATGCCCTTCGAGACGAGCCAGGCCTTCACCGAGGCGGCGCGCTTCTCGCTGAGCTGCTTGTTGTACTTCGGGTTGCCGACGTTGTCGGTGTGGCCCTCGATGCGCACCCGGGCGATCTCAGGGTGCTCCTCGATGATCGTCTTCACCGCCGACAACGTCACGTCGCTGTCTGCCAAGATCTCCGCGCTGTTCGTCTTGAACTTCACCTGCTGGAGGATCTTGATCTGCCCGTCCTCGATGCGGGCCTCGGGGCAGCCGTTCCTCTTCGGATCGGAGCTCGCCGGGCCGGGCGCATCCGGGCACGCGTCGACGGGGTCGAGGATGCCGTCCCCGTCCCGATCGGGCGGGCAGCCGTTCGTCCTCGGATCGTCGCTCCTCACGCCCGGGACGTCGGGGCAGGCGTCGTCCTGGTCGTAGATGCCGTCTCCGTCCTTGTCGGGCGGGCATCCGTTCTTCTTCGGGTCGTCGCTCTTCACACCCGGCACGTCGGGGCAGGCGTCGCCTGAGTCGGAGACGCCGTCGCCGTCCCGGTCGGAGGGGCAGCCGTGCTTCATCGGGTCCGGATTCGCGACGCCGGGGACGTCGATGCACGCGTCGTCCCTGTCGAGGATCGCGTCGCCGTCACGATCGGAGGGCGGGGGCGGCGGAGGCGGCGGGCAGCCGTTCGTGCGCGGGTTCGTCGTGCGGACACCCGGCTGCGTCGGGCACGCGTCCTCGGAGTCCATCACGCCGTCGCCGTCGGTGTCGTGGTCCGCCGAGGGGACGTACTCGAGGCTCACCACGGTGCGGAACACGGGCGTGCCCCACCCTCGTGTGAGGCCCGAGCCGATGCCAGCTCCCGCGCGGAGCTCGCCGTGCGTGAAGTGCGCGCCGAAGAGCCAGTCGAGCGGGGTCGTCCTCCGCTCGAAGGCCGCATTCGCGACGGTGCTGCCGAAGATCTCGGGGCCGATGAGCAAGTTCTCGATCGGCCGTATGCCCGCGCTCGCGGCGATCGTCAGCTCGCTGCCGAGCGGATCGGTGTCGTACGTCGACGTGAGCGCCCGGTAGTTGAACCCCAGCCTCCCGGCGTACGCGAAGATGGAGACGTCACCCGCGACCTGCGCGCGCGGGGCGAGACGGACGTTCGCGTCGCTCGTGTACTCGTCGCGCGATCCGGTCGGCAGGTAGAGCGCCGTACCGAGCGAGAGCGTGAGCGCTTCGCCGTGCTGGCCGAGGACGCGCACGTCGGCGGCCAGGCGGAGGTCACCGAGCGACGGCCGCGGCGCGCGCGTGAGCACGCCGTTCCGCACGACGTCGTCGCCGGTCTGGTACGCGGCGATCGGGAGATCGAACGCGCCACGCACCCGTTCCCAGAACACGACGGAGGCGCCGGGGTGCACGACGACCTGGTGCTCCACCAGCGCGGAGCGCGAACCGCCGCCGCCGCGGTCGTAGACGACGAGCGGCTTGTAGCCCCACGAGCCGACGACGCCGATCGCAGGGCGCCCGTGGCCGCGGAGGTCGAGCGAGTCGAGCACGAACCAGGAGCTGCCGCGCTCCGAAGGGTCGAAGCGATCGAGCGCGAAGCCGCGGCTCTGCGCACGGGCGGGGGATGCGTGGGACAGCAGCGCGGCCAGGACCAAGGCCGGAGACATCGCCGAAGCGAACGATCGGAGCGAGCGCATGCCATCGTCAGGCTCGCGTTCTCCCTGCCCCGGAAGGAAGGAAAAACGTGCGGCTCCGCGTCAGAGGGCGAACTTGTACCGAGCGGTCGAGCCGTCGCCTGGGATGGTCACCGTGGCGGCCAGGCTCTTTCCATCGGGCGTCGTGCAGGAGACCTTGTGCGGGCCTGCGGGCAGCTCGATCCCGGCCACGGGCGTCGCTCCTCGCGGTGCGCCGTCCACGCTGACGTTGCACCACCCGTTCGACGCGCCGACGTTGAGCTTGCCGCTCCCGCCCGTCGCTGCGGTCGGCGACGGAGGCGCCTGCGGCGCGACGTGATGGCTCGACGTGTGCGACGCTCGCGTGGGGGCCGTCGGCGCGATCTTCTCGAGGACGATGTCGATGACCTTCGTTTCGAGCGCACCGCCCGTCACGGTCACGGTCTGATCGGCGAAACCCGGAGCGGTCACGACGAGCTTGTGGGGGGTGCCCGACGTCACGCCCTCGATCCGGGGACCGACCACGGGCGTCCCGTCGAGCGAGAACGCGGCGCTCGCCTCCGCCGGCGACACCTTCACGTCGAGTACGAGCGCGCCGCGCCGGAGCTCCAGCTTCACGCGCCCCGTCTCGCCGGCCTGCAGCGACACGTCGCGCTTGCCGGTCTCGAAGCCGTCCTTCGTGAGCTTCACGTCGAGCGCGACGCCGATCGGCAGCTGCGTGACCGTCGCGGGCGTCACCTCCGGCCGGAGGTCTCCGTTGATCCAGATCGACGCGCCCGGCGGGTCCGACTCGATCGCGAGCGACGCGCGCGCACGCGCCGTCTCGGTCGTCTCCGCGCCGCTCGTCGCCGTCCGCTGCGTCGCGAGGAGTGCGCCGCCGCCGGCGAGGACGGCGAAGGCGAGCGCGGCGCCGCCGATGGCGAGGAGGTTCCTCCTCCGGCGCGCGGGGATCTCGAGCTCGGTGACCGTGCGCGCCGCCGCCGGCATGCTCTGCGTCGCGCTCGCGAGGAGGCGCTGCCCGCTCGCGTCGACGTCGTTCGTGTCGGCCGAGGCGGTCAGCGCGTGCTGCATCTCGATGATGTCGGCGAGCGCCTTGCCCTGGAGGAGCGCCTCCTTCTGCGCGGCGAGACGCTCCTCGAACAGCGTCTGCATGAACTGGTGAAGCGCCACGTTCGACACCGCGATCTGGTCGTTGCGGATGAACGTCTCCAGCGCCGCCTGCATCTCGCGCGCGGTCTGGAAGCGATCGGCTCGCTCCTTCGAGAGCGCGCGCATCACGATCGTCTCGAGCTCGGCAGGGTAGTCCCCGCGGACCTCGCTCGGCCGCGGGTACTCGCGCTCGCAGATGAGCTTCAGCGTCTCGTACTCGCTCGCGCCCTTGAAGAGGCGCTTGCCGGTGGTGAGCTCGAACAGCATCACCCCCGTCGAGAAGATGTCCGAGCGCGCATCGACGGCCTCGCCGCGCGCCTGCTCGGGCGACATGTACGGGACCTTGCCTTTCAGCTTGCCGCTCTTCGTCTGCTCGCCGAGCCGCGTGTCGCTCTTCGCGATCCCGAAGTCGACGATCTTCACGTCGCCGGAGAAGGTGACGACGACGTTCTGCGGGGAGATGTCGCGGTGGACGATGTTGAGCGGCGTCCCGTCGAGGTCGCGCCGCTCGTGCGCGTAGGCGAGCCCGGCGCACATCCCGAGGACGATGGCGAGCGCGTGCTCCAGGGGGAACTCGACGATCGACCGCTTCTTCATCTGCCGGACGATCGAGCGGAGGTCCTCGCCGTGGACGTGCTCCATCGCGATGAAGAACTGGCCGTCGACCTGCCCGACGTCGAAGATCTGGACGATGTTCGGGTGCGAGAGGGTCGCCGCGACCCGCGCCTCGTGGAGGAGCATGTCGACGAACGCTTGATCCTGGTTCAAAGGCGGCAGGATCCGCTTGATGACGATGAGCTTCTCGAAGCCGGCGACGCTCTTCTGGATGGCGAGGAAGAGCTCGGCCATCCCCCCTGTCGCGAGCTTGCGGATCAGCGTGTACTTGCCGAAGCGCATGGGCATGCCCGCGAGCTCGAACTCGCGATCGTCCGCGATCGGCGCCGGAGGCTCGGACATGCTGGGAAAACCCTAGTCTGCGGGCGGTTACCGGTCAATCGACCCTCCCCCGTCACCCGTCCGCTCCCTGCCCGCCACCTCGGGGTGGGCGGCCGAGCGCAAGGTGGTGTATTCGTTCGCATCGATGTCGATGCGGGCGTTCATGCGCGGGCCGGCGGCCGCCACGATCGTGGCGATCGCCGTGATGATCGGCGCGCCGGGCGCGGCCGGGGCGGCGCGTCCGGGGAAGGGACCGTGGGTCCAGCGGGTCACGCCGAGGAGCGCGGTCGTCCGCCTCGAGATCGATCCGCCCGGCCCGGTCACCGTCGAGGTCACCGCCGCCGGAGCGGTGGATGCCGGCGCGGCCCGCGGTCCGCGGACGGTCACGAGCCCCGAGGCGCGCGACCTCCACTCCGTCGTCCTCGACGGACTCGAGCCGGGGACTCGCTACACCTACACGGTCAAGGGCGCCGGCGCGGCGCGCACGGGCTCGTTCACGACCGCGCCGCCGGAGGGCTCCACCGCGAGCTTCCGCTTCCTCGCCTACGGCGACAACCGCTCCGACGACGCGGCGCACGCCGCCGTCGTGAAGGCGATGCTCGCCGCGCCGGGAGACTTCCTCGTCCACACGGGCGACTTCGTCGAGGACGGCGGGTCGCCCGACGACTGGCAGCGGTTCTTCGAGATCGAGGCGCCCCTCCTCCGGGACCGCTGCGTGTACTCCGCCGTCGGCAACCACGAGCTGACGGACGGCGCAGGCATCGCGTACGCGCGCTACTTCGGCGCGACCGATCCGCCGTCCCCGAACGTCACGGCCAGGGAGCGCCTCGCCCCCGAGCACCTGAACGGCACGTATCGCTGGGGAAGCGCGCGATTTTTCCTCGTCAACAGCCTCGTCGAGTACCGCACGGGTGTCGACCGGCGGTGGCTCGAGAAGGCGCTCTCGGACGCCGACGAGGAGAGGGGGCTCGTCTGGCGCATCGTCGTGATGCACCACGCGCTCTGGTCGAGCGGCCCGCACGGCAACAACCGCACGCTGATCGCCGCGGACGTCCCCGCGATCCTGAAGAAGCACAAGGTCGATCTCCTCTTCGGCGGCCATGACCACATCTACGAGCGCGGCACGAACGACGGTCTCGCCTACCTGATCACGGGGGGAGGCGGCGCGCCGACCTACAAGGTCCGCGCGGCGCAACCCTTCGCGAAGAAGGTCGAGTCCGCGCGTCACTTCGTCGAGGTGACCGTCTCGGACGAGATGCTGAAGACGAGGGCGATCCGCCCGGACGGCTCCACTCTCGACGCCTGCGACCTCGAGAAGGGACGGGGATGGACGTGCGACGGCGCGCCGGCCCCGGTCGCGGCCGCGTCGGGCACGGCGTCCACGACGGCGGCTCCCACGACGGGCGCGCGTGAAGGGAGCCGCTGTGGGTGTCGCGTGGTGGGCGCGCCGGACGGCACGGCGCGCGGCTCCGACGTAGCCGGCGTCGTCGTCGCGTTCGGGCTGACCCTCGCGCGCGCGCGGGATCGTGCGAAGCGACGTCGACGGCACGAGACGCGCGGCCGAACCGCGGTAGACTGAAGCCGATGCGGACGCGCTGCCTCGCCTTCGCCTTGCTCTTCGCCTCCTCGTCCTTCGTCGCCGGCTGCGCGACGTATCACAACGAGCTCGTGCGGAGTCAGCAGGCCTACGACAACGATCAGAACGAGCGCGCGTTGGCGCTCCTCCGGGACCTCGAGCCCGATCTCTCGCGTCTGTCGACGCCGGAGCGTGCGCAGTACGCGTACCTCCGCGGCATGACCGACTACCGCGTCGGCTACCGCGTCGACGCGAGGCATTGGCTCGCGATCGCGCGCGCGTACGACGAGAGCACGCCGGGTGTGCTCCCCACCGACTGGCGGTCGCGTACGAACGCGGCGCTCGACGAGATGAACGAGATCGTCCAGACCGAGGGGCTCGCCGCGCTCGCCGCGTCGCCGAAGCGCTAGCTCAACGCTCGCCCGTGCTCGTCAGGCTGACGCGCTCGAGCAGATCCTTCGCAGCGAGCCGTTCCTTCTTGAGCTGGACGGCCAGCCTCTGCTCGGTCGGGGTCGGTCTCGGGCGGTGGTCGAGTCGCTTGATCTGCGCCTCGATCTCGCGCGCGCGCACCTCGATTTCACGAGCAGAGAGACGGGACAGGTTCATGAGCACCTCCGTACGATCGTGTCGTGTCGTGTCGAACCACGATCCTCGTAGCATCCGCGCGCACGTCTCGCCGCGAGCGCGGCCGTCTCTTGGAGGTCACGACCGCGCGTCGCAGATGTTCGCGCGAGGAGGAAACCTCGCGACCTCTCGGACGTCTATCCTGGAAACGATGACGTCGACGACGCCGCGCCGAACGTTCGTGCTCCTGGCATGTGTCTTGTCCTCGCTCGCCGCGAGCGCATGTGGCGGCGCGTCGGCGGCGCGAGGCCCCGCCGCGCCGCCGAGGCACGAGGACGTGCAGAACCAGATCTTCGGCAAGCACGCCGACGGGACCGCGCGCGATCTCCGCTCCCGCGCCGAGCAAGCGATCCTCGCGCAGCGTTGGCAGGACGCGGTCGACGCGCTCGAGCCGCTCCTCGCTGGCGACCCGGCGTCCGCGAACGATCCGCAGCTCGTCTACGATCTCGCGCTCGCGTACGAGGGCGTGGGCGCCCGCGAGAAGGCTCGCGAGCGGTATCGCGAGCTCGTTCGACGGTTTCCCGGCGACGCCAACGCCCGCAATTCGATCGTCCGCGAGGTCTCGCTCGACGCGTACCTCGAGGACTGGGCCGCCCTCGGCGCGATCGGGGAGGGCCTGCTCACCAAGACGGACGCGGATGCCGCCGAGCGCATGCTGGGGTACGGCGCGCGCGGGCTCGCGCGCATCTACGCGGGCGACGAGACCGGCGCGTTCCGCGACGTGAACACGGGCCTCGAGCTCGTCGACGAGCATCGCTACGGCGCGACGGGACAGCTGCCCGTCGCCGCCGCGATGCTGAAGTTCGCGCTCGGCGAGGTGCGGAAGGCACGCTCGGAGAAGATCTCCCTGAACCCGCCTGGGAGCGACTTCGTCACGAAGCTCGAGCTCCGCTGCATGCACCTCCTCGACGCGCAGGCCGCCTACGCGGACGCGATCCGCTCCGTCGACCCTCACTGGGCGGCGATGAGCGGCTACCGCGTCGGGGAGATGTACCGGCAGCTCCACGAGCACCTCATGAACATCCCGCCCACCGACAAGGCCAAGACCGAGAGCGACAAGCAGCTCTTCTACGGGATCATGCACGTGCGCTACCGCGTGCTCCTCGAGAAGGGGGTCGAGATGATGAAGCGGACGCTCGCCCTCGGCGAGAAGACGGGGGCTGCCTCCGCCTGGATGAAGCGCGCGGAGGGAGCGCAGGCCGACATGGAGCGCCGGCTCGAAGAGGAGAAGGCGAAGCTCGCCACCATGCCGTTCACCGAGGGCGAGCTCCAGAAGGCGCTCGACCTCATGAAGAAGAACCTCGAGAAGCAGCAGGCGAAGGACGCCGCGAAGGCGAAGTGAAGGCGACGCCGCCGATCCTCGAGGCGCTCGCGGTCGCCGATGACGTCTTCGAGAAGAGATATCGGCGCCCGGAAGCGCTCTGCATGTCCTGCCCGCAGGGCGGGGAAGCGGCGCCGGAGTGGGAGCGCTTCGAGGCCATCGTCCGCGCTCACCGTGCCGACCGCCTGACGCTCCCCGTGCACGCGCTCGTTCCGATCGAGCTCGGACACGGGAGCGGCGTTCTCCACAGGGATCTGCGACGGCTCGCGTGGTTTCTGCCCGCGTTCCTGGCGACGAGCGTGCGTGAAGGCGAGAGCTTCGTGCAGACGATGATGACGCTCGTCCGACTGCTCGACGAGGCCCGTGGGCTGCTCCGCGCGCCCGAAGAAGCATGGCGCTGCTTTCGCGACGAGGAAGGTGCGGCCCTCACGGGCTTCCTCGTGGCAGCGGCGTCGGGGGCCCTCTCCGATCCCGCGGGAGAGGAGGAGCTCGCCGCGAGCGTGGCCGTCGCCCACGCGGCTGGCCTCGACCTCGGGCCATTTGCTGCGGCATGGCTCGCGCTCGCGGCGACGGATTCGCACGCGCGTCACCACCTCCATGCGCTCGTGGCGTGTGTCCTCGATCCGACCGCGTGGGGCGGAGCGCCGCTCTCGCCGTGGCCGTCAGGCACCGCGCTCGAGAAGCCACTCCGCGCCGTTCTCGTGCGCGAGGACGTCCGCGCGTGGCTCGAGGCGGCGTTCCTCGCGTGCGCGGTGGACGACGACGCAGGCCGGGCGGAGGCGAGCGCGCTCTCACGCTCCGAGGCCGCCGTCGCCTCGGCGCTCGGCTCCTGCCCGGTGGCGACCTGACACGTCGCGCATGGAGGTGGCCGTGTGACGTAGAGGAGGAGCGGGCCCGAGGGGTCGCTTGCCGCCCGCTGGGGAGCGGGAGCGGGAGGCGCTTGGTGGAAGGGGGCCGACGGATCGAGGGGCGGGGTGAGACGGCTTGACTCCCCGTCGAGGTCGTGCGACTCGGCGCACGCCACGCGGGCCGACTCGAGGGAGACCTCCCGAGCCCGTGCGGCGGGCGCGCCCCTCTCGCCAGGAAACCAGCGAGCGAGCACGTCGGCTTGGGTGCTTGCGTGTGGTTACGTGGTGAGCTAACGTCCGCGCCCCCCGCGCTGGCGTAGCTCAGTTGGTAGAGCACCTGTTTTGTAAACAGGCGGTCAGGGGTTCGAGTCCCCTCGCCAGCTCACCAGCACGCCAGGGCTCGTGACGGACACCGATACGATACGGAACATAGAATAGCGTTACATTCCGGAGGGTTGCCCGAGTGGCCAAAGGGAGCAGACTGTAAATCTGCCGGCTATGCCTTCGATGGTTCGAATCCATCACCCTCCACCTTCTTCGCTTCTTCTTCTCTTCCTCCTCTTCACCCCTTCTTCTTCTCGAAAGGTCTGTTCGCGGGAGTAGCTCAGTTGGTAGAGCGTCAGCCTTCCAAGCTGAACGTCGCCGGTTCGAACCCGGTCTCCCGCTCCCCCTCCGTTCGCCGTCCCACCCCTCATGCCCACCTAGCTCAGTGGTAGAGCACTTCCTTGGTAAGGAAGAGGTCACGGGTTCAAGCCCCGTGGTGGGCTCAGTCCCCGCGAATCGACAGCCCGGCGTGACGGGCCGAGAGCCAACCTAGAAAGACGAGAGTCATGGCCAAGGAAAAGTTCCAGCGCAACAAGCCCCACGTGAACGTCGGCACGATCGGTCACATCGACCACGGCAAGACGACGCTGACGGCGGCGCTCGTGAAGGTGCAGTCGA
>JALHPN010000150.1 GCA_022842465.1 Polyangiaceae bacterium | reverse complement strand
GGGCGCGGCGACCTCCGGCTCGGCGCCTGCGGCGGCCGCGGTCTCCGGGGGCTTCGCGGCCGCAGCAGCCTTCGCCGCCGCCGCTGCCGAGCGCGCCTGCTCCGCGCGGCGCTCCTCTTCCTCGCGGCGATGCGCGCGGTCGTGCTCCTCCGCCTCGTCCTCGGTGATGAGGAGCTCACGGAGATCGAAGATCGCCTTCGCCTTGCCGGAGAGATCGATGAAGAGCGCGTCCTCGGTCACCTCGAGGACCTTGCCGAACACGACGTCCCCGACGTTGAACGCGGGGCGCTCGCGCTCGGGACGCGGCTCCTTCTTCCTGCTCCGCTTGCCCTGCCCGGGCTGGCCGGGCTGGCCGGGCCTCCCCTGACCGGCGGCCGGGCCTTCGCCCGTCGCGCTCAGGTTGGCCTCGCCGCCCTCGCCGGTCGGCGCAGCTCCGCCGTCGGCGGCCACCTGCGCGCCTTCCCCGACGGGCTTCTTCTTCTTGCGGCGGCGACGACGCTTCTTCTTCACGCCGTCGGGGCCGACCGCGCCGGCGGCGCCCGCCTGCGCGTTCGCGTCGCCGTCCTCACCTCCGGCCTCGTCGGGGCCGTCTTCGCCCTCGTCGCCGTCGTCGCCGTGCTCGGCGCTCGCCGTGCTCGCGGCGCTCTCCGCCGGCGCGGGCGCGGGCGCGTCACCGCTCGGGCTGCTGGGCCCGCTCGGATCGGCAGGGGTGGTCGACGGGCCGGGGTCGCGCGCGGACGAGACGTCGTTCGACGTCGCGTTCGTGGCGTCACCCGGCGAGGAGGGCGAGGAGGGGTCGGTCGGCTGGCTCATGACGATGGGGAGCAAAAGGGGGAAGCCCTCATAGCTCCGAAAGGAGCCGCACGATAGCGCAACGATCGCCGGGGGCGCCACCCCCGACGACGATCGCTTTCGCCGCACCGCCGGCGCTGCCTACCGCACGCGCCGGTGTGGATCGTCAAGCAGTTGCGGAGGAGCGGGCGCCGCTCGCGCCCTGACCGAGCCCGGTGCGCACGTGCGCGGGCATCGTGCCGGGCGGCGCGATCGCGTCGAAGGCGAGCCCGTGAGCCGCGAGCCGGTTCTGGTAGTAGAAGAGGAGGCGCGTGTCGCGGAGCACGAGCTCGCCCCCGCGCGGCGTGAGCACCTCTTGGGTGTGGTACCCGGCGAAGGCACGGAGCGCGTCGTCCACGACGGTGTTCGCGCTGCGGTGCGCGAGCGAGGGGGCGACCGCGATCTTCCCCTTCTCCTCGAGCTCCAGAAGGCGCGCGAGCATGACGTCGACATCCTCCGCGAGCTCCGAGCGCGGCACGGTCACGTCGTCCTTGTGGCGGAGGACGGCGAAGAGGTCCGCCTTGCCGACGGCACGTCGGAGCCGCTCGAACGCGCACGCGGCGACCACGTGCGTCGCCATGACGACGGTGTCTTCCTGGAACGCCTGCACGATCCGCTCGCCGAGCTCGCGCGTGTACTCCGCGTCACGCACGGGATCGAGCGAGGGCTTTCCGTCACGGCCGAGCACGTAGGAGGTCGCATCGACCACGCGCCCGCGGGCGTCGTGGCTCGTCCCCTCGTCGTCGACGTAGTTTCCGAACGCGTCGAGCGGTCGGGAGAAGCGGATGACGCACGCGCCGTCGAGCCCGAGCAGCTTCTGCATGAAGGCCGCGACGCGTCCGATGCGCGTCGACTCGTCGTCCTCGATGATGTAGCGAGCCTTGCCCTCCTCCTGGAGGAAATCGTCGATCAGCGTCTCCGCCTCGAGGGTGAGGAGATAGTTGATCGTCGCGGGGACGAAGAAGACCTTCTGCGGGCGCCCTCGCATCGTGGTCCGCGCGAAGGCCTCGAGGCCCGTGCCCGCGAGGCCGAGCTTCAGCTTCCGCTCCACGCCGCCCGAGCGCGAGCGCGTCCCGCCGGGGAAGAAGAGCGAGTGATAGCCGCGCTCGATGAGGACGGACGAGTAGGACTTGAGGACGTCCTTGTAGAGCCCGTGGCGGAGGCGGCGGTCGATGCGGTACGCGCCGAGGTTGCTCATGAAGTAGCTGAGGACGGGGTTCGTGAAGAGGTTCTTCCCGGCCCCGTAGGTGGCCGGCGGGAGGCCGGCGCGCTCGAGCGCGAAGCCGAACACGACCGAGTCGAGGTTCGAGAGGTGCGTCGGCGTGAAGACGACCGTGCCGATCTCCGAGAGCTTCCGGATGTGCTCGCGCGGGCCCTGGACGACGATGCGGCTGTCGAGGGTCGTCAGATCGAACGCCTGGTGGAGGTGGCGAAGCGTGGTGCGCGGCGACATCAGGCCGCCGAGGAGCGGTGCGACCGCGCGAGACGCGAACTTGTAGACGCGGCGGTCGAAGTTCCCCGCGACGTCCCACGCGTAGCGCTCGGCGTACGTCTTCAGGGTGGCGCGTAGCTCGCCGTCGGTCAGTCGCCCGAGGTGCCCCGCGAGGCTGCGCCACTCGGCGAGCTCCGAGCCGCCCGCCGCCGAGAGCCGCCTCGTCTCGAGGTACGCCGCCTCGTTGAGGGTGAGGAGGGGGTCCTTGGTGTGCGACGTCACGCGCTCGACGACCTCCTCGACGATCGAGGAGCGCGACGCGTTGAAGTCGAAGATCGGTGAGGAGCTCACGAGGCCCATCGTCCGGGAAAGCCGGGTGTCCTACAAGGGAATCGTCGTCGCCGACCTGCGGCTCACGGCTCCCGCACGATCGGCCACCGCGCGCAGACGAGCTTCGCGTCCTTGTGGCGCGCGCGGGCGGACGCGAGCGCCTTCTTCGACTGCAGGACCTCCGCCGACGTCGGCGCGCGGCCGGTCAAGAGCCACCCTCCGCTGATCTCGAGACCGACGAGAGCATCGCCGGAGGGCGCGCGGACGACGACGGCGCGGGAGGAAATCTCGGACGTCGTAGGCGGGCCGATCGCGTCCGAGAGCGCGCGAACGTCGGCGTCCGCGACCACCGGGTCGTCCTTCCCGAGCACGACGAACGGGTGCCGGCAGCCCGCGTCCGCGGGCTTCGCCTCGCGCCGCGCCATCAGCACGCGGAGGACGTCCTCGCCGTCGACGGGCAGCTCCGGGACAGGATCGGCCGCCCGGGCTTGCGTGTGGAGAACGACCGCCCCGCTCCTTCTGCGCTTCTGGGCCGCGTTGCGGTCGGCGATCACCCAGACGTCCTTCACGGAGGTGCCGGCGACCGCGACGGGGACGAGGTCGCCGGGGAGGTCGAGCTTCTCGAAGCGGAGCTCCGGGAACGAGGCCTGCCATACCGCCTGCCCCTTGCGCGAGACGTCGCCGGG
This sequence comes from Polyangiaceae bacterium, assembly GCA_022842465.1. Classification (GTDB taxonomy): domain Bacteria; phylum Myxococcota_A; class Polyangia; order Polyangiales; family Polyangiaceae; genus Labilithrix. The sequence continues at coordinate 20,360 of JALHPN010000150.1, read as the reverse complement.
CTTCGCCTCGTCGAGGAGCCAGACCGTGCCGTCGTCTCCCGCGCGGACGCTCCCGATCCGGGCGTCGGCGCGCGGGAGCGGGACCTCGACGAACGCGGCGCCGGACCAGCGCGCGAGGAACGCGCCGTCGCCCTCCTTCGTCCCGTAGGCGAGCGTCTCCGTCTCCGTTCGTCCGCGAACGACCTCGTCGACCTTGCCGGTCATCGGGAGCGTCCGCCACGCGCCTCCCTCGAGGAGGAAGAGCACGTCGTCGGCGAGCGGCTCCGTCTCCTTCGGCCACGATGACGCGGCGAGGAACACCGTCCCCGAGCGGTACCCCGCGAGCGTCGGCGCGAACCCCGCCGCGCCCTTGGCGGGCGGAGGCGGCGCGCGCTTGCCGGTCTCCTCGAGCACGACCACCTGCCCGCGCGTGAGGCCGTCGACTCCCGACTTGCGCCACGCGATCTCGACGTCGTCGATCCACGGAGAGGAGGAGGTGATCGAGTCCGGCGCGGCGGCCCGCGTCGACGTCTTCGTCGCGACGTCCATGCGAAAGCTGTGGACGACGGGCGCGTCCCGGCCGCCGTTGTAGGCGAAGGTGACGCGGAGGAGCGGCCAGCGGCCCGCGATCGACCCGACCGTGAGCGGGAACGTCTCCGTCGTGACCCCGAGCTCCGACAGCGGCTCGACGAGGCTGACCTCCCCCGACGCCGAGAGCGCGTAGGCCGTGTTCACGTTCTGCGTCACCACGAGCACGGGCCCGGCCGTCGGCCGCACGAGCGTCGCGCCGCCGGGGACGCGCGCGACCTCCGCGAAACGGCTCGACGGCCCCGGAGGCGCGGACGGCGCGGCCGACGGGACCGCGGCGGGGGTCGGCGTCACGACCGTTCGAGGCGCCTTGTCGTCCGCGGTGATCGAAGCCTGCGCACATCCCGCGACGACGAGGGTGGCCGTGACCGCGACGGGGAGGAGGGGGGCGCGCACGGCTCGCATCCTAGCCGCGATGGGCTGCGACCCGCGTGGATCCGTTCGCCTCGTCCGCGCGTAGGAACCTTCGCATGCGCGACGACGACCCGGATCCCCTCGGCTTCGCCCTCGGGGCGCGCCCCGATCGCCTCGAAGCCGCGATCCTCGCGCTCACGCCCGGGCTCGCGCCCGCCGTCGGCGCGGCGAAGGAGGGGCTCGCCGCGATGGCCCTGGCGCTCTCCACGGACGAGCCGCGGACCGAGCTCCGCGCCCGGCTCCTCGCGACCGCAGCGGCAGAGGCCGACGCGGCGAGGCACGTCCGGCGCGCGCTGATCGTCGTCGACATGATCCACGACCACCTCGCCCCTGGGGCGAGCCACGAGGTGCCGAGGGCGCGGGCGATCGTCCCTGCGCTCGCGCGGCGGATCGGGGGCGCGAGGCTGCGAGGCGAGCCCGTCGTCTACGTCGTCGACAGCCACGATCCCGACGACGAGGACCTCGACGCGTGGGGCACGCATGCCCTCCGTGGCACGGAGGGCGCCTCCGTCTGGACGCCGCTCGCCCCCGTGGAGGGCGACGTCGTCGTCGAGAAGCCGAGCTACAGCGCGTTCCACGGGACCGCCCTCGATGGCGCGCTCGCGGCGCTCGGTGTCCACACGCTCGTGCTGACGGGATGCCTCACGGAGATCGGCCTCATGGCGACCGCCACCGACGCGATGCAGCGAGGTTATGCGGTCGAGGTTCCTCCCGACGCGCAGGCCGGCGCGGCCGAGCAGCTCGAGCAGGCGGCCCTCGCCGCGCTCTCCTTCATGGCGCCGTACGGTCCGGCTCGGAAGCGGCGCCTGGCCGGCCGACGATCCTGAGCCTGGCACGGCGCGTGATTGCTCCCGTCTCCTCCAGGAGACCTTGCATGAGCGCCCACACGACCCATCCGAGCGTCACGGCACCGCCGCGGCGTGATCGCGACCGCACCTTCCCGAGCGAGCGCCCGGCGCTCCTCCATCGCGTGACGGTCACGGAGCCACGGTTCTCGCCCATGATCGCGCGGCTCGGCCTCGGTATCGTGATGTTCCCGCACGGCGCCCAGAAGGTCCTCGGCTGGTACGGCGGCGACGGCTTCGGCGGCGCTTACTCGTTCTTCGTCAACAACCTCCACATCCCGGCCCCGCTCGCGGTCTTCACGATCCTGGTGGAGCTCCTCGCCTCGATCGCGCTCGTGCTGGGTCTCCTCACGCGGGTCGCGGCGGCGGCGGTGATCGGCATCATGCTGACGGCGATCGCGATGGTGCACGCGCCCTTCGGGTTCTTCATGAACTGGTACGGCGCGAAGAACGGCGAGGGCTTCGAGTACCACCTCCTCGCGATCGCGCTCGGCCTCGTATGCGTCGTCGCCGGCGGCGGGCGCGGGTCGATCGACCGCATGCTCTCGGCGCCGAGCTTCGAGCGGCGCCCCTGATCACGCCTCGGCGGCGAGCGCCTCTTCGACCTCGGTGACGATCATGGTCGCGAGCTTCGCGTAGAGCGCGTCGCCCTCGTCCTTCGTCGCCTCGGACGGCGCGCCCGTGTACGCGCGCGCCATGCCGATCTCCGCGAACGTCGCCTTTCCAGCGCGGATCGCCTCCGCGAGGCTGATCCCGAGGGTGGGGAGCGACGCCGACACCCCGCGGACGTCCCGCCCCGCGGCGAGGACGAGCGACGTCTCGTAGCGACCGGCGTGACAGTCGCCGCGCTTGAACTCGTCGGAGAGCGTGCGTCCCCAACGCCGCGTGAGCGGACACGCGACGGAGGCCGAGCCCGTCGCGAGGCCAGAGACCGCCGCGCGGACGGCCGCGTCGTGCGCCGGCTCGAGGTGGTTGTTCACGACGCAGACGTGCGCGAAGCCCGTCGCGAGGAGCTGCTCGACCACGGCGCGCACCATGGCCGTGAGGGCCGCGGCGGGCACGCCGATCGCGCCCGCGAAGCCCGCCGCGTAGTCCGTGACGCCGTAGGGGATCGCCGGCGCGATCACGACCGCCCTCCCCTTCGCCTCGAGCTCCGACGCCGCGCGTACGGCGGCCGACTCGCTGATCACCGTGTCGGTGTCGAGCGGGAGGTGTGGACCGTGCGGCTCGACGCTCCCGACCGGGAGGAGGACGACCGCCCTCGCCGCGCCCTCGCAGAGCGCCGCGACCTCCTCGTACGTGAGCTCGGCGAGGCGGCGCGTCGTCATCCGCGCCCGGCCTCGCGCGCCCGGAGCGCCTTCTTGTCGACCTTCCCGCGATCGTTCTTGGGGAGATCCTCCACGAACTCCACCACGCGCGGGTACTTGTACTTCGTGAGCTTCGCGCGCGCGTGGTCCTGGATGCTCGCGGCGAGCTCGGGGCTCGCGACGTGCCCCTGGCGCACGACGACGAAGGCCTTCGTCTTCGTGAGCCCGTCCTCCTCGACGCCGATCACCGCGACGGCCGCGACGGCCGCGTGACCGAGGAGGCACTCCTCGACCTCGACGGGGGCGACCCACTGTCCGCCGACCTTGAGGAGATCGTCCGATCTGCCTGCAAAATACAGGTACCCCGCCTCGTCGACGCGGAAGAGGTCGCCCGTGCGGCACCAGTAGCCGTGGAACGTCCGCCAGCTCTTGTCGCGATCGAGCCAGTACCCCTGGCTCACGCTGTCGCCTTTCACCCAGAGGACGCCGATCTCCCCCGGCGCGCACGGCAGAGCGCCCGGCCCCTCGGCCTCCTCCGGCAGGACGCGCAGCTCGTACCCCTCCACCACCTTGCCGAGCGAGCCGGGCTTCACGTCCCCCGGCCGGTTCGACGCGTAGATGTGGAACATCTCCGCCGAGCCGATCCCGTCGTAGATCTCGCTCCCGAAGCGCTCCATCCACCGGCGGAGGAGCGGCTCGGGCAGGGCCTCTCCCGCCGAGAGCGAGAAGCGGACGCTCGAGAGATCGAGCCCCGCCTTGCCCGCCGCGCGGAGGGCGTCGTCGTGATCGAGGAGCTTCCCGAGCATCGTCGGCACGTTCGTCACGACCGTCGGCCGGTACGTCGTGAGGGCGTCCGCGAGCGACTCGGGCGTCGGGCGCTCGCTGAAGAGCGCCGCGGTCGCGCCGACGGCGAAGGGGAACATCAGGTTCGTGCCCGTCGCGTACCCGAAGAAGAGGCGCGGGACGCTGACGGTGACGTCCCCCGCGCGGTAGCCCACCGTGCGCTTCGCGTAGACCTCCGTGTTCCACGCGAAGTCGCGGCCCGTGTGGACGTTGGCCTTCGGCTCGCCCGTCGATCCGCTCGTGAAGAGCCAGATCGCAGGCTCGTCGCGGTGTACGGCGACGGGATCCATCTCCGTCGCCGCCGAGAGCGCCGACGAGAGGAGGTGCACCTTGCCGCCCGTCCCTAGCCCGGGCACCGGCGCGTCCCAGTCCGCGCCCGTCGGCACGTCGGGGACGACGAACATCGCCACGACCTCGCTGCCCGCGGCGTCCACGAGCGGCCGAAGGACCTCCGCGACCTCGGGCGTCGTCACCACCGCGGTCGCCCGCGTGTAACGGACGAGGTACTCGAGGCTCGAGGGCGAGGCGTGGGGGTTTCCCATCGCGACGACGGCGCCGCGCGCGAGCACACCGAAGAACGTCCACGCGAACGGAGGCGCATCCGGCAGGACGATGAGCACCCGCTCGCCTCGACGCACGCCGTGGGCCGCGAAGAGGCCTGTCATCTTCTTCGTCTGCCGCGCGACCGCCTCGTACGTCACCGCGCGGTCGCCGTAGCGGAGCGCCACCTTCGCGCCGTGCCCCTCGTCGAGGCGATCGAAGAGGAAGTAGCGAGCGAGCGAGAGGTCTTCGGGGAAGGTGACGGGAGAGCTCACGCCCCGCGTCTTAGGCCCGCTCCCCCTCGCGTGGCAAGGCGCGCGGCGGTCTCAGTCGTCCTTCGCGCAGCGCGCCCCGATCGCGTAGTAGCCCTGCGGTCCGTCCGCGTTGTTCCAGTTGCTCACGGTCAGGTTCTTCGCGTGCTTCTCCCAGGACAGGGTCCAGGTGAAGCCCTTCTCACGCTCGCTGACCCAGAGGAGCATGTTCCCGGCGAGGTCCTGGATACCGTGCATGTTCGCCCCCGCCGGGAAGCGGCCCGGCGGCGAGATGTAGAACGCCTTGTCGAGCGGGTACGTGTTGCCGCCCGCGGTCTGCATCCGCATCGACGCGGGGGGGGTCGGCGTCGCGTAGTTGTACTGGTGCGAGAGGCGCGGGTCCGGCGTGCTCGGGTTGTACGCGCTCGTGTCCTTCCACTGCCAGGGGTACGTCGTCGCGCCGCCCTGGCGACCGCGGTTCTCGAACACCCAGGTGATCTCCGCGTTCGACGCGAGCCGCCCGCCGTCAGAGACGCAGAGCGCCTGCGCGAGGTGCCAGGGGACGCAGTTGAGCGCCTTCTCGTCGAGGACGTCCTTCGAGAAGTCGCTCGTCTCGCCCGCGTTCCCGTTCGGCGCGGACTGCCAGTAGGTCCGGCCGCCGTCGAAGGTCACGTTGCATCCGCGCTTGCCGTCGGGGCCGAGCGCGGCGAGCGCCTCCGCCTCCGAGCCGGGGAGGTCGTCGGTCCAGGCGTCGTTCCAGCCTGCGGGCTTCGTCTGGGCCCACTGCTTCAGGTTCCCGCCCCAGCGCTCGACGAACGCGCGCATACGCCCCGCCGTGACGAGGTACTTGTCGATCGAGAACGCGCCGCCCTGCGCAGCCGGTCGATCCGTGACGGCCACGCGCGTGCAGCAGCTCTCGTGCTTCGCGCCCGGGGTCCCGGTCTCGCCCGCGCCGCACGTGTCGCCGCCGAAGTGAGGCGTGCAGCTCTTCTCGTCGATGCACGTACCGTCGTACGTGCACGCGTCCGACGTGCAGTCGCCGTGGATCGCGCAGCCCTTGCCCGTGGCGCACTTCGGGGCCTTCGTTCCGCCGCAGTCCGTGTCCGTCTCGTCGCCGTTCTTCATCCCGTCGTCGGGGGCAGGCGCCGCGCACGTTCCCGCCTTGCAGATCGCGCTCGTGCAGTCCTCGCCCTTCGCGCACGCGCGGCCGTCGGCGCACTTGGCCGCGGACCCGCCGCAGTCGACGTCCGTCTCGTCGCCGTTCTTCACGCCGTCGGAGGCCGTCGACGGGAGCGTGCCGTCCTGGCCACCGCTCACCGAGGGATCGTCCGAGCCTGCCGACGCCTCGCCCGTGACCGAGCAACCGAGCGGCGCGGCGGAGGCGATCACCAGGGAGGCGAACGCGAAGCAGGCCAGGATGCGCGTGGCAGGCATGACGCGCCCGGATTGCACGAAGCGGACCGCACGATGGATCGCGCGCGACCGGGGTCGATCGCGACGCATCGCCCGAGAAAGCACGCGGAACGGCCGCGCGATGCGGACGAGACTCCGCCGCTCTCGCACGGGCTCGCACCCGGGGTCGGCGATCGCCGCGGGTGGATCGCCGGCGCGCCGCCTGCGGACGACTACCCTCGACGTGAACCCCGTTCCTCGCACGAAGGGAGGCCGGGAGACCGCGCGCTGCGCGTAGACTCGTCGGCCAGGCATGACCGCGGACGTGTCCGTCCTACCCGGCGACCTCGTCGCAGGTCGGCTCCGCATCGTGCGCGAGATCGCGCGCGGCGGGATGGGTGTCCTCTTCGAGGCGATCGACACCTCGCTCGGTCGGCGCGTCGCCGTGAAGGTGATGCTCGGTGACGTCGCGCACGAAGCGGCGATGCGCGAGCGCCTCCTCCGCGAGGCGCGCGCCGCGGCGAGGCTGACGAGCCCGCACGTCACGCAGGTCCTCGAGGTCGGCACGCTGCCCGAGGGCGCCCCCTTCGTCGTCCTCGAGCTCCTCGAGGGAGAGACCGTCGATGCCGTCCTCGTCCGGCAGGGCCTCCTCCCGCTCGGCACGGCCCTCGCCTGGTTCCTCGAGGCGCTCGACGCCGTGGTCGAGGCTCACGACGCCGGGCTCGTGCATCGCGACCTCAAGCCGGGGAACCTCTTCGTCGCGAAGACCTCCGCGGGCACCACGATCAAGGTCCTCGACTTCGGGCTCGTCCGGGACGTGAGCGATGCGGGCGCACCGAGCCTCACCCAGACGGGCGAGTCCCTCGGGACGCCGGCGTACATGGCGCCCGAGCAGATCGCGTCGGCGCGCTCCGCGGACCGACGCGCGGACGTCTGGGCGCTCGGGGTGACGCTCTACGAGATGCTGACGGGGCGACTGCCGTTCGAGGCGACGTCGCTCCCCAGCCTCTTCCGGCAGATCACGGCGGGAGCGCCCACGCCGATCGCGACGTGGCGCGCGGACGTCGGGGACGAGCTCGCGGGCGTCATCCGGCGCTGCCTCGAGCGCGCTCCCGAAGCGCGCTGGCAGGACGCGCGCGCGCTCCGAGACGCTCTCCTCCACGTCCAGCAGCGGCCGAGCGCACGCCATCCCGTCGCGAGCGCGCCGAACCCTTCCAGCGGCACGATCCGCATGGACGGAAGGCCCGGCGACCGGAGCGCGGTCGGCGAGCTCGAGACGCTGCTCGAGTCTCCACCGGGGCACGCGGCCGTGGAAGCGAGGCGACCGCGTCGCCCGCGCGAGCCGCCGCGGAGGGATCTTCGACTCGTCTTCGGCGTCGCGTTCCTGACGGTCCTCTTTGCCGGTGCGATCGTCGCCGTCGTGACCTCGGGTCGTCTGCCGCGGGATCCTCGCGTCGCTTTGCCTCCGGCGCCGACCGCGTCTGTCGCCCTCCCGCCGGAGCCGACCGAGTCCGCCGCCTTCGCTCCGGAGCCCCTCGAGGCCGGGGCCGTCGACGTGCGGGTCGCCGCCGCGCAGCGGTCGACTGGCGCCACGGCGCGGCCCTTGCCCCAGGCCCCTGGTCCCAGGCGCTGCAGGTGCCTCGACCGTGCGATCAAGGGCGCGACGCTCTGTCGCGAATACGGCGCACCCTACGCATGCTTCAGCGGAAGCGGCCTCGAGCTCTGCAAGCATGCGCTCGACGGAGGTGTCTGCCGCGAGAGACGATGGGCCACGGGAAGTCACAAGGCCAGGTGCCGAGGCCACATCAAGAACGACGTCCTGAACGGGACGCTCGAGGCCCGCGGACCATGCATCGACCGCGACTACCCGCCGGCCCCGCAGGGCTCGACCTGCGCGGGGTTCCGCAGTCCGGTCGACCCCGTCCTCGCCGACGGCGCGATCGACTGCGAGTCTCAGTGAGATTCGGAGACGAGGACGTCGACCGTCGGGCTCATCGGACCGCGGTTGCCCGCGAGGTCGTACGGGCGCACGGCGTAGCGGTAGCGTCGTCCCGACACGACGCGCGCGTCCTCGTAGCGCGTCGACGCCGCGCGCACGCTCGCGTGGTGCCGGAGGATGCCCTCTCCCTCCGCTCGGAACACCTGGTAGCCGTACATGCCTTCGTCGTCGAGCGCGGCCTGCCACCGGACGAGGACGCGCCCATCCTTGTAGTCTGCATGCACAAGGGAGCCCGCCTCCGGCCACCTCGGCGGGACGACGTCGTCGCTCTCGGGGGCCTGCCCGCTCTTCTTCGGCCAGAGGGTGCAGTCGACGCGGCGGAAGTTCTCGTCGAGCGCCTTGCAGACGTTGCCGTAGAGGCAGCGGACGACCTTCTCGTCGTCGCCGCGCGCCCACTTCTTCGGCAGATCGGGATCGGCGAGGAGCGCGCGTGCCATCCCGACGAGGTCACCCTGCCCGCGACGGACGACGTCCTCCGCGAGCGCGCGATCGGAGATCTTGCCGACCGCGATGATCGGCGTCGTGAGCCCGGCCGCGCGCACCGCGGCGCGGACGGCCTCCGGGATGTAGAGGTTCGCGCCGTCGGGGTAGGCCGCGCCAGGCATGCAGCGGTCCCCCGAGTAGCCCGTGTACGGGTAGAGCGGCTCGCCCTCGATGACGCGCGCGTCCTCGAATTTTCCGCCGGCCGACAGGCTGATCCAGTCCGCGCCGCCCTCTGCGAGGGCGACGGCGATGGGCCCGGCGTCGAGCACTGTGTACCCGTTCCGCACGCACTCCTCGCCGACGAAGCGGACGCCCACCGGGAAATCGTCCCCCACCACCCGGCGCACGCGCGCGAGGACGCGGAGCGGGAGGCGCAGGCGGTTCGCGAGCGTGCCGCCGTAGGCGTCCTTCCGCGGGTTCAGGCGCGAGAGGAAGGAGGAGAGCGTGTAGGCGTGCGCCATGTGCAGCTCGACGCCGTCCATGCTTGCTTCGCGGGCGCGCGCGGCGGCGTGCGCGTAGGCGTCGACGATCGCGTCGATCTCGTCGAGCGAGAGCATGTCGATCGTCTGGCGCCAACCGGAGCGCGAGATCTTGAGGAAATGGATGATCTGCGGCGCGACCTTCGACGGGCCGGCGTCGTGGATCCGAGCGCCGAGGTCCCGGAGGCCGGGCACGAACTCGTCGCCCGAGATCCGGAGGAGCGGGCCGCTCTTCGCGCCGTGGACCGCCATCGCCTCGAGGACGACGAGCCCGACGCCGCCCTTCGAGAAGCGCACGTAGCGCGCGCGGATGTCGTCATTGACGTGACCGTCCTCGCCGGAGAGGCGCGTGACCATCGCGGGGAGGACGAGCCGGTTCGGGAGGACGGTCTCCCGGATGCGGAAGGGTTCGAAGAGCACGTTCACCCTGCGGACGTCACGACAAGACCGCGCCGCCGATGATGAGCTTCTGGATCTCGGTCGTACCCTCGTAGATGCGGAGGGGCCGGATCTCGCGGTAGAGGCGCTCGACGACGGCGCGGTCCGTCACCCCGAGGCCGCCGAAGAGCTGGACGGCGCGATCGATGATGCGCTGGGCGGCCTCGGTCGCGAACATCTTCGCCATCGCCACGCTCGTCCGCGCGTCGACGTCGTGATCCTTCTCCCAGGCGGCGCGGTAGACGAGGAGACGCGAAGCCTCGAGCTCCGTCGCCATCTCCGCGATCGCGGCCTGCGTGAGCTGCTGCTCGGAGAGCTTCTTCCCGAACTGCACGCGCGTCGTCACGCGGAGGACGGCCTCGTCGAGCGCGCGACGCGCCATGCCGATCGCGGCGGCGCCGACCGACGTGCGGAAGACGTCGAGCGTGCCGAGCGCGAGGCGGAGGCCCATCCCGACCTCGCCGAGGAGCGCGGAGGAAGGGACGCGGCAGCCCTTCATGATGACGCGGCCGAGCGGGTGATCGATGCTCGTCGCGATCGGCTCCGTGGTCAGGCCGGGCGCGCGAGCGTCGACGAGGAAGGCGCTGATCCCCTTCTTCCCTCGCGAGGGGTCCGCGTTCGCGAAGACGACGTAGTGGTGCGCGATGCCCACGTTCGAGATGAAGACCTTCTCACCGTCGAGGATCCACTCCTCGCCCTCGCGGCGCGCCGCCGTCGTCATCGAAGCGACGTCGCTCCCTGCCTCGGGCTCGGTGAGGGCGAACGCGCAGACGCGCGCTCCCAGGACGACCTCGGCGAGGATCGCGGCGCGCCTCTCGGCCTCTCCCGCGAGGAGGATCGGATGCGAGCCGAGGCCCTGGACCGCGAACATCGAGTCGGCGAGGGGCGAGTCTTGGGCGAGGGCTTCGCGCGCGATGCAGAGGGCGCGGACGTCGACCGCCGCTCCGCCGCGCGCCCACCCGCCGCCGCCGTGCGCGGACGGGACGAGGAGCTTCGTGAGCCCGAGCTCCGCGAGGCGCGGCATCACGCGGGAAGCGTCGTGGAGGAGCGGATCACGCCCGCGGAGCGACGTCTCGCACGCCTCGCCGAGCGCGCGGTGCGGAGCGTCGAAGAAGAACGGGAGCGTGGCCCAGGAGGGCCGCGTGGTGCTCACGACTTCGCCCGCGCCGCGCGCCCGTCCTGGAACGGACCGCTCGCGCCCTGGAAGACGCAGGGCTTCTTCGCCATCCACGCCTCGTAGGCGGTCCGGAAATCGGGGTGCTGCATGCAGATCGCCTGCGCCTGGGCCTCGGCCTCGATCGCCTGGTCGAGCGTCATCGCGACTTCGCTCTCGAGCATCTGCTTCGTCATCGCGTGCGCGAGCGCCGGGCCAGACGCGAGCCGCTCCGCGAGCGCGTTCGCCTCGGGAAGGCATGCCTCGGGGGCGACGACTTTGTTCACGAGGCCGATCCGGAGCGCCTCGTCGGCGCCGACGACGTCGCCGAGGAAGAGGAGCTCGCTCGCGCGGGCGAGGCCGACGATGCGAGGGAGGAGGTACGCCGCGCCCATGTCCGCGCCGCACAACCCGACGTTGGGGAAGATGAAGCCGAGCTTCGCCGTCGAGCTCGCGATCCGGAAGTCGCAAGCCGTCGCGATGACGGCGCCGGCGCCGACGGCGGTGCCGTTCACGGCGGCGACGACCGGGCGGCGGAGGGCGCGGATGTTCCGGATGAGCGCGCCCGTGACGCGTGTGAAGGCGACCAGGCCCTTCATGTCCCGCGCGAACAGCTCGCCGATGATGCTGTTCACGTCCCCGCCCGAGCAGAACGCGCGGCCCTGCCCCGTGACGACGACGGCTCGTACGGCGTCCTCGTGGTCGAGCGCGGCGAAGGTGTCCCGGAGCTCCTCGTACACCTCGAAGGTGAGGGAGTTCAGCGTGTCCGGCCGCGTGAACGTGATCGTGGCGACGCCCGAAGGCGCGAGCTCGTAGGCGAACGTCTTCGGGGACGGCATCGTCTTCCTCTCAGGCTTGCGGGGGCAGCACGGCGACGCCCTCGATCTCCACCATCGCGCCCGGCTCGAGGAGCCCCGCGACCTTCACGAGGCTCATCGCCGGGTAGTACTTGCCCATCCGCGCGCGCCAGCCCTCGCCGATGGCCGGCGTCGCGGCGCGGTAGGCGTCGAGGTCCGTGACGAACACGAGGAGCTTCACGATCTGCGTTGCCCCGCCGCCCGCCTCGCGGACGACCGCGATGACGTTGTCGAGCGCCTGGAGGAACTGCGTCGCGAAGTCGGGGCTGACGATGTGCGCGTCCTTGTCCCACGCGATCTGCCCCGAGATGTGGAGCGTGCGGCCCCCCCCCTCGCTGGGCGCGACGAGCCCGTTGACGTACCCGCGCGGCTTCGGAAAATGCGGAGGCGTGACGACCTTGAACCCCATGGCGCCGTCGGGTGTAGGCCTGTCGCCCGCGGTTGTAAAGCGCCCGGCTGGGCGAGGGCGCTCCCGACGCGCGACTCGACTCAGCCGGGGAGGCCGAGCTCGGACCTGAGCTCGGCGGCGAGCGACGCGTGCGCCGTTCCCCCGCGGACGAAGCGGTCGAGGAGCGGGACGTCCGGGTTCGTTCGACGGATCAAGCAGACGCGCGCCGCCCCCGCCCCGGACGTCCCCTCGTGGGCCACCTCGACGCCTCCGATGTCGGCGATCGGGACGTCCACGGAAGGCGACCGACCGCGCGCGACGCGCACGACGCCCTCGCCGTGGAGCACCTCGACGCGAACGCGAACGGCGGCGCGGAGGCTCGAACGCGCCGCCCACGCTCCGGCGAGCAGCGCGGCGAGCGAGGCCGCGCCCGCGATCATCCAGTCCTCTGCCGAGGCCGGCGCCCGCACAGTGAGGCTCTCCGCGCGCTTCGACGTGAAGAACGGCTGCGTCTGCGCGAGGAGCTCCGGGACGACGCTTCCCTCGGCGAGGACGAGCTCGGTGCCTCCGCTGCGGACGAGGACGAGCGTGCGCCGCGAGGTCTTCCCGGTCGTTCGATGCCCCCGCACGTCGACGATCGTGTCGGGCGCGAACGTCTCCGCGACGCGCACGCCGAGGAGCCCCGAGCCTCGCTCGACCGTGCAGACGCCCGGACGGGTGCACGCGAGCGACCGAAAGCTCCTCCGCTCCGCCTCGAGCGCGACGAGGAGCAGGAGCGCGCCGATGCCGAAGAGCGCGACGGGGATCGCCCAGCGCCCCTCGAACGGCCCGTACCAGAGCGTGGCGTCGGGGCGCCCCGGCGCGTCGCGGTAGGTCTGCACGAGCAGAGGATACACGCGGCACGGGCGCTGCATCGTCGAGGTCGCCATGCGCGTCCTCCGCTCGCTCCTCGGGCTTTCTGCGGTCTTCGCCGTCGCCGCCGTCGCGTGCAGCGACAGCACGCCCTCGTCCGGCGAGGCAACCCGCACCGACGATCCGAATCAGCCCACCTCACCCGGGGTGCCGCAGCCGGATCAGACGACACCGCCGCCACAGAACCCGGCGCCGCCTGGAACCCCCGGCGGCGAGGAGCCCGCGCCGACGGCGACGCCGTACCAGGCCTTCGACATCAACCACGTCCTGTCGACCGGGCAGAGCAACTCCGTCGCGCACGAGGGCAAGCCTGTCCTCTCGACCGCGCAGCCCTACGGGAACCTGAGCTTCGACGTCGGCGTCATGACGAGCGGCGTCTGTGACCGGGAAGGCTGCCGCACGTACCAGAAGCCCAGCGGCTTCGTGCCCCTCGTGGAGGGCGACTCGTTCTGGTACCCGGTCGAGACGATGTCGTCGGGTATGGCCAACCAGGCCACGAAGCTCGCGAAGGAGAAGTACGGAAAGCCAGGTCACGACATGCTCGTGAGCCTCGCGGGCCGGAACGGGCTCACCTACTGGTGCCTCCGCAAGGGCGGCTGCAACTTCATCGACCCGAGCTACTTGAACTCCTTCGAGGAGAGCATGATGCAGGTCGACGACGGCAAGCGCCTCGCGGAGGCGGCCGGAAAGTCGTACGTCGTCCGCGGCGTCACGCTCATCCACGGCGAGAGCGACGACTACGCCTACGCGACGAACACGCAGCAGTTCCCCAACGACGGCACCGACGGCAGCTTCAAGTCGGTGAAGGACTACGGCGACGCGCTCGTCGCCTGGCAGAAGGACTTCGAGGACGGCGTGAAGGCGCGCACGGGGCAGACGATCCCCGTCCCGCTCTTCGTCTCGCAGTTCTCGGGGTGGAACAACATCGCGACGAGCGCCGTCACGCAGATGCAGCTCGAGGCGCACATGAAGGCGCCCGGGAAGGTCGTCCTCGTCACGCCGGCGTACACGCTCGACTGGGACGCCGACTGCCGCCACTACACCGGCAAGGGCGAGAGGCAGCTCGGCGCGTACTTCGCGAAGGCGTACGCGCGCACGGTGATCGAAGGGCTGCCGTGGGAGCCCGTACGCCCGAAGAAGATCACCATCGCGGGGAACGTCGTCACCGCGAGGTTCCACGTCCCCGTCCCGCCGCTCGTCCTCGACACGCAGCGCGTGATGGACCCCGGGCACCATGGCTTCGCGGTCGTCGACGGGGCCGGGGCGAACCTTCCGATCACCGGCGTCGCGCTCGCGGGGCCCGACACGGTCACGATCACGCTCGCGGCCCCGCCCGCGGGAGCGGCGAAGCTCCGCTACGCCTTCACGGGCGTCCCGCAGTCGTGCCCGGGCCCGTTCGTCGGCCCGCGCGGGAACCTCCGCGACTCGGACGCGACGCCGTCGGAGTACGGCTACGAGCTCTTCAACTGGGGCGTGCACTTCGAGCTGCCCATCGAGTGAGATCTCACGCGTGCGCTGCGCGGGCGAGGCGATCGCGGACCGCCCACCACGTCGCGTCGTCCGGCACCGCCTCGACGACGAGCAGGCCGACTTCGGCCGCGTCGGCGTCGTGGAGCGCGGCGAAGAGCGCGGCGGCGTAGCCTTCGCCGTCGGAGGGCATCGAGATCGCGCGCGCCACGCGCGGAGCGAGCGCGCGGACGGCCTTCGTGGCTTCGTCGCTCCACGTGATCGCCGCGACGGTGAGGCCCTCGTCGAGCGCTCGGGAGAGGCGCGCCCCGACCTCCACGCTCGGGGCGAGCTCGACGCGCGTACGCGGGGCGTAGTGCTTCGCGGCGAGGCCCGGGGAAGCGCGCTTCGTCTCCGGATCGCCTATGGTGGTCTCCGCCCAGCGGACGGCAGGCACGACCGCGCGGAGCGCCTCGAGCGAGACGGCGCCCGGGCGGAGCACGGTCGGCACGGGCCCGGTGACGTCGAGGACGGTGGACTCGATCCCGCGCGCGGACGGCCCGCCGTCGAGCACGAGATCGACCCTGTCGCCGAGCGAGCGCACGACGTGGGCCGCCGTCGTCGGCGAGACATGGAGATGGGCGTTCGCGCTCGGCGCCGCGAGCGGCTCTCCGACGGCGGCGATGAGCGCGAGCGCGACGGGATGCGCCGGCGCGCGGAGGCCGACCGAGGGGAGCCCGCCGGTCGCCCCATCGGGCACCTGCGCGGCGCGCGGCACGACGAGCGTGAGCGGTCCCGGCCAGAACCGCGAAGCGAGCCGCGACGCCTCGGGGGTGAAGCTCGCCGCGAGCGTCCGCGCCATCGCGACGTCGGTGACGTGGAGGATGAGGGGATGCGCGGTCGGTCGACCCTTCGCGACGAAGATGCGGGCGACCTCCTCCGGACGTAGCCCGCGGGCGCCGAGGCCGTAGACCGTCTCGGTCGGGAACGCGACGAGGCCCCCACCGGCGAGCACACGCGCGGCCTCCCGGATCACCTCCGGCTGGGGCTCCTTCGGATCGACGGCGAGGACGCGCGGCACGCGGCCGACTCTAGCATCGCGCGGAGTGGTAAGAAGGCGACCATGAAGCCGGAGGAGCTCGCCCCGCGAATCGCCGAGGCGCTCGGCCTGCCCGTCGCGTCGGTGAAGGCCGTGCTCGCGCTGCTCGACGGCGGCGCGACCCTCCCTTTCATCGCGCGCTATCGCAAGGAGCAGACCGGCGGGCTCGACGAGGTCGCGATCCGCGCGATCGAGGAGCGCGCCGAGACCGAGCGGGCGCTCGAGGAGCGACGGACGGCGATCCTCTCGTCCCTCGACGAGCAGGGCGTCCTCACGGCCGACCTCCGCGCCGCCGCCCTTCGCTGCCGGACGCGCGCCGAGCTCGAGGATCTCTACCTCCCCTTCCGGCCGAAGCGGAAGACGCGGGCGTCGGTCGCGCGCGAGCGAGGGCTCGAGCCGCTCGCGAAGCGCATCCTCGCGCAGCCTGCGCCGGGGACGTGCGGCGCCCCCGCGGCCGAGGCCGCGCGCTTCGTCGACCCGAAGAAGGAGGTGCCCGACGCGGCCGCCGCCCTCGCCGGGGCGCGTGACATCGTCGCCGAGCTCGTCACGGAGCGCCCGGACGTCCGTGGGCTCGCGCGGGCGCGCTTCGATCGCGAAGGGCTCGTCGTGTCGTCGGCGGTGAAGGCGAAGACGAAAGAGCCGACGAAGTTCGAGGCGTACTACGCGCACGAGGAGCGCGCGAAGACGATCCCGTCGCACCGCTTCCTCGCGATCGTTCGCGGCGAGGCCGAGGGGGTCCTCCGGATGAAGATCCGCGTCGACGACGAGGCGCTCGCGTACGAGGCCGCCACCCGCGCCGGCTATCGCCGGAATTCTCCCTTCGCGGGCGAGCTCGAGGAAGCCGTCAAGGACGGGGTGAAGCGCCTCCTCCTCCCGTCGATCGAGGGCGACGTGAAGGACGAGCTGAAGGCGCGCTCGGACGCCTCGGCCGTCTCCGTCTTCGCGCAGAACCTCGAGAAGCTCCTCCTCGCCGCACCGCTCGGTCCGAAGGGCGTGCTCGGGATCGACCCCGGCCAGCGCACCGGCTGCAAGTGTGCGGTCGTCGACGCGACGGGGAAGCTCGTCGCGCACACGGTGTTCAACCTCGTTTCGGGCGCGAGCGCGGTCGCGGAGGCGCGGCGCACGCTCACGGACCTCGTCGCGAAGCACCGCCCCTTCGCGGTCGCGGTCGGCAACGGCACCCACGGGCGCGAGACGGCGGACTTCTGCAAGGACGTCCTCGGCCCCTCGCAGCTCGTCGTCCTGGTGAGCGAGGCCGGCGCGAGCGTGTACTCGGCGAGCGACGTCGCGCGCGAGGAGCTGCCGGACGTCGACCTCACCGTTCGCGGGGCGGTCTCCATCGCGCGGCGCCTCCAGGATCCGCTCGCCGAGCTCGTGAAGCTCGATCCGAAGGCGATCGGCGTCGGCCAGTACCAGCACGACGTGGACCCGAAGCTCCTCGAGCGGAAGCTCGACGACGTCGTAGCGTCCGCCGTGAACCGCGTCGGCGTCGAGCTGAACACCGCGAGCCCGTCGCTGCTCGCGCACGTGGCGGGGCTCGGGCCGTCGCTCGCGAAGAAGGTCGTGAAGCACCGGCAGGACGAGGGCGCGTTCCGCTCGCGGAGGGCGCTCCTCGACGTCCCGGGTCTCGGCCCGAAGGCGTTCGAGCAGGCGGCGGGGTTCGTCCGGGTGCGGGGCGCGGCGAACCCGCTCGACGCGAGCGCGGTGCATCCGGAGCGGTACGCGCTCGTCGAACGGATCGCGAAAGACGCCGGCGTCTCGGCGAGCGCGCTCGTCGGAAACGACACGCTGCTCGCCACGATCCCCTGGAGCCGCTACGCCTCTGGCGACGTCGGCCAGCCGACGCTCGACGACATCCGCAGAGAGCTCGCGAAGCCTGGGCGCGATCCGCGGAGCGCGTTCGAGCCCCCGAAGTTCCGCGACGACGTGCGGAAGCTCGAGGACCTCGTGGCGGGGATGGTCCTCGACGGCGTCGTGACGAACGTGACGGCGTTCGGCGCCTTCGTCGACGTCGGCGTGAAGCAGGACGGCCTGGTCCACGTCTCCGAGCTCGCCGATCGCTTCGTGAGAGAGCCCCACGAGGTCGCCCGCGTCGGCGACGCCGTCCGGGTGCGGGTCGTCAGCATCGACCAGGCGCGGAAGCGCATCGCGCTGTCGCGGAAGAACCTGGGCTAGCCGACGTTGCGTCGCGCCCTCGGGAGCGCCGCCGGGCGCGAAGAGGAGACGTGCTACCTTGCGAGCGCGATGCGTCTCCGCGCTCTCCTCGGGCTCTCGACCCTGCTCGCCGCCTCCTCGCTCGCCGCGGCGTGCGGAGGGAGCAAGCCTCCCGCCCCGAAGGCTGCGGGAGGGGCCGCGTCCGCGGATGCCGGCGCCGGCGTCGCCGCGACGAGGACGCAGCCGGCTGCTTCGCTCGGACCGCTCCCCCCCCTCGCGACGATGCCGCCGCCCGGCGTGAGCGGCTCGAAGAAGGCGAAGCGCAGGAGCGATCCCGCGCTCGAGACGTGCGCCGGCGCGATGCCGCGCGCGAAGGATCCCGAGGCTCTCGTCCGCAGAGTGGGCGAGGCCTGCGCCAAGACGACGTCCGCCGTGAAGCTGAGGCCCGCGGGCGCGCTCCTCCGCGGCCAGGGCGCCGACGCGGCCCCGCACGCGGAGCACAAGGTCCGGGTCGAGGCGGGGAAGTGCTATCGCATGTACTTTGCAACCGACGAGGGCGTCCGTGACGTGGTCGTCGTCGCGCGCGACTCGGCGGGCGACATCGTCGCCGAGTCGCCCGGCCCTGCCCTCCCGGAAGGCGGCGTGATGTGCTTTTCGTCCGCCGACGAGGTCACCCTCCTCGTCGCGGTCGGCTCCGGCAAGGGGAGCTACGTCGTCCAGACGTGGAGCGACTGAGCCCGCTCAGGGCACGCAGCAGACGGTGCGCGCGCCCTGGAACGCGAGCGCCCCCGTGAGCGTCGGCTGACTCGTGACGGTGCAGCCCGTGCCGGGCTTGTACTGCGCCGCTCTCGGCTCGCCGGTCACGACGGCGGCGGCGCACTTGTCGTCGGTCGCGATGCGGGCGACGGCCGGCGTCGCGCACGCCGTGTCAGCGAAGAAGAGGAGCGCCCCCTTCGCGCACTCGACGGCGTCCGTCCCGCAGGTGCACTGGGTGCACGCGCGGTCGTCCGTCGGGTTCGTCCCCGCGGACCAGCGCGTCCAGGGGCCGTCCGGGCAGGAGACTTCCCCCTCCCGCGCGATGCAGATGCGTGTGCCCCGCGAGACGGCCGGGACGCAGCTCTCCCCGGAGCGGCAGAGCGGCGACGTCGTCGTCTCCGCGCCGGAGCAGACGGCGACGTCGACGGGGAGCGGCATCTCCTGCGAGATCTGCGGCGCGCACACCGTCGGCGGGAGGAGGCCCGCCTTCGCGCCCTGGTTGATCGGCCCCGTCGCGACGGGCGAGCAGCCGCCGTCCGGGCTCAAGGTCAGGTTCGTCGCCTGGAGCGTGCACGCGCCGTTGCCCCAGTCGAAGCGGACGTCGCCGTCGCACGAGCCGGGCCCCGCGGCGCCGCCGCACCGGCAGTCGCACTTCGCGAGCGAGGAGACGCCCTTCAGGGAGGCCTTTTGCGCGTACGTCGTCGGGCACACCACGTTCGCCGCGCCGAGGACGAGGGCGACGGGCGCCCAGCCGCTCGGCGTCGCGAGGCAGACCCGCTGATCCCCGCACGAGACGAGGCTCGACCCCGAGTCCTCGGACGGAGGGGGCGGGGCCGCGTCCCCCGCGTCTCGCCCCTCGTCGGCCTCGCCGATCCGCAGATCGGAGGCGCCGGTGATCGCCGCGCACGCGACGAGCACAGCCCCCGCCAGAGGCATCGCGAGGGCCCGGAGCCGCATCAAGGGGGCAGTCTAGCCCACGACGACCGTCTCGTCGCGGATGCGCGCGGGATCATGATCGCGTCGATCGCGCCTCGTCACTCGTGCCGGAGCGCGACGATCGGATCGAGGCCTGCGGCCCGCTTCGCGGGGAAGAAGCCGAAGGCGATCCCCGTGAGGGCGCTCGTGGCGACGGCGACGCCGAGCGCGATGGGGTCGAGCTTCATCGGCCAGCCCAGCGTGTCCCCCAGGAGGCGGATCGCCCCGAGCCCCACCGCCGCGCCGGCGAGGCCGCCGATCGACGCGAGCACCACCGCCTCGACGAGGAACTGGACGAGGATGTCGAACGCCTGCGCGCCGATCGCCATCCGGATCCCGATCTCGCGCGTCCGCTCCGTCACGGAGACGAGCATGATGTTCATGACGCCGATCCCCCCGACGACGAGGCTCACGGCCGCGATGCAGACGAGGAGCACCGTCAGGAGCCCGTAGATGGCGCCCTGCATCGCCTGGAACTCCTTCTGCGAGCGGACCCAGAAGTCGGGCTCCCGGCCCTCCTCGATGCGGTGCCGCTGGCGGAGGATCGACGAGACCTGCGCGATGGCGCGATCGGTGGTCTCCGCGCTCGTCGCCGAGATGAGGAGGATGCCCGCGAAGCCCGGCGCCGTGCGCATCACGCGTCCGCGCATCGTGCTGATCGGCATCACGACCATGTTGTCCTGGTCGCCCCCGAACGGAGCCTCGCCCTTCGACTCGAGGATCCCCGTCACGCGATAGGAGTGGCGGCCGATCCGCACCGCGCGGCCGATCGGATCCTCGCTCCCGAAGAGCTTCGTCGCCACGGTCGTGCCGAGGACGCAGACCTTCGCCTTCGTGGCCTCGTCGTGCTCGTCCCACGCCGCGCCGCGCGCGACCGGCCAGCTGCGCACGAAGAAGAAGGCGCGCGTCGAGCCGATGACCTGCGTGGACCAGTTCCGCTCTCCGGCGATGATCTGCGCGCGCGAGCGGAGCGCGGGGGCGACGGCTGCGACGCTGACGGCCTCGCGCGCGATCGCGCGTCCGTCCTCCTCCGTCAGCCGCGCGCCGGCGCCGAGCGCGCCG